>NZ_JBIVLH010000045.1:0-39846 GCF_044751185.1 Streptomyces sp. NPDC088733
GAGCTGATCGCCGAGCTGGAGTTCAGCGGGCGCGGGCCCGGGGGGGGGGGGGGGGGGGGGGGGGGCCGGGGCGGGGGGGGGGGGGGGGGGGGGGGGGGGGGGGGGGGGGGGGGGGGGGGGGGGGGGGGGGGGGGGGGGGGGGGGGGCCCCCCCCCCCCCGGGGGGGGGGCCCCCCCCCCCGCGACGGCCGGCACGAGCCACGGCGGCTCTTGGCGCCCCGACACCGACGACGCGCGCTTCACGCTGGTCGTGATGCCGGACACGCAGTACCTCTTCGACGGCGAGAGCATCCACCCGGCCCCCGTCGAGGCGTCGTTCCGGTACCTACTGGACCACGGCAAGGACGAGAACATCGTCTTCATGGCGCATCTGGGTGATGTCACCCAGAACGGCCAGGCCGGTGAATTCGCCGCCGTCGGCGACGCGTTCCGCATCCTGGACCGCAAGGGCGTGCCCTACAGCGTCGTCGCGGGCAACCACGACATCAACTCCTCCACCGACGACCAGCGGGGCGACTCCCCCTACCTGGACGTCTTCGGCCCGGACCGCTACCGCGACGCGCCCACGTTCGGCGGCGCCAGCCCGGACGGCTACAACCACTACCACCTGTTCCGCGCGGGCGGCCGCGAGTGGATGGTGCTCTCCCTGGACTGGCGGCCCTCGCCGGGCGGCATCGCCTGGGCGAAGGACGTCGTCGCGCGGCACCCCGGCACGCCGGTGGTCCTCACGACCCACGAGGTCGTGTACGCGAACACCTACGGCGACGAGGCGCAGCTGTCCGACCACGGCCAGGAGCTGTGGGACGAGCTGATCAACGACACGGACCAGATCTTCCTCACCCTGAACGGGCACTTCTGGCCGCCCGCCCGGACCACCCGCACCAACGCCGCGGGCAATGCCACCCACCTGCACATCACGAACTACCAGAACCGCTACTACGGCGGCGCCGCGATGATCCGGCTCTACCGCTTCGACCTGGCGCGCAACACCATCGACGTCGAGACCGTCTCCCCCTGGATCCTCGGCCGGGCCGGCGAGGGCCTGAACGCACTGGAGCGCGAGGAGGTCGAGCTGACGGGCCCGCAGGACCGCTTCGCCGTCGACATCGACTTCGCCGAGCGCTTCGCGGGCTTCGCCCCGGTCGCCGCGCGCCCGTCGCGTCCGGCCTCGCGGATGCTGATCCCCGGCACGGTCGCGTACTGGCGCTTCGACGCCTCCCACGACACCGACCGGGTGCGCGACCTGACGGGCCGCGGCAACGACCTCACCAAGGTCGTCGCGCCCGGCTCCGACCCGGCGACCGCCCTGACCTGGTCCGCCGAGCACCACCCCGACCAGCCCGGTCACGCCAGCCTGTACTTCGCCGGCGACAAGAGCCCGCTGCGCGGCGCCCACCTGACCACCGGCGACCACGCCCCGCTCAACTCGGCGACGTTCCGCTCCGGTTACACCTTCGAGGCGTTCTTCAAGCTCCCCGCCGACTGGGACGAGGGCCGCAACGCCTGGGCCGCCCTGCTCAGCCGCTGGGGGCTCAGCCGCGAGGCCGGCAAGACCGCGGGCGACCCCGACGAGCCGGTCGTGACGCTCAGCCTGTCCGGCGGGCGCGAGCTCCAGTGGTGCGTCTACCCGCTGAACACCGCCGGCTCGGTCACCAACTGGGGCCACGAGCTGCCGCTGGACACCTGGTGGCACGTCGCCGTCGTCAACGACGGCCGCCACACCACCATGTACGTCGACGGCTGCCCCGTCGCCCGCAACCCCTCCACCCGCGCCTCCGGCCTCACCGCCCTGGGCCTGCCCTGGATGCTCGGCGGCTACGAGTACGGGGGCAAGCTCGACCAGCTCCTGCACGGCTGGATCGGCGATGTCCGCATCAACGAACGCGCCCTGGAGCCCGGTGAGTTCATGAACGCGCGGTAGCCGCTCGGCCGCCTCTGAGCCCGTCCCCGCCCGCACAGGGCGGGGGCGGGCCGGGTGAACGCCGCGGGCGCGGTCTGCGTATCCCCTCGCGTAGCGGGTGCCGCACAAAAGCTGCCCGAGATCGTCACGAGGGTGAGGACCGGCCGATGAACAGTCAGAGCAACGTCTCCTTCCAGGCACTTCAGGCACTTCCCGACGGCGAGGCGGAACTGCCCCTGGTCGTCCACCTCCGCTGGGAGGACCTGGCGGCACTGGGCCGCGAGGCGAGCCGGCTGGCGGTGCGGCTGCAGCGCCCGGTGAGTCTGGACGAGGCGGCGGGGCACCATCTGCGGACCCGGTTCGGGGTGACGCACGCGCCGGAGAAGGACGAGCAGTCCAAGGCCGACGCCACCCGCGCCGTCACGGCACCGGCCGCCGCCGTGCCGACCACCGCGGCGCCGATGGCGATCACCCCGGGCACGGCGCAGCATTCCCAGGGGGCGCACGCGGCGCCCCCTGTCGTGACCGGGAGCGGCACCGGTACGGGCGCGGCCCCGGCGGCGCACCAGCCCGACCACGCCGGACGGGTCGGCCCGCTCGGCGGCCGCAACATGGTCGTGCAGCCCGGTGGTTCCGCCGGCTGACCTCAGCGGGCGGCCGCGGCGGCCCTGGCCTCCTCCGCCCACCGCCCGAGCGCGGCACGGCAGCTGCGCAGGTGGTCGGCGCCGTAGCCGCGCGGACCGCACTCGACGACGATGATCAGGCCGAGGTAGAGGCGGTAGAGCGCCAGCCGCTGCCGCATGCCGGGCCCGAAGTCCAGGTGCCCGCCGGCCTCGCGGTAGCCGGCGACGAGATCGCTGTCCGGGCCGGTGTCGCCGCCGAGGCCGAGGGAGACCAGTTCGGCCGCCGGGTCGCCGAAGAAGGCGCGTTCGTGGTCGATGAGGCCGGTGACGGCGGTGCCGTCGCCGGAGACGAAGACATTGCCGGGCCACAGGTCGAAGTGGACCAGCCGCGGCCGGTCGACCCGGGCGAGCGCCGACGCGCCGGCGGCGACCAGCTCCCGTATCTCCCCGGCCGGCACCCCGAGCGGGGAGTGCCATCGCGCGGCGTCCTCCAGCATCGCCTCGACCATCGCGGCGAAGGCGGACGGCCAGTCCGCCGCCGACAGCCCGGCTTCGGGGGCGGGGTAGCCGTAGCGGCCGTCCTGCGAGGTCAGGGTGTGCAGCCGCGCCGCGATCCGGCCGAGTTCGCGGCGCAGTGCGGCCTGCCGCCCGGGCGGGAGGCGGTCGGCGGCCTTGTCCCAGGGCGTTCCGGGCAGGACGGACAGCGCCATGAAGTCCGGCCCCGCGTGGAGCAGTTCGGGCAGCGGAACGCCGTCGAGGGCGGCGGCCCGGCGGTGCACCATGATCTCCGTCGCCATGATGCCGCGCTCGTAGCGCAGTACGGCGGCCTCCGGCGGGGGCGCGACCTTCACCACGGCGGGGCGTCCGTCGTCGAGCCGCACACGGTAGGCGGCGTTGAACCAGCCGTCCGTCAGCTCGGCCTCGACGCGGCAGCCGGTCCCGGCCGACGCGCGCAGCAGGGCGGAGAGCTGATCGGACGTCAGAGTGCGCTTGGTGAGGCTCCGCATGACCCGCATCGTAGGAGAGCGCTCCCACACCTGTCCCGGCCCTGCCGCCGTGAAAGGATCGCGGGCATGCGCGACCAGACGATCGGTGAGTTCCTGGAGGAGTTGTCCGCCCGGGTGCCGGCGCCGGGCGGGGGCGCCTCGGCGGCCCTGCACGCGGCCCAGGGCGCCGCCCTCGCGGCGATGGTCGCCCGCTACACCACGGGCGAGCGGTACGCCGCGCACGCCGCCGCCGTCGGGCGGATCGCCGCGGCCGCCGACGAACTGCGCGAGACCGCCCTGCGCCTGGGCGCCGAGGACGCCACCGCCTTCACCGCCGTCACCGACGCCTACCGGCTGCCCAAGGGCACCGACGAGGAGAAGACGGCCCGCTCGGCCGCCGTCGCCGCCGCCCTGGAGGGCGCGGCCCGCCCGCCGGCCGAGGTCGTCGGCGTCGCGGAGCGCGTGGTCGCGCTCGCCGAGGAACTGCTGCCGATCTGCAACCGCAACGTCCTGTCGGACGTCGCCGCCGCCACGGAGGCGGCCCGCGCCGCCGCCGGAACCGCGCGGGTCAACATCGAGATCAACCTCGGCGGCATCAAGGACGGCACCGTCCGGGCCGGATTCTCCGCGACCGCCGGCGCCGCCGGCCCGCTCATGGACCGTGCCGACCGCGTGACCGACGCCGTACGCCGGGAGATCGCGCGATGAGCCCCGCACGCACCCTGTCGGGCAGGGAACTCGCCGCCGCCCTGCGGGAGGAGACCACCGCCCGCGCCGCCGCGCTGACGGCGGCGGGACGGCCGCCCCGGCTCGCGGTCGTCGTCGCCACCGCCGACGAGTCCAGCGCCTGGTACGTGCGCTCCATCGCGCGCGCCGCCGCCGCGTCCGGCATCGTCTGCGACATCCACGACCTGGGCCCGGAGGCGACCGCGGCCGCCCTGCGCGCCGAACTCACCCGGCTCGGCGAGGACATCGCCGTCCACGGCGTCATCCTGCAGACCCCGCTGCCGGCGGGCGCCGCTCTGGAAGACCTGGCGTCGGCCGTTCCGCCCGGCAAGGACGTCGACGGCGCCAACCCGGTCAGCCTCGGCCGGCTCGCCGCGCGGCTGCCCGCGTTCGCCCCGGCGACGGCGGAGGCGGTCGTGGCGCTCCTGGAGCACCACGGGATCGAGTTGTCCGGCCGGCACGTCGCCGTCGTCGGCCGCTCCACGGTGGTCGGCAAGCCCGCGGCGCTCCTGCTGCTCGACCGGGACGCCACGGTGACCGTCTGCCACTCCCGCACCCCCGACCTGGCCGCCGTGACCGCCGGCGCGGACGTCGTCGTCGCGGCGGCCGGCCGCCCCGGACTGATCTCGGCCGCGCATGTGCGTCCCGGGGCCGTCGTGATCGACGTCGGGACCAACCCCACCCCCGAGGGCGGTCTCGTCGGCGACGTGGACGCCGCCTCGGTCATGCCGCACGCGGGCGCGCTCACCCCGGTCCCCGGCGGTGTGGGCCCGGTGACCACCGCGCTCCTGCTCCAGCACGTGGTGCGGGCGGCGGACTGACGTCCTCCCCCTGGAGGGGAGAGTGCCCGTCCTCCGTGCGCTCGGCACGTCGTCCTGCCCTGCGCCGGCGACGCGCCCAGCCCGGAGGTGGAGGCCGCCGCCTCACTGCTCCGCAGGCACGCGCGGCGTCCTCAGCGCCCTGCTGGTGCTGCCGGCCGGGCCCCGGCGGCCCGCGGCACCGCGCTCTGTCCAAAGCCCGCCGCACCGCACATGGACCCGGTGGCGCGCGGGGGCGTCGAGGCGTTCTACGTACGGGAGTTCACGCCGACGGCACCGCGGCGCCTCCCCGGGGTGCCCGGGGCCGCGGTGGAGCCGGTCCGCAGGACCTCCCGTACGGGGGCGCGCGGCTACACCCGTCACGCCGGGTGGCACAAGCCCTACGCACTTGCTCTGTTCCCGGACTACTTTCGTATGGCAATCTCATCTACACGTCGTACGCTCAGGCCCCACCGGCCTCGTGCGCCCCTTTCCGCCCTCCCTTGCGTTCCCCCGGCTGTTGTCCCGCTGTTTCACAGGACCGACGAAGAGAAGACCGCTGTGGCGCCCCTGCCCCTCACTCTCGCGGCTCGTCTGCTGCCCACCGCCGTACTCGCCATCGTCGGCTGGACGATGGCCTCGTCCCAGCACGACGCCGCGAGCCCGTCGGCCGCCGGCGGTTCCCCGTCACGGCCGTCGGCGCCCTCCGGCGGTTCCGGCTCCTCGAACGGCTCCGGCCCCTCCGGCGCACCGGAGTCCCCCGGCAGCTCCGGGGCCCCGGCGATCACGTACACCAAACCGCCCGCGCCCTGCACGGCGATGACGGCGGCCACGATCAAGAAGCTGGTGCCGGAGGCCAAGACGGCGGGCAAGTCGCTCGCCCTCACCGACCCTTCGCACCGCACGGGCTGCTCCTGGAACGCGCTCAAGGGCTTCGACTACCGCTGGCTGGACGTGACCTTCGAGGTCGCCTCGAGCGGCAACGGGCAGAGCGCCGAGAAGGCGGCGCAGGCCTCGTACGACCGCTCGAAGAAGCCGAACACCGCAGCGGGCATCGGCGACGAGGCGTCCATGTCCATCCAGGTGACCACGGAGGACGGGCAGCAGACGCGCGAGGCCGTCGTGGTCTTCCGCAAGGACAACGCGGTCGTGACCGTCACCTACAACGGCAGCGACTTCGAGTCCAAGAAGGCGCCCGGCGTCTCCGAGGTGCGCGACGGCGCGCTGGCCGCGGCCAAGGACGCCCTCGCCGGACTCGCCAAGGCGTCGACCTCCGCCACCGGCGACCAGAGCGCCTGACCCCGCCGCCCCACCTGCCGCGCCCCGCCGGTCCCGCGCGGGTGGTTCGGGCGGCCCACCACCGTGCGCTCCCCCAGCGGCGGCCCGCCTATGCTCCCCTCATGGCCAGGCAGCGCAGCCGCGTACCGGCGAGAGCGAAAGGCAGCACGACATGAGCCCCCGTACCGCAGTCGTCACCGGAGCGAGCAGCGGCATCGGCGCCGCCACCGCCCGCCGGCTCGCCGAAGCCGGCTACCACGTCGTGCTCACCGCCCGCCGCGCCGACCGGCTCGACGCCCTCGCCAAGGAGCTCACCGCGGCCGGCCACTCCGCCGCCGCCGTCGCCCTCGACGTCACCGACCGCGCCGCGGTCGACGCGCTCGCCGGGTCCCTGGACCGCTGCGACGTGCTCTTCGCCAACGCCGGGGGCGCGCTCGGCGCCGACCCCGTCGCGACCGCCGATCCCGAGGAGTGGCGGACGATGTACGAGGTGAACGTGCTGGGTGTGCTCCACACCGTGCAGGCGCTGCTGCCGAAGCTCGTCGCCTCCGGTGACGGCACCGTGGTGATCCTGTCGTCCACCGCGGCCCTCACGCCCTACGAGGGCGGCGGTGGCTACGTCGCCGCCAAGCACGGCACGCACGCCCTCGCCGGCACCCTGCGCCTGGAACTGCTCGGGCAGCCCGTCCGGGTCGTGGAGATCGCGCCCGGCATGGTGAAGTCGGAGGGCTTCGCCCTCACCCGCTTCCACGGTGACGAGGAGAAGGCCGCCGCGGTCTACGCGGGCGTCGCCGAGCCCCTCACCTCCGACGACATCGCCGACGCCGTCACCTGGGCCGTCACCCGCCCCGCCCATGTGAACGTCGACCTCATGGTCGTCCGCCCCCGCGCCCAGGCCGCCCAGCACCGGGTGCACCGCGAGCCGTGACCCGGGCCGGACACGGCCGTCCCCCGGACCGGCGGCGCCGGCCCGGGGGCACGCGCGTCATCCCTTGACGCAGACGACCTGCTTGAGCTTCGCGACGACCTCCACGAGATCCCGCTGCTGCTCGATGACCTTCTCGATCGGCTTGTAGGCGCCGGGGATCTCGTCCACGACACCCGAGTCCTTGCGGCACTCGACGCCTCTGGTCTGCTCCTCCAGGTCCCGCGTGGAGAACCGCTTCTTCGCCGCGTTGCGGCTCATCTTGCGGCCCGCGCCGTGCGAGGCGGAGTTGAAGGCGTCGGGGTTGCCGAGGCCGCGGACGATGTACGAACCGGTGCCCATGGAACCGGGGATGATCCCGTAGTCGCCGCTGCCGGCCCTGATCGCGCCCTTGCGGGTGACGAGCAGGTCCATGCCCTCGTACCGCTCCTCCGCCACGTAGTTGTGGTGGCAGGAGATGACCTGGTCGAAAGTGACCTTGGCCTTCCGGAACTCGCGCCGCAGCACCTCCTGGAACAGGGCCATCATGATCGCGCGGTTGCGCTTCGCGTAGTCCTGCGCCCAGAACAGGTCGCGCCGGTACGCCGCCATCTGCGGGGTGTCCGCGATGAAGACGGCCAGGTCGCGGTCGATCAGGCCCTGGTTGTGCGGCAGCTTCTGGGCCTCGCCGATGTGGTGCTCGGCGAGTTCCTTGCCGATGTTGCGCGAACCCGAGTGCAGCATCAGCCAGACCGAGCCCTCCTCGTCGAGGCAGACCTCGATGAAGTGGTTGCCCGACCCGAGGGTGCCCATCTGCTTCACCGCGCGCTCCTGCCGGAACCTGACCGGCTCGGCGAGGTCGTCGAAGCCGTCCCAGAATCCGTCCCAGCCGCTCGCCGGCAGGCCGTACAGGCGGCCCGGGTCGACCGCCTCGTCGTGCATGCCCCGGCCCACCGGGATGGCCTGCTCGATCTTGGAGCGCAGCCGCGACAGGTCGCCGGGCAGGTCGTTGGCCGTCAGAGAGGTCTTGACGGCGCTCATGCCGCAGCCGATGTCGACACCGACCGCGGCGGGGCAGACCGCGCCGTGCATGGCGATGACGGAGCCGACCGTGGCGCCCTTGCCGTAGTGGACGTCGGGCATGACCGCGAGGCCCTTGATCCACGGGAGCGAGGAGACGTTGCGCAGTTGCTGCATCGCGACGCCCTCGACCGCGGCCGGGTCGGTCCACATGCGGATCGGCACCCGGACGCCGGGGACCTCGGTGTAGGTGGATGTGGACATCTGCGTTTCCCCCAGGGGTGGTTCATGGAACGGTTCAACCAATAAAGCACTCAAAAATGAATAAAAGCCATGCATCAATAAAAAACGACATCAGGGAGGAAGTCATCCATACAGCCCCCGGGCCCGGCGACGGCCGCGGCCGGTGCGGTAGACATTGTGTCTACCCGGTGTCATCGCCCGCCAAGGGATTTACGTGAGCGCCGGGCCACCGCCGGAGGAAGGGGCCACCTCAGTGCAGCCATCGGGAGACCGCGCCAACCGGGTCCGGGCACTGCTGAGCGGGACGTGCGCCGTGGCACTGGCCGCCGCGGCGCTGGCCGGCTGCAGCGGCTCCGGCGACGCGGGGAGCGGCACGGCCGCCGCCGACGCGGCCAACGGCGCCCAGACCGTCGCGGCGGCCCCGCCCGGCAAGTACCGCGTGCTGCCCGAGCCGTGCGGCTCGGTCTCCGCCGCGACCATCGCGTCGCTCGTGCCGAACGCGGGCGACGCCGCGGGCGAGGCGAGCGTGACGTTCGACACGGACCGCAAGGTCGGCTGCAAGTGGATGGGCCGGACCGCCCTCGGCAACCGGTACCTCCAGATCGACCTGGAGCGCGTGGTGTCGTACGACCCCGCGGTCAGCGACGACGACCAGGCAGCGACCGACTACCGCACCCGCGCCGCGGAGGCCGACGTCCCCCTGGTGCCCACCGGCGGCCAGGCGGGCGCGGCCACGCCCCCCGGCGCCCCCGACCCCTCGACGAGCCCCAGCTCGACGGGGGTTTCCGCACCGCCGAGCGGCAGCCCCTCAGGCGCCCCGGCGGACTTCGCGCCGCGCGTCCTGGACGGCCCCGGTGACGCCGCCTTCCTCGACGACGCACTGGTGACCCGGGACTCCGGCCTGCACCGCGACGTGACCGTCGTCTTCCGCATCGCCAACGTCCTCGTCACCGTCGCCCTCTCCCAGTGGTCGATGGACAAGTCGGTCGAACCGCCCAGTCCCGACCTCCAGGCCGGCGCCCGCCAGGTCGCCGCGGAACTGGCAGATCAACTGGACGAATGAGGCGATCCGCGTAGTCTGGCCATTTGCGCCATGCCAGGACACGCGAAGAAGTGAGCGAAGGACACATGCACCGATCAGCCCCACGCCTCGCCCGTCTGCTCGCCTGCGCCGCCGTGCCGGTGACCCTCGCCACCGCCTGCTCCTCCGGCTCGGACGCGCCGAAGGCACAGGCCGGCGCGGAGCGGACGGCGTCCGCCGCGTCCCCCTCGGGATCGCCCGCGGCCTCCGCCTCACCGGCCGTCGCCCCGGCGAAGTACGCGCAACTGCCCGTCGCCTGCGAGGCCGTCGGCGCCAGGACCGTCGCGTCCCTCGTCCCGAAGGCGAAGAAGCGCTCGGGCACGCCCGTCACCTCGGGCTCCGCCGACGAGCGCGGCGGCTGCTCCTGGAACGGCCTCAACGGCTACCAGTACCGCTGGCTGGACGTGTCCCTCCAGCGCTACGACGCCGTGGCCGGGCTCGGCTCCGCCGAGGAGCAGGCCGTACGGCGCTACAACGAGCTGGTCGCGCAGGCGAAGGCCGCCAAGGGCGCCACGAGCGAGACCGTCACGGCCGCCGGGACGTGGGACGCGGGCACCGCGGTCACCTCCAGGACCACGAAGGACAAGGAGGAGTACCGGGACGTCACGGTCGTCGCCCGCTCCGGGAACGCCGTCGTCGCGCTCACCTACAACGGCGCCGGCCTGGAGGACGCCAAGACCCCGCCGGCCGACGAACTGCGCAAGAACGCCTTGAAGGCGGCCAGGGAAGCCGCCGCTTCCGTCGCGGCGGCGAACGCGTAACAACTCCCCCGTCGCCGTACCGATTCACCACGTTTGTACGACAAGCCCATTGACCCGTGTGGCAGGCTGGGCAGGCCAGTTTCCGAGCCTTGGAGGGTCGCGGGTGTCCGCGATACGCATGAACCGGACGCAACGCATCCTGGTCGGTGTGGTGGTCGCCGGAGCGGTGGTCATCGCAGCGATCGGCTTCGCGGGCTCGTACGCGGCGGTGCGCGAACTCGCGCTCGCCAAGGGATTCGGCTGGTTCGCCAACGTCTTCCCGGTCGGTGTCGACGCGGGAATCGTGGTCCTGCTCGCGCTGGACCTGCTGCTGACCTGGCTGCGCATCCCCTTCCCGCTGCTGCGCCAGACCGCGTGGCTGCTGACGGCGGCGACGATCGCCTTCAACGGCGCGGCGGCCTGGCCGGACCCGCTGGGCGTCGGGATGCACGGCATCATCCCGATCCTCTTCGTGGTCTCGGTGGAGGCGGCCCGGCACGCGATCGGCCGGATCGCCGACATCACGGCCGACAAGCACATGGAGTCGGTGCGCCTGGCCCGCTGGCTGCTGGCGCCGCTGCCGACCTTCCGCCTGTGGCGCCGTATGAAGCTGTGGGAGCTGCGCAGCTACGACGAGGTCATCCGGCTGGAACAGGAACGTCTCGTCTACCAGGCCCGGCTGCGCGCGCGCTACGGCCGCGCCTGGCGCCGCAAGGCCCCGGTGGAGTCGCTGATGCCGCTGCGGCTCGCCCGCTTCGGCGTCCCGCTCACCGAGACCGGGCCCGTCGGCCTCGCGGCGGCCGGCATCGAGGTGCCGTCGGCGCCGGCGCCCGCCGCGCTGCCCGCCCCGGAACCGGCCGGTCTCACCGCGGCAGGAACCGAGCAGCTGTGGCCCGCGCAAGCAGCGGCTCCTGCCGTCGTACCGCAGCATCACGAGTCCGGGCTCGCTCGGGCCACGACGCCCGCCCAGGCACCGACGCCGGCGAATGCGGGGGAACAGCCGAACCAGTGGTTCGCCGCTCCTGAGCCCGTGCCCTACCGGGGCGGCTACGACCCGCACAGCGAGCCTTACGCATATGCGCCGCCACAGCAGCAGGCCTTCGCCAACGGACGGCCGCAGCAGGCCCCGGTACCGCAGCCCCGCGCTCCCGAGCCTGCTCCGGAGCAGCTGCCCGTACCGGTCCAAGAGCAGGCGCCGGAGCCGTCCCTGCAGGTGCCGAACGGCGCGGGTGGGACGCGTCCCCTCGGCGAGGGCATAGCGGACGCGATGCCCTCGGACGAGGACCTGTACCGGGTGTTCCGGCAGTCGATAGAGGGCGAGGGCATGCCCACACCCGGCGCTTTCGCCGCGAACATCCTGGCTGCGTACGGGGTGAGCTACTCGGCTCGCGAGCTGAGCGGCTACCACGACCAGTTCGCGGCCCGTCTCAACAGTCAGATGATGGAAGACCACATCGCGTAGGGCCGACAGAGGCCGGACTGTTCGGCGCCCGATGACGGGTGTGCAGCGCCAGGTTCCGTGATGAGCCCTGGCGCATCATGTGCCGGCAGGCCTCACGGCGCGGACCCCGTGGTCCACACGGTTCCATACGCCGGACGTGCCGAACGCGCGCTCGCCCGGGCACATGGGGAGGCCCCTTTTCCGGCGGGCGGACGAGCGTGCGCCGGGCGGGCAATGCCCGCCCCCCGTACGACCGTAGGGCCCGCCGCGTGGCGCATCACCTGGTCACCGCGGCCGGGGCCGGGGGCAGCGCGGCGACGACGTCCGCCGCCGACAGCAGCCGCACCCGCGACGCGTCGAGCCCCGCCGGGTGCAGCGCGAACACCTCGCCGCCCTCGGGAAGTTCGAGGTCCCCGCGGATCAGCCAGGCCAGCCGAGCCCGCCCGAGTGCCTCGGGCACCTCGACGTCGCCGTCCGCGTCGGGCGACCCGATCCGGGCCGCGAAGCCGGCCACCGCCTCCCCGGCGCGGCGCCGGTACGCCGTCACCGAGCCGTCCGTGTGCCGCAGCAGCACCGTCGCGGCGCGGGCGGCCGCCTGCCACACGGCCAGTTCGCCCAGGCCCACGCGGGCGCCGGAGGCGAACTGGGCGGTCAGGGCCTTGCCGAGCAGGCCGAGGTCGTCCCCGTGCCGCGCGACCGAGTGGTGCGTGCCGGTGACGCCCTTCGTCACGTCCAGCCAGCGCATCGTGCGGTTCACCACGTCGACGACCAGCGGCACGCTCGCCCGGGCCCGGCCGGTCAGGTCGTAGCGCTGCTCCACGGCGCGGGCGTCGAAGACCGGCCCCCGGTTCCCGGGCAGCTCGCGGACCATGAGCCCGGCGAACGCCTCGGCCAGGGCCTCGAACGGGACGCTGTTGAACGAGAAGACCACCGCGACCACATGGCGGACCCCGGCGGCCGCGAGCGCGTCCAGGTCGAGGTCCACGAACTCCGCCGCGCCCCGCGGCGCCGGGGCGCTGGTCAGGTCGCCCGAGTGCACGGCGGCGTCCGCCCCGAACCGCAGGCGCGTGTAGTCGCAGTGGCCGACCGCGTTCCACTCGGCGTCGAACAGCGCCGTGGACAGGTCCAGGTCGGTCCGGCCGGACTCCTCGCTCTCCATCCAGTGCAGGAACAGCCGCAGGGTCCGCCCGTCCGGGACGGGCAGTTCGCTGCCGCGCGGCAGCGTGACCAGGGCGCGCGAGGCCGTGCGCTCGGTGAACGGCGCGATCACGCCGTCCAGGCCCGTGTCCACGACGGCGACGTCGGCGGCCTCCCCCTGCGCCGCCCTCCGCAGCACCTCGGCCTCCAGCACGGCGACGGCCCGCGCGACGACGTCGGCCCCGATGGGCAGCCGGTCGTCCTCCACCAAGTGCGCCTTGGCAGTGCCGCCCTTGGGGAAGAACACGCGGGTGGGGACCGCGCGGAGACGGCTGCGCAGCTCGCCGAGCGCGGACAGCAGCACGGCGGGCGACACCCGCGTCACCGCGGGCTCCAGCGCGGACAGGACGGTGTCGGCGTCCTCGGCGACCGACAGCCGCAGCAGGTGGTCGAGTCGGCGCACGAACTCGCCCGGCCTCTGCGCCAGCAGGACGACAGCGGCCGGCACGTCCGTGGCGTGCAGCGCGGCCTCGACCCGGCCCGCCCAGCCGCGCACCCGGACCGTGGTCCCGGTGGCGTCGATCCGCGTGTCCGCGCCGGCCGCCGTCCGCAGGGTCGCGGTGAGCGCGTCGCCGTCGGCGAGCCGGGTGTCGCGCAGCGCCGCGACGGCCAGTGCCGCCCGGGGGAAGCGGTCCGCGTACTCGAAGGGGTGCAGCAGTTCGGCGACCCGCAGCCACGCGTGCCGGTGCCGGCGCATGTCCTGCACGGCGAGGTCGGGGGCCAGGCCCTCCAGCACGCCGAGCAGGGCGCGCCGCAGCGGCCGGGGCACCGAGACGAAGCGCGGCAGGTCGACCAGGCCGGGGTCGCCGCCGGAGCGCACGGCGAGCAGCCGCAGGATGTCGGTCGCCGTGTCGATGCGGGCGGTCGCGGCCGGGACCGTCGTCCCGTGGGCGGCGGCGTCCGCCAGCAACCAGGCCAGGACGCGGGCCTTGGTCTCGCGGCCGGGGATGTGCTCGGGCAGCCAGGAGACGTCCGCCCGGTCGCGGGTCTCCAGCAGTGCCGCCAAATCGTCGGCGTCCTGCGGGCTCAGGGCGCCGGTCCTGGCGAGGAGCCCGTGGATCTCGCGCACCGCGTCCGCGTCCCGGGCGGCGAGGTCGCCGCCGTGGTGCAGGACGCGCAGCCGCTCGGGGAGGGCGCGGCGGCGGCCGCCGAAGCGGCGCGGCCGGCGCGGCCGCAGGAAGGGGTCGTCGGCGTCGATGCGGCGGTGGCAGACGGGGCACGCGGAGAAGTCCGCGCCGTCGAAGCAGCTCCGGCACACCAGGTGCGCGCAGGGCGAGACGGCGTGGACGGTGCCGTCCGTGCCGCACAGGACGCACGGCTGCTCCGGGTACTGGAAGAGCAGGGTCAGCACGCGATCGACGTAGAACGCGAACGTGTCGGCCGGTGTGCTGGTGGGGAAGTCGCGGAACAGCGGCACGTGCGGCCTGTCCGCGCCGAGCGCCTCGTCGATGTCGGCCAGCAGCGCGCGGCCCGCGGCGGCCAGCGCGGTCTCGCCGCGCCCGGCGAGCGCTTCGCGCAGCCCGGACGACATCAGGTAGCCGCGGTCCAGGAGGTCGGCCTCCAGCAGCGCCGCACCGGCGGCGCTGCCGAGCGACCCGCCCACCGGGGCGGAGGGCAGGTAGACGGCTCCGCGGCGGGCGAGCATGACGGCCGCGAGCGGACGCGGAACGGTCGTGGCGGGTGCGGTCGTGGTCGTGAACATCGCTGTTTCTCCCCCTGGTTGACCTCAGGGCGGGAAATGGGCGCGCTGAAATCCATCGCAAGAATGCGACTTAGCGGTGAGAAGGAAGCACGCCCGTGAGCCGCCCCGGGTCCGGTCCGGTCGCCGGACCGGTGACGCCGGTTGCGCGCGGGGCGGGAAGGGGGTGCACTCGATTCAGTGAGAGTGAAGAGAAGGAAGCACACCGGGAGCCGCCCCGCGCTCGACGACCATAACGCCCCGCGCGCCGCGGCGCGTTCGAATATTCGCCCCGGGACGCGCGACGGCGGCGGGTGGCACGGCCACCCGCCGCCGTCGTGCACGAGCCGGGGTCAGCTGCCCGCGAGCAGCTCCCGCACCCGGTCCTGGCCCACGGCCAGCAGCAGGGTGGGCAGCCGGGGGCCGGTGTCCCGGCCGACCAGCAGGTTGTAGAGCAGGGCGAAGAACGAGCGCTGGGCGGCCTTGAGTTCCGGCGTCGGCTTGGCGTCCGGCGCGAAGCCCGCCTGCGTCTTCGGCACTCCGTAGACCAAGGTGGTCAGCCCGTCCAGCGACCAGTGCTCGGGCAGCCCGTCCACCAGCAGCTTCAGCGCCTCGCGCTCCTCGCCGGACAGTGCCTCCAGGGCCGCCGCGTCGGGCTCGGTGCGGACCCGGGTACGGGCCTCCGGCTCGACGTGGGTGCTGACCCAGTGCTCGGCGCAGTCCAGGCGCGGCCGGGCGTCGTCCAGGGAGGCCAGCGGCCGCTCCTGGTCGAGGTCGCGCAGGATGCGCAGCGTCTGCTCCTCGTCGCCGGTCGTGATGTCCACGACCGAGGCGAGGGTGCGGAAGGACAGCTTGTGCGCGGTGGTCGGGAGCTCACCGCTCGACGTGCGCGCGGCCCGCGAGTGCACCGCGACGTCGACGGGTGCGGCCGTGCCCTCGGCGACCTTGCGCTCCAGCGCGTCCCACTCGTCGTAGGTGCGGGAGATCTCGTCGCCGAAGGAGATGTTGAACGCCTGGTTCGGCCGGCGGCGGGCGTACAGCCAGCGCAGCAGCTGCGGCTCCATGATCTGCAGGGCGTCGGCCGCGATCGGCACACCGCCCTTGGAGCTGGACATCTTGGCCATGCCGCTGATGCCCACGAACGCGTACATCGGGCCGATGGGCGGCTCGGCGCCGAAGATCTCGCGCACGAGCTGCTGGCCGACCATCCACGAGGAGCCGGGCGACTGGTGGTCCACGCCGGACGGCTCGAAGTCCACGCCCTTGAAGGCCCAGCGCATCGGCCAGTCGACCTTCCACACCAGCTTGCCGCGGTCGAACTCGCTCAGCCGGACCGTCTCGCGGTTGCCGCAGGCCTGGCAGTCGTAGGTGAGCTCGGTGGTGTCGTCGTCGTAGGCGACGACCGTGGTCGTGTCCTTGCCGCAGGCGGAGCAGTACGGCTTGTACGGGTAGTACTCGGGGGCCTGCTCCAGCGACGCTTCCTCGTCGTCCTGCTCCTCGCCGCCGGACTTCTTCTTCGTCCGGTAGCGGCCGAGCACCTCGTCGATCCGGCGCCGCTCGCGCATCGCGTGCAGGATCTGCTCGCGGTAGGTGCCGGAGGTGTACTCGACGGTCTGGCTGATCTCGGTGACCTCGACGCCGAGCGCGGCCAGCGCCTCGCGGAAGGGCGCCTTGAAGTGGTCGGACCAGCTCTCGTACGCACTGCCCTCGGGCGCCGGGACGGCGGTCAGGGGCTTGCCGATGTGCTCCGCGTACGAGGGATCGTAACCGGCCGGGACCTTGCGGTACCGGTCGAAGTCGTCCCACGACAGGATGTGCTCGCAGGGCACGCCGCGCCGCTTGATCTCGTCGGCGACCAGGTGCGGGACCATGATCTCGCGGAGGTTGCCCAGGTGGATCGGCCCGGACGGGCTGATCCCGGAAGCGACGGTGATTTTCTTGCCCGGAGCCCGCCGCCCGGCTTCCGCGATGACGTCGTCCGCGAAGCGGGCGACCCAGTCGGCCTCGGTGCTCTGAGCCACTGTCTCGACTTCCTTCCACCAGTGCAGCGGGTAGCTCGGTACCCGGCAATTGTCCCAGAGAAAAATGAGTGGTAGCGCGTGGGATACTGAGGGTTGATCTCTGATCCCTCTCAGGAAGCACCCATCCCATGGCCTCGGTCAACTCGCTTTCCGCCACGATCCAGCAGCGCGTCGCTGACGCCCTCGGTGCCGACCCGCTGCTGCGACGTAGCGACCGGGCCGACTTCCAGGCCAACGGTGTGCTGGGCCTCGCCAAGCGGAACAAGGCGAACCCGCGCGAGCTGGCCGCCGAGGTCGTGGCCGCCCTCCCGAAGGACGACGGGCTCATCGCCGACGTCGAGGTCTCCGGCCCCGGGTTCCTGAACATCACCGTCGCCGACGCCGCGATCACCCGGACGCTGGCCGCCCGGGCCGCCGACGACCGGCTCGGCGTGCCCGCCAAGGCCGACCCCGGCATCACGGTGATCGACTACGCGCAGCCGAACGTGGCCAAGGAGATGCACGTCGGCCACCTGCGGTCCTCCGTGATCGGCGACGCGCTCGTCAAGATCCTGGAGTTCGAGGGCGAGACGGTGGTCCGGCGCCACCACATCGGCGACTGGGGCACCCAGTTCGGCATGCTCATCCAGTACCTGGTCGAGCACCCGCACGAGCTGGACCACGGGGACCGCGACGGCACCGACGCCGCCGAGGAGGCCGGCGAGGCCTCCATGTCGCGCCTCAACCGGCTCTACAAGGCGTCCCGGACGGTCTTCGACTCCGACGACGACTTCAAGACCCGGTCGCGGAAGCGGGTCGTGGACCTCCAGGCGGGCGAGCCGGAGACGCTGGCGATGTGGCAGCGGTTCGTGGACGAGTCGAAGATCTACTTCAACTCGGTCTACGACAAGCTCGACATCGCGATCCGGGACGAGGACGTCGTCGGCGAGTCCGGCTACAACGACATGCTCGTGGAGACCTGCACGCTGCTGGAGAAGTCCGGTGTGGCCGTGCGCTCCAACGGCGCGCTGTGCGTCTTCTTCGACGACATCAAGGGCAAGGACGGCGAGCCCGTCCCGCTCATCGTGCAGAAGGCCGACGGCGGCTTCGGCTACGCCGCGACCGACCTGTCCGCCGTCCGGAACCGCACCGCGGACCTGCACGCGAACACGCTGCTGTACGTGGTCGACTCCCGGCAGGCCCTGCACTTCAAAATGGTCTTCGAGACGGCCAAGCGGGCCGGCTGGCTGACCGACGAGGTCAAGGCGCTCCACATCCCGTTCGGCACCCTGCTCGGCAAGGACGGCAAGCCGTACAAGACCCGGTCCGGTGAGACCTTCCGGCTGGTCGACCTGCTGGACGAGGCGGTGGAGCGCGCCGCGACCGTCATCCGGGAGAAGTCCTCGGAGCTGACGGACGAGGAGGTCGCCGACCGGGCCAGGGAGGTCGGCATCGGCGCGATCAAGTACGCCGACCTGTCCACCTCCCTCGGCCGGGACTACGTCTTCGACCTCGACCGGATGGTCTCGCTCAACGGCGACACGAGCGTGTACCTCCAGTACGCGTACGCACGTATCCAGTCGATCCTCCGGAAGGCGGGCGACGCGAAGCCGGTGGCGCACCCTGAGCTGCCGCTGGCCCCGGCCGAGCGGTCACTCGGCCTGCTGCTGGACGAGTTCGCGGAGACCCTGGCGGGTGTCTCGGAGACGTACGAGCCGCACAAGCTGGCCTCGTACCTCTACTCGCTGGCCTCGGCGTACACCACCTTCTACGACCAGTGCCCGGTCCTGAAGGCCGAGACCCCGGAGCTGCGGGAGAACCGCCTCTTCCTCTGCGACCTGACCGCCCGCACCCTGCGGCAGGGCATGGCGCTGCTCGGCATCCGCACCCCCGAGCGCCTCTGACGCGCCCCGCGTCCGCTCGACGGCGGCCCTGGTGGAAGTACCGACTCCCTCCGGGGCCGCCGTTGTCAGTGGCGGGTCATAGATTCACGGCCATGGCGACGCTTCCCAACCAGCTCCCGAAACTCGCGCAGGACCCCTCGGGCCGGTCCCTGGGACTCGGACTCCCGCCCGGCCGCCTCGTCGACGCGACGAATGAGGGCTGCTGGCACGAGCCGCTGCTCTGGCACGCGGACGGAGCCGCCGCACCGGACGCCTGGGAGCGGTTGCTCCCCGCACGCATGTCGGCGGGCCTGCATCCGCTGCTGCTGTCGATGGACGCGGCGATGCCGGCCACCCGCGAGCTCTCCCCCGGGACGATGTCGTACCCCGGCGACCACGACGCCGAGGACGTCCTGGCCGGATTCTGGGACTTCGAGGAGGACTTCGGCGCGGACGAGGCGGAACTGGTCGCCCCCTTCGGCCGGGAGTGGCCGGGGCCGGCCCCGGCAAGGGAGTCGGAGGCCGATCCGGACGTCCGGGCCGCCGAGGTCGCGGCGTCGGTGGCCGGGGCGGGTTGGTTCAAGGACCCCCGAGCGGCCCTTGTCCCCGCGCGGCGCAGCGCCGACATCCCGGCGGCCATCGGCTGGACCGGCCCGCTCAACCACGAGAACGACGTGGCCCGGCTCTGCGCCGTGCTGCGTTCCTGGGAGGACCGCTTCGGCGTGCGGGTCGTGGCCCTGTCCTTCGACGTCCTGGTGCTCTCCGTCGCCGCGCCGCCGGTGGATCAGGCCGGGGCCGAGGCGATCGCAGCGGAGCACTTCGCCTTCTGCCCGGACAACATCACCCAGGGCAGTGGTTCCCTCCGCACCTACGCGAAGTCGCTGCTCGGCGAGCGGTGCTGGACCTTCTGGTGGGACTGAGCACAAAGGCGGGGGCGCCCTCCCCCGAGTCGGAAGGGCGCCCCCGCGATGTCATCCGTCAGCGGTTGTGACCCCAGCGGTGGCCCCAGTGGTGACGGCCGTGGTGACGGTGGTGACGGTGGTGGCCCCAGCGGTCGTGGCGGTGGCCCCGGTCGCGACCCCAACGGTCGCCATAGTCATTGCCACGGTCGCCGTAGCCGTGGCCACGGTCGTGCGTCACGTGAGCTGCCGCCTTGGGCGCCACCTCGGTGGCGGCGCTGGCAGCCGTGGCACCACCCATCAGCACGGCGGCCGCGACACCCAGCGCGGCGACAAATCGGGAAGCCCGCATTGCGGTCTCCTTTCTCGGCGGCGCTTGCGCGTCCGCCCCGGTTTGGACACCACGATGCTTCCCGGCGATATGCCCCTTTCATTCGGGATCGCGAGCAAACCCACTTGATGTAACGAAATATCACCTCGATGGGAACCGGAGTACGGCGTGGCGGCGTCACGCGCGTCCGAGCGCACCCCGACATCACAAAACCGCAGGTCGCAGGCGTGGAGCCGGCTCCGTACCGCCAGGTCCGCACACCCGCCCTGCGCACAGGTGTCCCGGCCCGGCGGTCCGGCCCTGTCCGGGGCCGATGCGCCAAGGCCGTCAAAAACCACCGCTCAAGGGCCCGTTGGCCCCGCGCGGTCAGAGCCGGTTCGCGACCTCGGTCGCCCAGTACGTGAGGATCAGCTGCGCGCCGGCGCGGTGGATCGAGGTCAGGGTCTCCATGATCGCGCGGTCGCGGTCGATCCAGCCGCGCTCGGCCGCGGCCTCGACCATCGCGTACTCACCGCTGATCTGGTAAGCCGCGACGGGAACGTCCACGGTCTCGGCGAACTTGGCGAGCACGTCCAGGTAGGGCAGGGCGGGCTTGACCATCACCATGTCGGCGCCCTCGGCGAGGTCGAGGGTCAGCTCGCGCAGCGACTCGCGGAAGTTGGCGGGGTCCTGCTGGTACGTCTTGCGGTCGCCCACCAGGGACGAGCCGACGGCCTCGCGGAAGGGGCCGTAGAACGCGGAGGCGTACTTGGCGGTGTAGGCCAGCACGGAGACGTCCTGGCGGCCCGCGGCGTCCAGCGCCTCACGGACGACGCCGACCTGACCGTCCATCATGCCGCTGGGGCCGACGACATGGACGCCGGCGTCGGCTTGGACGCGGGCCATCTCGGCGTAGCGCTCCAGGGTGGCGTCGTTGTCGACCCGGCCCTCGGCGTCCAGGACGCCGCAGTGGCCGTGGTCGGTGTGCTCGTCCAGGCACAGGTCGGCCATGACCACCAGCGCGTCACCGACCTCGGAGACGACGTCGCGGATGGCGACCTGGAGGATGCCGTCCGGGTCGGTGCCGGGGGTGCCGACCGCGTCCTTCTTCTCGTCGAGCGGGACACCGAAGATCATGATCCCGCCGACGCCCGCCTCGGCGGCCTCGACGGCGGCCTTGCGGAGGGTGTCGCGGGTGTGCTGGACGACGCCGGGCATCGAGGACAGCGGCACGGGCTCGTGAATGCCTTCACGAACGAACACCGGCAGGATCAGTCCGGCCGGGTCGAGGCGGGTCTCCGCGACCATGCGGCGCATCGCCGGCGTGGTGCGCAGTCGGCGCGGACGCGCGCCGGGGAACCGACCGTAACGAGTACCGCTTCCGCTCATGACCGTGTCGCGCCTCTCCGTCGCCGTGGCTTCCGTTCACCACGGTACGCCCGCGACAGGGGTGCTCTTCCCGACCACATGTCGGGCTCCGGGCCGTACGCCCGCGGGGCGGCCGGCCGGTCGGGCCGGCCGCCTCGCGGGCGGCGCGAAGGGTGCGCCGGGTCTCAGACCCGGGCGCGGCGGCGCGAGCCGGGGCGGCGCTCGCTGGGCCTGGTGACCGGGTCGCCTGCCGCGAGGGCCGCCTCGCGGCGCCGTACTCCGAAGTCGGCCAGGGCCTGCGCCAGCGCCTGCACGGACGGCTCGGGGGCCATCACGTCCACCCGCAGCCCGTGCTCCTCCGCCGTCTTGGCGGTGGCGGGGCCGATGCAGGCGATGACGGTGACGTTGTGCGGCTTGCCGGCGATGCCGACGAGGTTGCGCACCGTGCTGGACGAGGTGAACAGCACCGCGTCGAAGCCGCCGCCCTTGATGGCCTCGCGGGTCTCCGCCGGCGGGGGCGAGGCGCGGACGGTCCGGTAGGCCGTGACGTCGTCGACCTCCCAGCCGAGCTCCACCAGGCCCGCCACGAGCGTCTCGGTGGCGATGTCGGCGCGGGGCAGGAAGACCCGGTCGATGGGGTCGAAGACGGGGTCGTAGGGCGGCCAGTCCTCCAGCAGCCCGGCCGCGGACTGCTCGCCGCTGGGCACGAGGTCCGGCTTCACGCCGAAGTCCACGAGGGCACGCGCCGTCTGCTCGCCGACCGCCGCGACCTTTATGCCGGCGAAGGCGCGGGCGTCGAGCCCGTACTCCTCGAACTTCTCGCGGACCGCCTTGACGGCGTTGACCGAGGTGAAGGCGATCCACTCGTAGCGCCCGGTGACCAGGCCCTTGACGGCGCGCTCCATCTGCTGCGGGGTGCGCGGCGGCTCGACGGCGATCGTGGGCACCTCGTGCGGCACCGCCCCGTAGGACCGCAGCTGGTCCGAGAGGGAGACCGCCTGCTCCTTGGTGCGCGGCACGAGGACCTTCCAGCCGAACAGGGCCTTGGTCTCGAACCAGGAGAGCAGGTCGCGTTGCGTGGTCGGTTCGCCGACCACGGCTATCGCCGCGATGGGGCCCTCCGGGGTGGGGAGCGCCTTGGTGGCCTTCAGCTCGGCGGCGATGGTCGCCAGCGTGGCGGTCCAGGTCCGCTGCCGGGTGGTGGTGCCGGCGACGGTGACGGTGAGCGGGGTGTCGGGCTTGCGCCCGGCGGAGACCAGCTCGGCGGCGTTGGCGGCGACGGTCTGCAGGGTCGTGGAGACCACCACCGTCGCGTCGCTCGCGCCCGCCTCGCTCCAGCAGCGGGTGGAGGCGGTGGCCGCGTCGACGAAGCGCACGTCACCGCTGAGCGGGACACCGGCGTACGCGGGCACGCCGACGGCCGCGGCGACGCCCGGAACCACCTCGAAGGGGATGCCTGCGTGGGCGCAGGCGAGCATCTCGGCGGCGGCCTGGGGGTCGAGTCCGGGGTCGCCCGCGACCGCTCGGACCACCCGCTTGCCGGTGCGCGCGGAGGCCGTGCAAAGCTTGGTCGCGGCGGCCGACGTGCTCAACTCGCCCTCGGCGACGGCCGGCTCCGCCGTGTCCACGCCTGCCCGGGCGTGCGTGCGCACGACTTCGAGCACCTGCTGGTCGGCGACCAGCAGATCGGCACGGGCCAGGGCCTCGACGGCCCGCAGGGTCAGCAGACCCGGGTCGCCGGGTCCGGCACCGAGGAAGGTGACGTGCCCGAGGACCGGAAGGGGCGGCCCGTCGGCAGTGCGGCCGGCGGTGCCGGCACTGCCTGCCGTGGCATCGGCGGCGGTCGTGGTGTTGGTCGCTGCGGCGGCGGTGGGGCTCAAAGTACGCGCTCCCCCATAAGACCGGCCGCACCCTTGGCGAGCATCTCGTCGGCGAGCTCGCGGCCCATGGCCGAAGCTTCCTCGCGAGAGACGGGGGTGGGACCAGTGATGGACATCTGCACCAGCGAGGAGCCGTCGGTGGTCCCGACGACACCGCGCAGGCGCAGCTCGGTGATGTGCCCGTCGGCACCTTCGTAGGCGGGCTCCGCCAGCGCGCCCACGGGCGCGGAGCAGCCGGCCTCCAGGGCGGCGAGCAGTGCGCGCTCGGCGGTCACGGCGGCCCGGGTGAACGGGTCGTCGAGCCCGGCGAGCACGGCGGCGAGCTCTGCGTCGGCCGCAGAGCACTCGACGGCCAGCGCCCCCTGTCCGGGGGCGGGCAGCACGACGTCGGGGGAGATCAGCTCGGTGACCTCGGACAGGCGCCCCAGCCGGCTCAGCCCGGCCGCGGCCAGGACGACACCGTCGAGGTCGCCCGAGGCAACGTATCCGATGCGCGTGTCCACGTTGCCGCGGATCGGCACGGTCTCGATGCGCACGCCGAGCGAGCGGGCCCAGGCGTTCAGCTGGGCGGCGCGGCGCGGCGAGCCGGTGCCGATCCGGGCACCGCGCGGGTCCGTGGCGAGCTGCTCGAAGGTCAGGCCGTCGCGGGCCACCAACGCGTCCCGCGAATCCTCGCGGGACGGGATCGCGGCCAGCGTCAGCCCTTCGGCGTCGCCGGTGGGCAGGTCCTTCAGGGAGTGGACGGCGAAGTCGATCTCACCGCTCAGCAGCGCGTCGCGCAGCGCGGAGACGAACACCCCGGTGCCGCCGATCTGCGCCAGGTGCTCGCGGGAGACGTCGCCGTAGGTGGTGACCTCCACCAGTTCCACGTCGCGGCCGGTGAGCCGGCGCACCTGGTCGGCGACCAGTCCCGACTGCGTCATCGCCAGCGCGCTGCGCCGGGTTCCCAGTTTCAGTGCGGTGGGCCTTGTCATGCCCGCCCTCGATTCGGTTCAGTCGTGACGGCCCCGGTCGACGCGGCCGGCGGCGGGACCACCGGTACGGCCGGGGAGTCGGCCCGGCTGACGGCGGCGACCGCCTGCGGGTCCAGGTCGAAGAGTTCGCGCAGCGCGTCAGCGTACCCGGCTCCGCCGGGTTCGCCCGCAAGCTGCTTGACCCGCACGGTGGGCGCGTGGAGGAGTTTGTCCACCACGCGGCGCACGGTCTGGGTCACCTCGGCGCGTTCGCGCTCGTCCAGACCGGGCAGCCGGCCGTCGAGGCGGGCGAGCTCGGTGGCGACCACCTCGGCGGCCATCGCGCGCAGGGCGATCACGGTCGGCGTGATGTGCGCGGCGCGCTGGGCGGCGCCGAACGCCTCGACCTCTGCGGAAACGATCTTTCGGACCTGGTCGACGTCCGCCGCCATGGGGGCGTCGGCCGCGGCCGTGCCGATGGTCTCCAGGTCGGTGAGATGCGCTCCGTCGATGGCGTGCACCAGCGGGTCGATGTCCCGCGGCAGCGCCAGGTCGAGCATGCCGATGGGCGCGGCCGGCCCGCCGGCGGCGCGCAGGGCGCGGGTCAGGGTGGCGCGGGCGACCGTGTCGGCGGTCAGCACCAGGCCGGTCGCGCCGGTGCAGGACACCACGATGTCGGCGTGCGGCAGTTCCGCGGCCAGGTCGTCCATGGGCACCGCGCGGCCGCCGACGGACTCGGCCAGCCGCTCGGCGCGCTCGTGCGTGCGGTTGACGACCACGATCTCGCCGGCCCCGGCCCGGGCCAGGGTCGCTGCGGCGAGCGAGCTCATCGAGCCCGCGCCGACGACCAGTGCGCGCTTGCCCCTGCCCCACTCGGCGAAGCCGGTGCCGCCGATGGCCTGTGCCATCTGGTCCAGGCCGAAGGTGACCAGCGACTGCCCGGCCCGGTCGATCCCGGTCTCGGAGTGGGCCCGCTTGCCGACCCGCAGCGCCTGCTGGAACAGGTCGTTCAGGGTCCGGCCGGCGGTGTGCAGCTCCTGGCCGAGGCCGAGCATGTCCTTGATCTGGGCGAGGATCTGGCCCTCGCCGACAACCATGGAGTCCAGGCCGCAGGCGACCGAGAACAGGTGGTGGACGGCCCGGTCCTCGTAGTGGACGTACAGGTGCGGGGTGAGCTCGTCCAGCCCGACGCCGCTGTGCCGGGCGAGCAGCGTGGACAGCTCGGCGACCCCGGCGTGGAACTTGTCGACGTCCGCGTACAGCTCGATGCGGTTGCAGGTCGACAGCACCGCCGCCTCACTGGCCGGCTCCGCGGCCAGCACGTCGTGCAGCAGATCGGCCTTGGTGTCCTCGGCGAGCGCGGCCCGCTCCAGGACGCCGACCGGGGCGGTGCGGTGGCTCAGCCCGACCACGAGGAGGCTCATGCCGGCATCACGGCGGGGACGTCCCCGTCAGGTCCCGGGCGGTCGCCGTCGCGGACCGCCTTGGCCGCCACCGGGGGAACCGAGAGAGCGCCCTCCAGTTCCTCGCCGGCCTTGCGCTGCTCGTGGAAGGCGAGGATCTGCAGTTCGATGGAGAGGTCGACCTTGCGGACGTCGACCCCGTCGGGGACGGTCAGCACGGTCGGGGCGAAGTTCAGGATCGAGGTGACCCCGGCGGTCACCAGGCGGTCGCAGACCTCCTGGGCGGCACCGGCGGGCGTGGTGATCACGCCGATGGACACGTGGTTGTCCCGCACGATGGACTCCAGCTCGTCCGCGTGCCGCACCGGCAGCCCCGCGATCGGCCGGCCGGTGAGCGCCGCGTCCGCGTCGATGAGCGCGGCGATGCGGAAACCGCGGGAGGCGAAGCCGCCGTAGTTGGCGAGCGCGGCACCGAGATTGCCCATACCGACGATCACGACCGGCCAGTCCTGGGTCAGGCCCAGCTCGCGGGAGATCTGGTACACGAGGTACTCGACGTCGTAGCCGACACCGCGGGTTCCGTAGGAACCGAGGTAGGAGAAGTCCTTGCGGAGCTTGGCGGAGTTCACTCCGGCCGCCGCCGCGAGTTCCTCCGACGACACCGTGGGCACCGATCGCTCGGAGAGCGCGGTCAGGGCCCGCAGGTACAGCGGGAGCCTGGCGACGGTGGCCTCGGGAATCCCTCGGCTCCGGGTCGCCGGTCGGTGAGTTCGGCCAGTTGCCACGATGCTCCTGCGGGTAGAGCTGGGCTGCGGACGGCACCCCTCGATGGGGCCGCCCCGTACACGCCAGGCTATGTCTTTGTGAACGCGTGCACAAAGATGGTGTCCGATTTGCCCTGGGGAAGTGACCGGCATCACGCGCCCCCATTACGGACAGAAGAAGCCACCTTTTGTACAGGAACGTTCCGCATCAGCGGTCGCTCCGTACCCCTGCGCTCCACCCAGGGCGTGTCCGTCCCCGCGAGCCGGGGCCACTCGACCCCGGCGGCGCGCGCCAGCTCCTGCTCCGCGTGCGCGGGCCACTGCGGCAGTTCCCGGACGTACGCGGTGAACAGCCGGGCGGTCGCCCGCGCGTCGCCGAGCGCGGTGTGCGCCGACCAGCCGGTCAGCCCGGCCGCCTCGGCGCACGCCCGCAGGCTCAGGCCCCGCGGCACGGGCTCGCGCTGCGCCGCCATCCGCATGGTGCACAGCTCCGGCACCTCGGGGAACCGGATGCCGATGCGGCCGTACTCCGCCGCCAGGAACGCCCGGTCGCAGCCCACGTTGTGCCCGACCAGCACCCGGCCGCGCAGCAGGGCGAGCAGCCCGGGGGCGATCTGGGAGAACAGCGGCGCACGGGCCGCCTCGACATGGTGGGACTCGATGCCGTGGATGTGGGTGGGGCCGACCGGGCCCTCGGGGTCCACCAGGGTCGAGAACTCGCCCTGTGCGACGAAATCGCGGTCCATCAGAACGACCGCCAGCTCGACCACGCGGTTCCGCCGCGAGCTCGAACCGGTGGCCTCGACGTCCACGACGGCATAGCCGCCGCGCGTCAGAAGCCTGCCCGGGAGCACGCCGTCACCATCCTTACGTACATACCCCCGCAGCACACAAAACGCCTTGATGGTAATCGAGCACACGCGCCCAGAGGAACACGCGCAAATCACCCACCCGTGGCCCCGGAGGCCTCAGAGGCCCAGCCCGCGGCGCAGCCGGGCCTCGTCGACACGCCAGAACGTGTGCTGTTCCCCGTCGATCAGGACGACCGGGATCTGCTCCCAGTACGCGCGGTGCAGCTCCTCGTCCTGGGTGATGTCGCGCTCCTCGAAGCGGCAGCCGGCCTCGGCGACCACCTTGCCGACGACGGCGCGGGCGTCGTCGCACAGGTGGCAGCCGGGCTTCGTGATCAGCGTGACCGTGCGGGAGGCGGGATCGACGGGATCGGCGGAAACAGCAGGACCCGCGGCGTCCTGGCGGGGGCCGCGTCCGAACAGGGGACTCATGCCGGCCATTCTGCCCCTGCCCGGCGTCAACCGACCGTGACGGGAGTAACACTTCTGTCGCTCGGAGTTCATTCACCTGCTCCATCTGAGCACCGGAAGTGCCCAACAGACTGGCTATGCTCGCCCCATGGCCGCTCTGCGATGGCTCACCCCCCGTAAGCGCTCCGCCACTGCACGCAGCGTGCTGGCGGGCGAGGCCGCGGCCGAGGCCGCCCTCGCGGCGCCCGTGGCGAAGAAGGCGGCACGGACCGCCCTTCCCGCGTTCCCGGTCGTCGGCGATCCCCACGCGGCCGCCTTCTTCGACCTGGACAACACGGTCATGCAGGGCGCCGCGATCTTCCACTTCGGGCGCGGGCTGTACAAGAGGAAGTTCTTCCGCAGCCGCGACCTGGCGCGCTTCGCGTGGCAGCAGGCCTACTTCCGCATCGCCGGGTCCGAGGACCCCGAGCACATGCAGGACGTGCGCGAGAGCGCGCTGTCGATCGTCAAGGGGCACCGCGTCGAGGAGCTCATGTCGATCGGCGAGGAGATCTACGACGAGTACATGGCGGGCAAGATCTGGCCCGGCACCCGCGCGCTCGCCCAGGCCCACCTGGACGCCGGGCAGCGGGTGTGGCTGGTCACCGCCGCGCCCGTCGAGACCGCCACGATCATCGCCCGGCGGCTCGGGCTGACCGGTGCCCTGGGCACCGTCGCCGAGCACGTCGACGGGATCTACACCGGCCGGCTGGTCGGCGAGCCGCTGCACGGTCCGGCGAAGGCCGAGGCGGTCCGGGCGCTCGCCGCGGCCGAGGGACTCGAACTGTCGCGCTGCGCCGCGTACAGCGATTCGTCGAACGACATCCCGATGCTGTCGTTGGTCGGACATCCATACGCGATCAATCCCGATACGCGACTGCGCAAACACGCGCGCGAAATGGGCTGGCGGCTGCGCGACTACCGCACCGGCCGCAAGGCCGCGAAAATCGGCATTCCGGCCGCCGCCGGGGTCGGGGCGGTCGCGGGCGGCGCCGCCGCCGCGGTGGCCCTGCAGCGCCGCCGCCGCTGAGCATCGGCCCCGGTCCGGGGCCGATGTGCGACACACCGTTGTACCCCTCTGGCGTCCCGTCAGTCGCCACATGACCACACAGCCACAACACGCTCTCCACGCGAGCATTTCACGACGCTATGTGGTCAAGTACGTTTCGGTGTTCGATAATTGATCGATCACCATTCCGCCAGAGAGTGGGCGGAACCGGCGATTTCAGCAACTCGGTGTAGCGTCGCCTGTACGAAGCGTTATTCTCCTCAAACGCAAGCCGGTTCCCACGCGTCGCTACGACGAGTGAACGGTTCCGTACTGCACGTGATGGAAGTTCTGCCTCTGGGAGTCCCGTGTACCCACACACCGGGGTTGACGCCTCTGGCCTGGCTACGCTGCGCGCACTGGTGGCTGAGCACCTGCTGCGCGTTGTCCCCGCGTACGCCGTGCCCGTGCCAGCACTCGCCGCAGCAGTGCCCGCCGGCCCCGCGCTGGCGACCTATGCGCTCGCCGACGGCCGGGCGGCGGTCGGCAGACGTGCCCGCAGCACCTCGCAGACCGCACGGTCCTCGGGCGCCTCCACGCGCCGGCCCGCGTCCGACACCGACAGCGGGCGGATGATGGACCTGGTCGAACGCGCCCAGGCCGGGGAGACCGAGGCCTTCGGGCGGCTGTACGACCACTACTCCGACACCGTGTACCGCTACATCTACTACCGCGTCGGGGGCAAGGCGACCGCCGAGGACCTCACCAGCGAGACCTTCCTGCGCGCGCTGCGCCGGATCGGCACGTTCACCTGGCAGGGCCGCGACTTCGGCGCCTGGCTGGTGACCATCGCGCGCAACTTGGTCGCCGACCACTTCAAGTCCAGCCGCTTCCGGCTGGAGGTGACCACCGGGGAGATGCTCGACGCCAACGAGGTCGAGCCCAGCCCGGAGGACTGCGTCCTGGAGTCGCTGTCCAACGAGTCGCTGCTCCGCGCGGTGCGCAAGCTCAACCCCCAGCAGCAGGAGTGCGTGACCCTGCGCTTCCTGCAGGGCCTGTCCGTCGCCGAGACGGCACGCATCATGGGGAAGAACGAAGGCGCGATCAAGACCCTGCAGTACCGGGCCGTACGGACCCTCGCCCGGCTGCTTCCCGACGACGCGCGATGAACGCCATGGATGGGACTTCATCTTGCGACTGTCTTCACGGTCCGATCATCATGAGTGCGCAACCCTGGGCGTAACCCTGGGCGTACGGCGCTCGTTGCATCACATGCGGACCCCCCACTGCCGTGCCCTGCCCGCTTCCGATCACTCGATCGGGTGGAAGGGCTCAAGGTGTGGAACCTTGCAGGCACAACGGGGAGTCGAGGTGGATGACGAGAGGAGGTGCCGCCCGTGATCGCGAACCCAACGGCGCACCGGCGGGCGAACGCCTTCGCCGACGCCCTTGAGGACGACGGCCAACAGGCGCACGCCGGCGAGCAGCACGGCGCCCACGCCGCGGACCGGCATGCGGATCCGGGTCAGGGAAGGCTTCTGGCCCTGGCGGACGCCCTGGAGGACGTTCCGCGGCCGACGCTGGACCCCGAGGCCAAGACCGTGCAACGTGCCCAGCTGATCGCGGCGATGGAAGCCGCGCTCGCCGACGGCACGCTGACGGTCCCGGAGCAACGCGACGGCGGCCGCGGCGCACACCGCGCGGGCGGCCGCGGCATGGGCAAACTGAGGCCCCGTTCCGCGTGGTCGCGCCGGCTGGCCGCCGGCGGGCTGTCGGTGGGCGTGGCGGCCGGTGCCTTCGGCGGCGTGGCCGCCGCGAGCACCGACGCGCTCCCCGGTGACACGCTGTACGGGCTCAAGCGGGGCATGGAGGACATGCGCCTCAACCTCGCCGACGACGACGCCGACCGCGGCAAGGTCTATCTCGACCTCGCCTCCACCCGGCTCCAGGAGGCCCGCCGCCTCATGGAGCGCGGGCGCGGCGGCCAACTCGACGACGAGTCGGTGGGCGAGATCCGCCGGGCGCTGTCCGGTATGCAGCAGGAGGCCACCGAGGGCCACCGGCTGCTCACCGCCGCGTATCGCAAGGACGGCTCCCTGCGGCCGATGGAGACGCTCTCCGCGTTCTCCAGCAACCACCGCAAGGGCTGGACCGAGCTGCGCGACCGGCTGCCCAACAAGCTCAGCGACGTCGGCAACAAGGTCACCTCGGTCTTCGACGCCATAGAGCAGGAAGTCGCCCCGCTGCAGAAGCTGCTGCCCCCCGCCGCCACCGCGGTCGACGGGCGGGGCGGCACCCCGGGCAGCGGCGCCCGTTCCGGCAGCGGCACGCGTGGGCCGTCCCCCTCGTCGAGCGACTCCGCGAGCGACCGCTCCGTCGAGCGCGGTACGGAGAAGGCCAGCCCGTCGGCGTCCAAGAGCTCCGACGGCGGTTTCATCGGCGGCACGGACGGACTGCTCAACCCTCCGGCGAGCAGCGGCAGCCCGTCCAGCGGCTCCGGCGAGACGGCACAGCCGTCCGTCACGCTTCCCCCGCTGCTGCCGGGCCTCCTCCCGGGTCTCGGCCTGGGCACGGAGGACGACAACGGCGAGTAGCCGGCCGGTCGGCACACGGCGAGGGCCGGTGCCCGGGAATCGTCCCGGGCACCGGCCCTCGCCATGTGCCGATCGCGGGTTGCCGCGGCAGGAGCTCAGACGAACACCGAACGCCGCTGTACCAGCAGCTTGTAGAGCGTGTGCTGAATCGTTTCCCGTACCTGGTCGGTGAGGTTGAAGACCAGCATCGGGTCCTCCGCCGCCTCCGGCGCGTAGCCGTCCGTGGCGATCGGCTCGCCGAACTGGATGGTCCACTTGGTCGGCAGCGGCACCAGCCCGAGCGGCCCGAGCCACGGGAACGTCGGTGTCATCGGGAAGTACGGGAAGCCCAGCAGCCGCGCCGCGGTCTTCGCGTTGCCGATCATCGGGTAGATCTCCTCCGCGCCCACGATGGAGCACGGCACGATCGGCACCCGGGTCTTCAGCGCGGTCGCCACGAAGCCGCCCCGCCCGAAGCGCTGCAACTTGTAGCGCTCCGAGAACGGTTTGCCGAGCCCCTTGAAGCCCTCCGGCATCACACCGACGACCTCGCCGCGCTCCAGCAGCCGCTGCGCGTCCTCGGCGCAGGCCAGGGTGTGCCCGGCCTTGCGTGCCAGTTCGTTCACCAGCGGCAGCACGAAGACCAGGTCCGCCGCGAGCAGGCGCAGATGCCGCCCCGCCGGGTGGTTGTCGTGGACGGCGACCTGCATCATCAGCCCGTCCAGCGGCAGCGTCCCGGAGTGGTTGGCCACCACCAGGGCGCCGCCCTCGGCCGGGATGTTCTCGATGCCCTTCACCTCGACCCGGAAGTACGACTCGTACAGCGGCCGCAGCAGCGACATGAGCAACTGGTCGGTGAGGTCCTCGTCGTAGCCGAAGTCGTCGACCTCGTAGTCCCCGGTGACGCGGCGGCGCAGGAAAGCCAGGCCGTGTGCCACCCGGCGCTCCCAGGGACCGCCGAGCAGCCGGTCGGCGGCCTGGCCGAGCGCGGCGACCAGCGGTCCGCCACCGGCGGCCGGCCGCGTGCCGTCGTGGGCCCCCTCCGGGGCGGGGCCGGTCGCCCCGGCGTCCGCACCGGCCTCCGGGCCGGAGGCCGCGGCGGGCGGGCCGGACTCCTCCGGTCCGGCGGCGGCCGGGTCCCCGGTGCTGTCCTCGACCGGCAGTGCGGCCAGCGCGTTCGCGCCGGAGGCCTCAACCGGCTTGCGGGCGGCCGCCCGTCCCCGCGGCCGCGACGCCCCCCTCCGCGTTCGCGTGTCCTCGTCGAACGGGATGACCTTGGCATCCGCCATGGCGCGGTTCCTCCTCGCAGGAGTGCTCACAAGCTCAGTTCTCAGGGCCGCCCGCGGGCACCAGCGCGGCGAGCCGGTCCACGGTACGGGCGAGCAGTTCGGGCGGAAGCAGCCCCGGGCCGCGACTGCGGGCGAAGTCGCTGAAGGTCTCGGCGGTGGTGTACTTCGGGGTGAAGCCGAGAGTCTCGCGCATCTGCGTCGTGTCCACCACCCTGCCATGGGTGAGCAGCCGGATCTGCTCGCGCGAGAAGTCCGTGACCCCGGCGGTGCGCAGCATCTGCCCCACCCAGGTGACCGCGGGCAGCAGCACCGGCACGGTGGGCTTGCCGAGCCGCCGGGCCGTCTGCGACAGCAGCAGCACCCCGTCGCCGGCGATGTTGAACGTCCCGCTGTTGATGGTGCCGTTGCCCTCGTCGCGCAGGGCAAGCAGCAGGACGTCCATGACATCGTCCTCGTGGACGAACTGCAGTCGCGGGTCGTACCCGAGCACGGTCGGCAGCACCGGCAGCGCGAAGTACTCCGCCAGGGGCGTGTCGGCGTGCGGGCCCAGGATGTTCGCGAAGCGCAGCACCGAGACCGCCACGTCCGGACGGCGGCGGGCGAAGCCCCGCACATAGCCCTCGACTTCCACGGCGTCCTTGGCGAAGCCGCCGGTGGGCAGCGACTTCGCGGGCATGGACTCGGTGAAGACCGCCGGGTCGCGCGGGGCCGATCCGTACACGCTCGTCGTGGACTTGACCACCAGGCGCCGCACGGTCGGGGCCTTCTGGCAGGCGCCGAGCAGCTGCATGGTGCCGATGACGTTGGTCTCCTTGACCGCCGCGCGGCTGTTGCGGCCCGGCAGCGTCCCGCTGACGTCCATGTGCACCACGGTGTCCACGGAGTGCTCGGCGAGCACCTTCGCGATCATCGGATGCCGGATGTCGGCGCGCACGAACTCGGCACCGTCCAGCTGATGCTCCGGCGGCAGCACATCGACACCGACCACCCGGTCGACATCGGGTTCACGCATGATCCGTCGTACCAGCCGGCCGCCGAGCTGGCGGGCGACCCCCGTCACGAGCACCACTTTGCCCAAGATCAGCGCCTTCCTACTTACCGCATATACGCACCGTATCGGTTCGATGTTGCGCCGTGATGACGCTCGACCGTACGAACACCGTCAGGGCGGTCAAGGAGATCCCAGGATGCCGGGCCCGTCCGGCCGCGGCCGGGCGGTACCGCTCCCCGTCACGGCTGCCCTGCCGCCCGCACCGGAAACGCCACTGCCCTCTCCCCACCGCGGACGGCGGTGGGGAGAGGGCAGTGGGAAGAGCGACGCGCAGCTCGACTACTTCTTGTTACGGCGCTGCACACGCGTCCGCTTCAGCAGCTTGCGGTGCTTCTTCTTGGCCATACGCTTGCGCCGCTTCTTGATGACAGAGCCCACGACTACCCTCGCTTCGTTTTCACTCGGTGCGGGGCGTCCGAGCCCACACGACCTACGTCGGCCAAGCCTACCCGCCCGGGGGCACCGAGCATAAACCGAGGCAGTCGTCAGGCAGTTTCCACCCCCACGTAGGACTCGCGAAGATAGTCATGGACGGCCTGCTCCGGGACGCGGAAGGACCTCCCCACCCGGATCGCCGGCAGATGACCGCTGTGCACCAACCGATACACGGTCATCTTGGACACTCGCATCACCGCGGCGACCTCTGCCACGGTCAGGAACACGACCTCGTTGAGAGGCCTCTCGCTTGAAGCCATGACACACCTGAACCTTCCGCACATGACGGGCACCGGCTTCCCCTCCGGTGACTCCCTCTCGCATGTGCGCTCCTCCCCAGATTAGGTGCGCATGATGCAAGTGGGGAAGAGGAGTAGCGATCGGTTGACTACTGTGACAGACACGCTCGATTGAGTACATAGCGCGTAAGCGGTCGGTAGTAATCGGACCGCACAGCGTCATCAAGCGGAACCACGACCGAAACCCTGCCCTCGGCCTGGGCGACGAAAACGGCGGGGTCGTCGGAGTCGGCCAGTCCCATGGCCTCAATGCCCAGCTGACCTGCCCCGCAGACCCAGCCGTGATCCCCGACGACGAGGCTCGGCAGCGGGCCGCCGCGCGTCGCCGCGCCGGCCAGGGCGACCCGAACCGGGAGCGGGGAGTGCGTGTGCACTCCGGGCGCACCCCGGGCGCCCTCACCCGGCGCATCACGGAGCACCGCGACGCCCCCTACGTAGCGCAGGTTGTGGGGGCGTAGGCCGAATTGCGTCGGCATGTCGACACGTCGACCATGCGATGGGGTGAGGACAGGACATCCCGCCGCCGACAGGGCGGCGGCCAATCCGGCGTAGAAACCCAGGAGCCGCTGCGGATGCCCGGTCCCGAGCAGGACCGGCTCCCTGTGCCGCGCCGCCTGCCGCAGACGAGCGGCGAAGGCGTCGAGACCGGCCAGCGTACGGTCCGGGTCGATCACATCCTGCCCGGAAGTGTGGCGCGGATCAGGCGAAACCCCGCATTGGTCAGCCATCAGGCCCAGCACGTCGGACGACGTCCACGTCCGCCCCGGATCCAGCCCGAGGGTCTGCCGCGGGTCCCCGGCGGCGAAGAGCCGGTAGCTGCGCAGGCTCCGCTCCCGCGTCGTCGCCACCGGCCCGGCGATCCCCACCCCCACCAGATGCGCGCGCAGCGCGCCCACACTCACCACGGGCCGATGGTGACCCGGCCCCGGGCGGGCACGCACCGGAACAAGCCCGACATCACTCCCGTGAGGTGGCCGTTCGGGCCCGCTGCCCGACAGGCTCCTCACCCGGCCGCGGTTCTTCCTACACTTCCCACAAGGGGGCAAACCGCACGCCACCGAGGGGCGGTTCACCGTGACCGACAGCTTTCCGAACGGAACCGAGTTCGACTACGTCGTCGTGGGGGCCGGGTCCGCGGGATGCGCGCTGGCCGCGCGCCTGTCCGAGAACGAGGCCGCGCGTGTGCTCCTGCTGGAGGCCGGCGGAGCCGACCACCCGCCCGGCGTGGCCCAGCCGCCGGCCTGGCCGAGTCTGCTGAACACCCCCCTGGACTGGGCGGACCGCACCACCCCGCAGACCGAGACCGGCATCACCGTGCCGTGGCCCCGCGGCCGCGGCCTCGGGGGCAGCTCGGCGATCAACGCCATGAACTTCCTGCGCGGCCACCGCACGAGCTACGACGCCTGGGCCGCCGAGGGCGCTCCCGGCTGGGGCTTCGACGACCTCCTGCCCGCCTTCAAGCGCAGCGAGAACCTCACCGGTGTCGCGGACCGCGATCCGGCGCTGCGCGGCATGGACGGTCCGCTGCGGGTCGGCCCCGCCGCCGACCCGCACCCGCTCGCCGAGGACTTCCTGCGCGCCGCGGTGCAGACCGGGCACCGCGAGGCCCGGGACCTCGCCGGGGGTCTGGAGGAGGGATTCGGCCGGGGCGACCTCAGCATCTCCGGCGGCATCCGGCAGGACGCCGCCACGGCCTACCTGCGGCCCGTCCTGCACCGGCCCGGCCTGCACGTCGTGACCGGCGCCCTCGTCCACCGGGTCACCCTCGACGGCGACCGCTGCACGGGCGTCGAGTACGCCGCCGGCACCGAACTGCGCACTGCGCGCCGCTCCCGCTCCGGAGCGGTCGTCCTGACCGCGGGAGCCGTCGGCACCCCGCAACTGCTCATGCTCTCCGGCATCGGACCGCGCACCCACCTGCGGACCCTCGCCATCCCCACCGCGGTGCACCTGCCCGGCGTCGGCTCGCACCTCCAGGACCACGTCCTGTCCGGCGTCGTCCACCGCTCGGCCCGTCCCGTACCGCCCGGCACCGGCAACCACGGCGAGGTCCAGGGGCTGATCCGCAGCGGCCCGGGGGTCCCCGGGCCCGATGTGCAGTTGCAGATGGTCGACGTCCCCCTGCGCGAGGACAGCCTGCCGGGACCCGGGCCCGGCCGGGGATGGACGATCACGGTCGCCCTCATGACACCGTTCAGCCACGGCACGATCCGCCTGGCAGGCACCGCTCCCGGCGCGCCCCCGCGCATCGACCCGCGGTACTACGCGGACATCCGCGACCTCGACGCCATGGTCCAGGGCCTGCGCGCCGCCCGGGAGATCGCCGCCGCCCCCGCGCTCGCGGACTGGAGCGACGGGGAGGTCCTGCCCGGCCCGGACGCCCTCGGCGAGAAGTCACTGCGTGCCTGCCTGTGCCGCAATCTGCGCTCCTACAACCACTACGCCGGGACCTGCCGCATGGGCACCGACGCACACGCCGTCGTCGACCCCGCCCTGCGGGTGCGCGGCGTGGACGGCCTGCGCGTGGCCGATGCCTCGGTGATGCCGCGCCTGGTCTCCGCGAACACCAACGCCACGGTCTACGCCATCGCCGAACGGGCCGCGGAGCTGCTGCGCGACACGGTTTGAGCGCCCGTGTCGGCAGAGCCCTACGGCAGCAGTCCGTGCAGCGGGAACACCGCCCGCCGGGTCGCGAGGATCGCCTGGTCCAACCGGTCCGCCGGGTCGTACCCCGCGTCGTGGAACCCCGTGAAGGACCCGTCCCGGCCGTCCGTCATCCGCAGCGGGCCGGTCTGCCGGGTCCTGCGGTACACCTCCGCACGCCACTCCTCGGGCGTCGCCGACTCCGGAGCCACCGGCCGGCCCGCGGCGATGGCCACCAGGTGCGTCCACGACCGTGGTACAACGTCCACCACTGCGTACCCGCCGCCGCCGAGCGCCACCCAGCGGCCCTCGGCATGCTCGTGCGCCAGGCCGTGCAGGGCCTCCGCCACCGCGCGCTGGGCGTCCAGGCTCACCGCCAGATGCGCCAGCGGGTCCTCGAAGTGCGTGTCGGCGCCGTGCTGGGTGACCAGCGCCTGCGGCCGGAACGCGGCGACGAGCTCCGGCACCACCGCGTGGAAGGCCCGCAGCCAGCCCGCGTCCCCGGTGCCGGCCGGCAGCGCCAGGTTCACCGCGCCGCCCTCCGCGCCCGCGCCACCGGTCTCCTCCGGCCAGCCCGTCTGCGGGAACAAGGTGCGAGGGTGCTCGTGCAGCGAGATGGTCAGCACCCGCGGGTCGTCCCAGAACACGGCCTGGACCCCGTCTCCGTGGTGCACGTCCACGTCCACGTAGACCACACGCTCGGCGCCCAGCTCCAGCAGCCGCGCGACGGCGAGCGCGGCGTCGTTGTAGACGCAGAAACCCGAGGCCGTCCCCGGCATCGCGTGGTGCAGACCGCCGGCGAAGTTCACCGCGTGCGCGGCCTCGCCGCGCCAGACCGCCTCGGCCGCGCCCACCGACTGGCCGGCGATCAGCGCCGAGGCCTCGTGCATCCCCGCGAAGGCCGGGTTGTCGTCGGTGCCGATGCCGTACGACAGCTCCGTCAGCGCCTTGGGGTCGGCCGACGCCCGCCGCACCGCGGCGACGTACTCGGCGTCGTGGACCAGCCCCAGCGTCGAGTCCCCGGCGGCCGGCGCGGAAACGACCGCCGCCGCCTTGTCCAGGTCGAATGCCCGGACCAGCCCCATGGTCAGCGCGAGCCGCACCGGATCCATCGGGTGCCCGCGACCGAAGTCATAGCCCGTTACCTGCTCGTCCCACATCAGCTGTGCGCGGCCGCTCATGGTCGCCACCGTATCGGGCGGGCTCGGCTCCGAACGAGCGGGCGTACAGCAGTGTGGCGGCCACCAGCACCATCGGCACCAGCATCGCGCCACGGTAGCTCCACGCGTCACCCAGCGCGCCCACCAGCGGCGAACCCACCAGGAAGCCCACGTAGTTGAAGATGTTGAGCCGCGCGATCGCTGTGTCCGACGCCCCCGGGAACATCCGCCCGGCCGCGGCGAAGGTCTGCGGCACGATCACGCACAGCCCGAAGCCCAGCAGCGTGAAGCCCAGCATGCCCACCCACGGCCCCGGCGCCACCGCCACGACCGCGAACCCGGCCACCGCGACGAGCGCCCCGACCCGCACGACGGCCGCGGCCCCGAAGCGCCGCACTCCGAAGTCCCCGACCGACCGGCCGAGCAGGGTCGTCACCATGTAGACGTTGTACGGGACCGTCGCCAGTTGCTCGGAGCTGCCGAGGACGTCCTGGAGGTACTTCGCGCTCCAGTTGGAGACCGTCGAGTCGCCGATGTACGCGAACGCCATCACCAGGCACAGCGGCAGCAGCATGCGCATCGCGACGGACGCGCCGGACGCGGGGGCATCGGCTCCGCCCGGCGCCGGCTTCCCCGCGGGCGCGTCGGCCGCCTGGTCGACGTACCAGCGGCTGCCCACCAGCGTCAGCGGGATCAGCACCGCCACCACCGGCCCGTACAGCACCGCGAGCGACAGGTGCCAGTGCGCGCCCGCCCAGGCCAGGGACGCACCGAGGATGCCGCCGAAGCTGTAGGCGGCGTGGAAGCCCAGCATGATGCTGCGGCCGTACGTGCGCTGGAGGCTCACGCCGAGCATGTTCATCGAGGCGTCGAGCCCGCCGACACAGATGCCGAACACCGCGAGCGACAGAGCCAGTTCCCACATCGTGTCGCCGGAACCTGCGCCCAGCAGCGCCAGGCACACCACCGGCTGCACCCAGCGCAGCACCGTGCTCGGCCGTACGCGCTTCACCAGGTGCTCGGTCGCCACGCTTCCGACACCGGCCAGGACGGGCACCGCCGCAAGGAACAGCGGCAGCAGCGCGTCACTGATGTCGTATCGATCCTGCAGGGCCGGGATGCGCGTCACCAGGAGCGCGAAGGCCACACCTTGCGAGAAGAAGCTGACGGCCAGGGAGGCCCGCCCATGACGCAATCTGCCGTCGATGCCGTCCATGAGCGAGCAGCGTAGGGCCGAACCCTACGGACGGGTAGGTCGATCACATCATCAGTTTTCCCGGCAGGCCCACCATTTCGGCGAAGAGCGTGAGCGTCCCCGCCGACCCCGCCTCCTCCAGCCGCGCCGGCGGGGTCATCGCCGTGAAGCCGTACACGTCCATCCCCGCCGCGACCGCGGCCTCCACCCCCAGCAGGCTGTCCTCCACCACCGCACACCGCTCGGGCGGTACGCCCATCGCACGTGCCGCGTGCAGGAACAGATCGGGCGCCGGCTTGCCCCGGCCCACATCCTGCGAACTGAAAATGCGCTCCTCACCGAAGTGCCCGTACAGACCGGTCTTCCGCAGCGCCACCCGGATCCGCTCATGGCTGCCCGACGACGCCACGCAGTACGGCACCCCGTCCGCGTCCAGCTTCTCCAGAACGTCCGCGACGCCCGGCACCGGCTGGAGCTCCCGGCGGAAACCCTCAAAGACCCGCGCGTAGTACGTCGCGTCGAAGTCCTCCGGCAACCGCTGCCCCGACCGCTCGGCCACCAGGTCGTGCACGCGGTGCATGGCCGAACCCATGTAGTCCCGCAACGAGTCCTCGTAGCTCGTCGGATGCCCGTGCTCGGTCAGCAGATCGGCGAGCACATGGTTCGCGATCGGCTCGCTGTCGACGAGCACCCCGTCGTTGTCGAAAATGACCAGGTCGTAGCGCACGAAGCCAACTGTAGTGGACGCAAAAAAGCCTCAACCCCCGAGCATGAGCTCGGGGGTTGAGGCTGAAGAATTGTTCGGCGGCGTCCTACTCTCCCACAGGGTCCCCCCTGCA
>NZ_JBIVLH010000046.1:0-32081 GCF_044751185.1 Streptomyces sp. NPDC088733
CGTCTGCCATGGCCCGTAGCGTTCGGGCAGGTCACGCCAGGAGACTCCGGTACGGATCTTGTAGACCATGCCGTTGACGACCTGCCGGTCCGCCATGCGAGGTCGTCCGGTGGCGGCCCGCGGTATCAACGGAGCGAGCAACTCCCACTCCCGGTCGGTGAGTTCATGGCGACGTATCACCCCACCATGATCCACCACTCGATGAAGGACGTCGCCGAGGAACTGGGCCGCGCACCCGCACAGGTGGGGCTGGCCTGGGCCGGCGGTGCGCTCGCGCAGCGTGTGGCCGGCGGCCTCCCAGCCCGACCTTGCGGATCCACGGCACGGTTGCACAGATCCGTGCCCGCCTTCCGGCCAGTGTCGCGAGCCTGGGGGAGGAAGCGCCTGCGGCGGGCGAGGACCAGGCGGCCGAGCGCTGGCTGCGCGCCGAGCTGCGGGCGGAGCGGCTGGACTGGTTGCCGCCGCTCCTCGCCTCACTCGACCGGCCGTTCGTCGGCGAGCGTCCCGCCGAGCTGCGCGACTTGGTCGCCGCGTTCGCCGAACGCCTCACCTCCTACGCCCGTGAGGCCTGACAGCACAACAACCGGCCCCCGCTTCAGAGCGAAGGTCACCTTGAACATGACGTACCCCCGGCTGAAGAGGCGTTCCGCACCAATCCCGGGCATGCTCGCCGTACTCGGCTGCCGCATGGTGACCTGCGGCCTGAGATCCGGATCCGCCGGGCGGATTCCGGTGGCGGTCGAGCTCCGGGACCTGGCGCTTCAGTTCAGCGAGCGTCCATGCCGCGCCTTGCTGTGGTGCCTCGCATCATCGGTACATCCATTGTTGACCGAGCCCTCACGTGTGTTGACCGTCCATCGATCTCGGTTCGTGAGCATGGAGGTGTCAACGCGGCAGGAGTTCTCGGAGGGAATCGGTCATGGGCGAGTCCAACAGAAGGCTTATCGGTAGCCGGCGACTGCGTCTCGCGGTCGGAGGCATCGGAGTGCTGGCGCTGGTGACCGGCATAGCTGGGTCGGCAGGCACGGCCTACGCCGCGGAGACGGCCGGGCGGGCAGTCCTGAACGCGGCGTCGCGTGGGGACGTGGTGGCGTCCGGGGCGGTCGACCCCTGCGACTGGGACCACGAGGGGTGGCGTGCCGCTGAGTGCGGGGACGCGGTGGCGTCCGCGCCGGTCGACCCCTGCGACTGGGACCACGAGGGGTGGCGTACCGCTGAGTGCGGGGACGCGGTGGCGTCCGCGCCGGTCGACCCCTCTGGCTGGGACCACGAGGGGTGGCGCGGCCAGCGTCTGCCGCTGGCGCCCTAGTCACAAGGCAAGCCACCGCCCGTTCGCCCCGGGACGCACACTTTGACGGGTCGTGTCCGCCGTGTCCGGCGAGACCTCGACGTCATCGGTCCTGTGAAGAGGCCGAGACGCGGGCGGGACGGAATCCGGTTCGCGAACTCGGCGACGGTCGCCGATCGCTGTGCTGTGAGGCGAGAGTCGCCCGATGGGGTCGCGGCGGGCCGAACACGGCCCGCCCCGCCCCCCCTCGACCGCAAGGCCCATCGCCCAGGTCGCCGTCGCGCAGGCGAACACCGCCGACCGGTGGTTGTGGTTCCGGAGTCGACCGGGACCGGGACGCCCGGAAGCGCTCGGGCCCACCGCATGTCCGTTCCATCCCCTCGTCGCCATGTGTCGCCATGGGCACAGGAAGGAATTCCCATGCATTCCGACATACCCCTGCGAACACTGCCACCGGAGGCAGCGCACCAACTGGTCACGGCCGCTGGGAAACTCCTTGCGGACCACGGCGGCACGACGGGCCCCGAGCTGTTCGCCTCGCTCGGGGAAGCCGCTCGGCAACTGCACTCCACCACACGAGACCGGTTCCGAGCACAGTTCACGGACGCGGGGATGTTCGTCGTACGTGGACTGCCGGTCGATGACGAAGAGATCGGCCCGACTCCCCTGCACTGGTCGCGGGCAGAGGACGCCGGAGCGCTGTGGGATGTCGTTCTGCTGCTGGTCGTTCATCTGATGGGACGCCCTTTGGCATGGGAGGGGCAGCAGAGCGGACGCATCGTCAACAACATCGTTCCCTCCGAGGGGCACGAGCACGAACAGACGGGCGCCAGCAGCACGGTGCTGCTGAGCCCGCACACCGAGGACGCGTTCCATCCCCAGCGAGCCCACCTGCTGCTCCTTTGCTGCATGCGCAACCACGATCGCGTGGCCACCACCGCGGCGAGTGTCCGACGGACCGGGATCGGTGACGAGGACCTCGCCCGGCTCACCATGCCGGTCCTGCCCATCCTGCCCGACGACGCCTACGAAAGCGTTCCCGGGTTTCACGAAGCCCCACCGCCCGTGCGAACCCTGTGGGACTCGCCCGAGGGGCTCACCCTGCGCTTCGATCCGGCGTACACGCCGCTGGACCGGGCCGACCAGGCCCACCGGGACGCGTACCGACGCCTGGAGGAGCAGCTGGCCGCGGCTTCCGTGGAGGCGGTGCTCGAACCCGGGGACGTGCTCGTGGTCGACAACGACGTCGTCGTGCACGGACGTGTCCCGTTCCGTGCCCGCTACGACGGCACCGACCGCTGGCTGAAGCGGGCTCTGGTGCGGGTCCCGGCACGGGATACCAGGCCGCCGTCCGAACAGTACGAGCACGGCTACGGTCAGTCCGCGATCGAGATGTGACGGCGTCCGCGCCCAGGAGCCCCGGCACCCCGCCGGCCCGGATCGTGCTCCGATCCGGGCGACGGCGTGCAGGGGCTCAGGCCGCTCGCCCGGCATCCTCGCCGGTCCGCCCGGTTCTGAATCGGGCCCTGTCACTTCGGCCCGTCAGAACCCCGGCCCACAGGAAGGAACGGTGTCATCCCATGCCGGCTTCCCCGCGCCCACCGCGAGCGCCTCTCGGCCCCCGGTTCCGCCTGCTGTGGAGCGCCGTCTCCGCGGCCGGCCTCGGCGACGGCATCGCCTTGACAGCCATGCCCCTGCTCGCCGGGCGGCTCACCGGCGACCCGAGGGGCGTCTCCCTCGTCTTTTTCGCGGAGCAACTGCCCTGGCTCGTCCTCGGCCTGATATCCGGAGTCGTCGCCGACCGCTTGGACCGCCGGCGTGTGCTGTGGATCTCCGACGCCCTGCGGGCCGTGATCGCCGCGGCGTTCACCTTCGCCGTCTTCACCGGGCGCGCGTCGATACCCCTGCTCGGCGCGGTGGCTCTGCTCCTCGGAGCCGGGCAGGTCATGTACGTCGGTGCGTGGGGCGGCATGGTGCCCGCGGTCGTCGAACCGGTCGGCCGCACCCGCGCGAACGCGGCACTGCAGGCCACGGCGCAGGTCACCGGCAACCTCCTGGGCTCGCCACTGGGTGCGGTGCTGTTCGCCGCGTCTGTCGCGGCGCCCTTCGCGGCGCAGACGGCGTGCATTGCGTGCGCTGCCGTGCTGATCGCACTTCTGCCCGGGGACTACCGTGCGCGGACGACCGGCCCCACGCGACGAACATCGTTGCGGCGGGAAGTGATCGAGGGCGTCGGCTGGCTCTGGAATCACCGTCTCCTGCGGCTGCTGTGCGTAGCCGCAGGCGTCGCCAACCTTGTGGTCACCGCACTCACCACCGTTCTGGTGCTGTACACCCGTGAGGAGCTCCGTATCAGTGGTCTCGGCTACGGACTCGTCATGGTGGGGTTCGCGGTGGGAGGCATCGCCGGGGCCGCCGTCGTCGCGCGGGTGTCCGACCGGCTCGGCGCCGGCAGGACGCTCACCCTGGCCATGGCCGGCCAGGCGGGATCCGTGGCGTTGGCGGGCGCCGTCTCGTCCCGCCTGGCGTTCTGCGGTTTCATCGCCTGCTACGGCGCGGCGATGCTGTCCTGGAACGTCGTGGCCGTCTCCGTACGTCAGAGCATCGTTCCCGACCACCTGCTCGGCCGGGTCAACATGGCGTACCAGATGATCATCGCTGGCGCGAGTGCGGTCGGCGCGCTCACCAGTGGCGTCGTAGCGCACGTGTTCGGCCTGCGCGCTCCCTTCGTCATGGGTGCGGTCCTGTTGTTCACGCTCTGCGTGACGGCCGCACGCGGCGTCGGTTCCCAGCACTCCGCCGCCGGGCCTTCCGCGGCACGCGCCGGGTCCCGCTGACGGCCCCTGTGGGCCGCGCGCCCCATGGGGCCGGGAGGCCACGGCGAGCCGTGAGGCACCCGGTGCGGTGACGACGAAGGTGGCTGCCGCGCGGCAGGCCCGGCACAGCGGGTGCGGAAGTCCCGGCGGATCAGACGGCCTCCATGCGTCCGTCCAGCCGCGTCAGTCCCGTTCTCACGGCGGCCGCAGCTTCGTCGAGGACGTCACGTTCCCGCACACGCCAGTCGGCGCCGATGGTGAAGCCGTCGCCGGCGAAACGGGGGAACACGTGCAGATGGACGTGGAAGACCTCCTGGAAGGCGGCTTCTCCGTCCGCGAGGAACATGTTGACGCCGTCGCAGCGCAGACCCGACCGGCGCAGAGCCCGTCCGACGCGGTGCGCCAGCGACCACATATGGGTCCCAGCGGTGATGTCGAGATCCTCCAGCCCTTGCGCGTGCGCCCGGGGGACGACGAGCACATGCCCAGGAGTCACCGGCTGGTGGTCCATGAAGGCGACGACCCGCTGGTCCTCGTGGACGATGCTCGCCGCGACACGGCCTGCGACGAGCGAACAGAAAACGCAGTCCTCGTCCGTCACCCTTCCTCCTCCTGCCACGCGGTCACTTGCCCATCAGGAAAGCAGCTCACCGCTGTACAGGAGAAGGTGCCGCACTGATCCGGCTCGAGGTACGGGACATCCGTGGCGGGCTCCGGACATGCCGGTATGCACCGGTAGGCCTGTCATGTGCCCTCGCGTGCCGCCCGGTCCGCGAGGGCGGCGAGCCACTCGCCCACGTCGCGACGCTCGCGCTCGGCCGCCCGCCGCCACTGCTCCCAGCGCTCCTCGGCGACCTCCAGGCTGAGCCTGGCCGTGCGATCGGCCGGTACAGCGCGGCCCGGTGCCTCGGCACGCAGCCGGCGGCGCAGTTCAGCCTTCGGCCACCTGTGTTCCGCCGACCGGTCGAGCCACAGGTCCTGTTGTTCCGGAGGCAGGGCGGCGACCTCCTGATGGTGCTGAAAGCTGAGCTCCTGGCGCCGCCGTGACGGGGGGAACTTCCTCGCCACCCAGGCGTAGTTGCGCAAGGTCTGGTAGTCGAGCGCGGTGCTCCGCATCGCCTCGCGGTAGCGGTTCGGATAGCTCACACTGCCGTGCACCAGCCAGTCACCGAGCCACCAGGACGACGAATCGGCGGCCGACTGCAGCTGCCCGCCGAGCCGCAGCCAGGCGGCCAGAGGCAGATCGCGCGGGAGTTGCAGGGCGGTGGGCAGCGCACGTGCGGAGCCGTCCAGATGCAGGCGCGCGATGGCGGGCAGGGACGCCGCACCGTCCGCGGCCCTTCTCAGGCCGGCCGCGCGACGCGGGGTGGATGCTGCCATCGGGTGCATGGGTCACTCCTTGGATGTCGGGCCGGGAGGCCCGGGTCCCGGCGGCGTGCCGTCGGCGATGCCCGTGGGGCGACCGCACGTGTCACGGACGCCGGATGCCCGGCTTTCCCGTCGGTTTCGGGTCTCGGAAACCTGGGGCTTGCCACTCGTCGTAAGGGACAGCTGCCCGGGACCGAGCAACTCGACGTCATGGACGAAGAGTTCGAGCTCGACGGCCAGGCGCCCTCTGATCTCCTGGGCCAGTGACGCTCTGACGGCGGCGGAGGCGTCGACTTCGGTCACGAGGCAGACCCGGGCGGTGCCAGGTGCGTCCGAGCCAAGGCCGCCGGTGGTGAAGGCCACGCAGCGGCCGGGGCGTACACCTGGGATACCGGCGCACACGGCACGGATGTCGGCAGCATAGAAGTTGCGCCCGTTCTGTACGACCGTGTCGTCGCCGCGCCCCAGGACGAACAGGTGCCCGCGATGGACGAAGCCGAGATCACCCGTGCTGTGCCAGTCTTCCACCGCGTCCCGGTCGTGCGCCGCGTCAGCCGTTCCGGCCCTGGAAGCGGCGCTCGGCCAGTAACCGGAGAACATCTGCGGCCCGCGGATCCGGATGCGGCCCACCACCGCGTGCCGCCCCGTCCGGCCCTCGTGGTCGCTGATCTCCACTTGCGTGCCGGGCAGAGGCCGTCCTGACGAGAGCAGCACGGACCGGGAGCCGCCGGCCTCGGTCGACGGAACGACCTGGCCGGCCTGAAGGGCCGCCCGGTCGACGGCCAGCCGCAGCGCCGGATCGTCCGGGGTGCCGGTGGTGACCGTGAGAGTCGCTTCCGCCATGCCGTACGAAGGACAGAAGGCGTCGGGGCGGAAGCCCGCGGGCGCGAAGTGCGCCGCGAACCGCTCCGCGGTGTCCGCCCGGACGACCTCGCCGGCGTTGCGTGCGATCCGCCACGCCGTCAGGTCAAGTTGACGCACCTGCTCGGCGGACACCCTGCGGACGCAGAGCGCATAGGCGAAGTCGGGCGCGCTGGACATCGACCCGCGCACCGCCGTCAGCGCGCGCAGCCAGGACAGAGGGGACCGGGCGAATTCCCGCGGATGCAGCAGCACCGAGGCGTAGCCGCTGAACAGCGGGCGCAGCACCCCGGTGACCAGACCCATGTCGTGGTGGAGCGGTACCCATGTCACCGACGTGTCGTGCGGACTCTCGCCGTAGATCCTGGCGGCCTGGGCGCAACTGGCCCGCAGCGCGCGGTGGGTGATGACGGCTCCCTTGGGAGCGCCCGTCGAACCGGACGTGTACTGGAGCAGCGCGACGGCACACTGCCGGGCGGGGCGCGGTGGACCCGATGGGACCCCGGCGGACGCGATCAGGTCGTCCCAGGCGACGACCCGTCGCAGGCCGGCGATCGCGGCGGTGTCCCCGTCCCGAGCCTGGCCGGCGCGGCTGAGCACGAGCGCGGGACGGCAGTCCTCGACGATTCCGCGCAGGCGTGCCAGAGCGGCCGGATGCGCGTCCGCGGTCAAGGGCGGCGCGGGGACCGCGATGAGGCCTGCGGCCGCGCAGGCCAGCAGGGCCGCTGTGAACGTGTGATCGTTGGGCAGGGCGAGCACGACCCGGTCGCCGGCATCAGGGGCCTGAGCAGCCAGGGCCGCGGCGGCCCGCTCGACCAGTGCGGTCAGTCCCGCGTAGTCGATCGTTTCGCGTATCGCCCCGTCCCGCCAGGCGGTCACGGCAGTTGCCGACGGCCGGGACGTCGCGTGCCGCGTCAGCCAGTCGTAGGCCGTACGAGCCCTACCGGGCCGGGCGGTGCTCACCGGTGCCTCTGACCGGTACCAGCCCCGTCCGAGGCCAGTGCCGCGCGCCGGATCTTCCCGCTCGGAGTCCGGGGCAGGCTACCGCTGGGATGCGGGACGACCTGGGGGAGCGGCAGGCCCCACGCGGCGGTGGCCGCGCCGATCGCCGCGACGAGGCCGGCCGCGTCCTGCGTCACGGGGGTCTCCACGTGGCAGACGGATGCGGGGCCGGTCGGTCCGCCGATCACGGCGACGTCGGTGACGCCGGGCAGTTGGCGGACCAGGTGTTCCAGCAGAGCCTCGTCGTGTCCGCCGGACGTGCCCATGCGACCGAGGACGTAGAGGTAGCCGTCCTCGTCCAGGTAGCCGAGGTCGCCGGTGCGCAGCACCCCGTCGGAGCCGGACGCGCTGTCAGCGGCTCGCAGACGGGCGGTGATCTCGCCCGGCGCGCCGGCGGGCAGGTGTTCTCCGTCCCGCTCGACGGTCAGGGTGATGCCGGGCAGCGCACGCCCGACCGAACCCGGGTGCGTCAGCCACTGCGGCGTGCCGATCTCCGTCAGGATGCTGCGGGACGTGCCGTAGTACTCGTGCAGGACCGGTCCCAGCAGGCCGATGGCCGCTCGCTTCACGGCGGGCGGACAGGAGGCGCCGCCGTGGAAGACCGCCCGGAGGGGCTGTGCGGGGGCACGGCCGGCCCGCACGATGTCGACCAGCAGGTCGGGGCTCAGCATGGTGCTGGCCACCGCGTGACGATCGGCCAGCGTCGTGAACTCCGACGCGGACCATTCCTGCTGCACGACCACCGTGCTGCCCGCCTGCAACGCGTACAGCGCCGGACCGAGCGTTCCCAGATGGTAGGTGGGATTGGCCATCAGATGCGGGCCCACGGAGGGCCCCGCCGCGTACCGCTCCTCGACCGCGACGCCGAGGTACGGGCGTGCGGGGCGCACCCGGGGCACCGCCTGCGGCACGCCCGTCGTGCCGGAGGTGGCGAACGCCAGGTACCCGGCCGCGACGGAGGCCCGCAACGGAACGGGAGAGTCCGAGGTGCCCGCGTCGACGAGGGTTTCGTCGTCGGCGACAGGGTGGGGCGGCGTGCCCGCGCACTGCTCCGCGGGCCAGGACGTCACGTGCAGGGCGACGCGCATGTCGGCCAGCAACCGGGAGCCGGTGGGTGATCGCAGCAGTCCGGCCTCCACAGGGAAGAGCCCGTAACCGTGGGCGAGGGCCGCCAGAGCGAGGGCGAAGAACCGGGGGCCGGTCGGGATGTCCGTGGAAAGGACGCTGCCGTCGGGCAGGCCGCGCGCACGCAGTCCCCGGGCCAGGGCGTCGGCCCGCGCGGTCAGTTCTCCGAAGGTGCAGGACTGGGATCCCGCCACGACGGCCAGGCGGGACGGTTCGGTCCCGGCGGACTTCCAGGGACTCCACAGATGAGGGCGCACGGCTCAGGACTCCCCGGACACGTCGCCGGTGGTGACCGCGGCTGCGTCGGCCAGGCGGGCGGCCATCGCGCGGAAGTTCTCCGCGTTGAGGACGGTGTGGGCGTCGACATCGACGCCCAGGCGCTCTTCCAGGAGATCCGCCAGCCACACGGCGGTGACCGAGTCACCGCCGGCGGCAAAGAAACCGTCTTCCGGTCCCATACCGTCACCGAAGACCTCGGCGACGGCCGTCATCACCTGCGGCAGCAGAGAGTCGGGGGGCAACTGGCTCATCACTGGGGCCTTTCCGATGACGGACGGCGGCCCGTGACGGCCGCGGCGTCCGAGGTGATCTGGTCCGCGATCGCCCGGGCCAGTGGTTCGCCCACCCGCCGTCCGTCGAACACCAGGTCGATCATGACGGCGTCCCGGTACTCGTTGCACCTCAGGTGCAGGGCGGAGGAGTCCACGAGGGCGATTCGGCGCAGCGGGTAGGCGTCGGGGGTGATCCGCAGCGTCGAGTCCCCGCGGGGCGGACGCACCGACCCGGGGAAGCTGCGCAGGTTCACGTAGACGTCTCGTGCGATCGCACCGGCAGCCGCCCCCGGGCCGGGCGGCGTGCCGAGCAGCGCGGCCAGTTCGGCAGCGGGGAGCTGTTGATGACGTAGGGCGTCGACCATCGCGGCCCCGACTTCGGCGACCACTTCAGGCAGGGCAGCTCCTGGCGCGCCGATGGCCAGGGGGGCCGGTCCGGCGAACATCCCTACCGTGTCGCGCTCGGCGGGGGGCCGGGAGTCGAGCGAGGTCCACAGACTCAACCTGCGCTGTCCGGCGTGCGTGGCGAGCGACCGTGCGAACGAGCCGACGAGCCAGTGCATGACGGTGCAGCGCGCCTGCCGGCAGTACTCGCGCAGCGCCTCGAGCAGGGCCTCGGGGATCGTCGCGTGGACGCTGCCGCTCGCGGTGGGGGCGACGTCCAGTTCGCGCCAGCGGTTGCCGGCCGCGAACTCCGTGCGGCGCTGCCAGGATGCCCGTGCCCGTTCGAGACGGCGCGGACCGCGGCCTTCACGCTGGTCGCGTGCCGCCCGCGCGAAGGAGGGCGCGGTCACCGGCGGGGGGTCGGCGGCGGTATCGCCCAGGGCGGCGTAGTCACGCCAGACCTCGCGGCTGAACAGGTCGTGCGCCCGGCCGTCGAAGAAGACGTTGTCGAAGGTTGCCAGGAAGGCGTGGTGTTCGGGGTCATGGCGCAGCAGCCGGAGGCTGAAGGGCCGTCCCCGGTCGGCGAAGGGCGTGATGACGTCCCGGGAGAAGAGCGCCGCGGCGTAGTGGGAGAACTGGCCGGTCGAAACCGCGGTGACGTGCTGCCCGTCGATGGGCCGGTCGTCCGGCCGGATGGGCAGTAGCCGCTGCGCGGTCGCCGGTGCGTCGGAGCCGGACGGGACCAGGGCCATCCGCAGTGCGTCGTGCCGGGTCACGAAGAGGCGCACGGCCTCTTCGAAGCGCTCGGTGTCGAGAGGGCCGAGGATCCGATAGCACAGCCGGACATTGCGCCGGGTGTAGGTGCTGCCCCGGACACGGCGGAGGTACCACTCCTGCTCGTAGGTGAGCGGGCCGGGCGCCGGCAGCCCGGATTCGGCCTCGGTCACTGCAGGCACAGGAACTCGCCCCCCTTCGCCTTGAGCTCACGGGGGGAGCCCGACTGGACGATCCGGCCGTCCTGGACCACCAGTACCTGGTCTGCCGCGTCCAGCACGGTGAGCCGGTGCGCGACGGCGACGACGGTGGTGCCGGAGGCGAGCAGCCCCTGGAAGACGCTCTTCTCCAGGGCAGGGTCGAGGGCGCTGGTCGCCTCGTCCAGGATGAGCAGCCGCGGTCGGCGGGCCAGCGCCCTGGCGAGCACGATCCGCTGGCGCTGCCCACCGGACAGCCCGTGACCGCCGGGTCCCACGAGAGTGTCGTAGCCCATCGGCAGGGCGATGATCTCCTCGTGGATGTGGGCGAGCTTGACGGCTTCGACCAGGTCCGCGTGGGCGATCTCGTCGCCTCCGAAGGAGATGTTCTCCCGGATGGTCCCGCTGAACAGGTGTGCGTCCTGGTTGATGTAGGCGATCCGGCGCCGGTACGAGGGGCCGTGGAGCCCGGCGACATCGTGCCCGCCGACCTCGACGGTTCCGGAGGTCGGCGTGTGGAGCCCCGCCAGGAGCAGGCCGAGGGTCGACTTGCCCGAACCGGACCGGCCCACCACCGCGACGAAGTCGCCGGCCGCGATGCGCAGATCGACCCCTGAAAGGGTCGGCCGCGACGCGCCGCGGTGCCGGAAGGTCACATCGCGGACCGTGACCTGGAGCGGCTCGGCGTGACCGGCGTCCGGCAGCGGTCGGCCGACCGGTTCGGGCGCGGTCGACAGGATGTCGTCGAGCCGCACCAGTGCCGGTCGCGCACTGGCGAGTTGGGAGGCCGTGTCGAAGACGCTCTCCAGCGGGGCGAACAACGAGACGGTCAGGGCCATGAACGCGAGCGTCCCGCCGGCCGAGCCATGACCGGCGAGTACCTGCCACGCACCGACGACGAGTACCACCATCGGTGCGCAGAACTGGATGGCGCGGCTGAGTGAGGTAGTGGCGGCGAGACTGCGCCGCGCGTGGAGGCGCTTGTTCACTTCGGCGACCAGTGAGTGCGACCAGCGTTCGGCGGCCACGGACTCGGTTCCGGCCGACTTGAGGCTGGTGATGCTCTCCAGCAGTTCGACGAGCTCGCCCTGAGCCTGGGTCTGGCGCTCCAGGACCTCGTGGCTCAACTCGGCCTGGCGCCGCCAGGTGATGGTCATGACGGCCGCCTGGAGCACGATCAGGAAGACGACCACGGCGGCCAGGAACGGGTTGACGACGAACACGGCGGTCAAGTAGATGACGATCAGCAGGCCGTCGAAGGCGGTCGACACCGCAGACATGCTCAGGACCTGGTTGAGCAGGCTGCTGGTCCTGACCCGCAGGGCCAGGTCACCGGAGTTGTGGACGGTGAAGAAGTCGTAGGGCAGGGAGACCAGATGCTCCATCACGCCCCAGGTCAGTTTGCGTTCGACAGCCGCTTGCCGTTTGGCCAGCAGGAGGGCCCGCAGGATCTGAAGACCGAAGAAGAGCAGCGCCACTACGGCGAGTCCCGCCGTCGCAAGCCACAGGGTCCCGGTGAGATGGCCGGGCAGCACGCTTCCGAGGAAGACGCTGACCGCGGCCGGCAGAATGAATTCCAGGGCCGTCAGGGCTCCCGAGGCACCGAGTATCCCGCCCAGCTCGCGGCCCCGCGGCAGGACATGTCGCAGCAATCGCCACGGACCCGATGTCGCGGGCGCTGCGGAGACACGCGTCTCGACCGGTGGTTCCAGTGGGGCGGCGAACTCCAGCGCGACGCCGGTGAACGACTCCGTGACCGCTTCCGGACTGAGGCGCCGGCGGCCTGACGCCGGGTCGACGATGTCGGTGTACTCCTGTGTCGCACGCTCCAGCACCACGAAGTGGTTGAAGTTCCAGAAGAGGATGCTGCCGGCGGGCAGGTGACGGAGCCCCTCCAGATCTGTGCGGACTCCTCGTCCGCGCAGTCCGTTTCGGCGGGCGACGTCCAGAAGGGTCCGGGCCGACGCGCCGTTGCGCCCCGAGTCGATCAGCGCTCGTATGCCTGCGAGATCCGCTTCGATCCCGTGGTGGCGCAAGGTCATGACGAGGGAAGCCGGGCCGCAGTCGCTGACCTGCGTTTGCAGGCACACCGGCACACGTCGGCGGCCTCGTCGTGCCAGGGCGCCGGAAACGCGCTCGCGCCGACTCGCCGGCCCACGGCTCTCGCCCGTACGGCCGAACACCGGTCCCAGGCCGTCCCGCGTGTAGCGGTGTGCAAGGGCCTCGGCCCGGAAACGTGGTCTGTTCGTCATCTCCTGCGTCCTCCTCGGCGAGCCGGGTGGACCGGTTGATCCCGGACCACCCGACTCAGTCGGCCTCACGGCCAGCTAGCAGCGCCGAGGGCGCTGCCAGCCGGCCGTTCCCCTGCGGCTGGCTAGCCGTCAGATGCAGGGGAGGGGGCTGACGACGACGACGCCGCCGACGATGTCGTCGAGCTCCTCGTCGGCCAGGGCGGTGATGTCGACCTCGTAGTTCTCCATGATGATCTCCTCTGTATCGCTGGGAATTTTCGCCGGATCGGAATACGTGGAACGCGGTTCCATCATCCGGTGAAGGCATCTCCGCGGGTGCGGTTGATTGCGTCAACGACAGTAGACCCGGGTGTTGAAAAAAGGCAAGAGCGGATTCCGCGGCCGATGTCCAGGCGTCGTCTTCCGTCCCTTTTGGGTGTGAGTCAGACGGCGTAAAATGGTACAAATAGACTGCCTAAAGGGGGTATTTGGTGTCCGAGTGATTCTCCATGTCTCGCTGGCGGGACGCACTGAAAGCGCCGGCGGTACCGTCCTCTTCGTGAATCGTTCCTGGAAACAAAAAAATCCCCCGGCCGATACGATCCGTCTTTTTCGCGGCACGCGGAAAAGGCGGACGATCGGTCGGAGGATTGGATCGGGGTAATGGCTTCGGGATGTCGTGGCAGGGGATTCGAAAAGCAGGAGCCGATAGGTGACCGTACCGGGGCGCGGCGAACCCGTGACGCGATCGCGGCAGGCCGGCCCCGGCCGGCCCCATGCATCGTCGTCACGCTGTTCAGGACGCGGGAGCGGCCTCCCGCGACGCCCAGGCCTCCGCCTTGGAAACCAGCGAGAGTTCGCCGGGCACCGGGCGACGCTCGGTGCCGCTGCGTCTCGCCAGGTCCAGAAGATCCCGTGCCGTCAACTCGGTGAGCCGGTCGCGCGCCTGGTCGAGCAGACGGTCGGCGACCGCCAGGAGTGCGTCGTCGCCCAGAGGGCGCGGCGGCAATGCCAGCCCTGCGAACAACGTGCGCTGAAGCACCCGGTGGAGGTCGACCGAGCTCACTTCGCGAATGGTCAGCGACAGATGCACGGACAGCCCGCCGTCGCCTACTGCCTGGTGTGCGTAGCCGCGGGGGATGTACATCACCTCCCCCTGACGCAGCGTGGTACGCAGTACTTCGGCCGGCTGGGGGCCGTCGCCGACAGCGCCGGGGCTCCACCCGGGGTTGCCCGGTCCCTCGTGCACCTGCCAGCTCTTGCTGCCGGCGACCTGGAAGACGAGTACGTCCGCGTCGTCGCGGTGCAGCGGCAGCCCCTGGTGGCCCGCCGGGGTGATGAAGTAGAACGCCTCGATATGCCTGCCCAGTTCGGCGGAGAGGGCTTCCAGCATCGCCGCGGTGGGGCGGTGCCAGTGGTCGATGCAGCGCAGCAACAAGGTCGCGCCCCGCTCCAGCAGATCGCCGATCTTGGTCAGGTCGGCGAAGCCCGGGTGCTTCGCCAGATGCACTTGCCGGACCAGCGTGTAGGCATCGACGGGTAGCGGATTCTGCGCGTTCGCCATCTCCACGTACGGCTCGCGCAGCAAGCCTCCGGCGAGGGCGTGGTCGACGTCGGCCAGCGTGAAGGGACTCAGCTCCACGTCGCCCGGGTGGAAGACGCCGGGTCTGCGAGACCAGTACGACGTCATGAACTCGTCTACGTCGCCCACCCATCGGGAAAGCGTCGGGGCGTGCAACAGGATCTCCTCCTCAGTACGGGCTCTCGATGCTGGCCCGGCAGCAGGACCGCGGCCAGTCACGGTTGTCCGGTACCAGGTCCGGGCCCGGCCCTCCCGCGCGATGTGCGGCCGCCGATCCGTACTGGCTGAGAGGGGCCCACGGTCCCTCGGACACCCGCCGGGTGCTGTGGTCGTCACGGCACATGCGCACGATCCGTGCGGTCGGTCCCTGCGCTGAGCGAGCCGGGAGCGGCCGCAGAAAGGCGTTCGGGCCGTGGATGGCGGGCTCACCGCTCTGCGGCAGCGGTGTGTCGCCCCTCGCGTGAGCGTGGGGTGATTTTCGGTCCTGGGCCAAGCCGGCCAGGCGCCGCAGTCGACGGCAGACGTCCGGTGCCGTTCCGTCGAAGTCGGGGACGGCCCGGGGCGATCGGGTCCGGGGCATGCGATTCCTCCGGGACAGGTCCGGACAGTGATGACGGCCTACAGCGCGGTCCTGCGCGGTAGGACGTCGCGGAGCTCTCACCGTGACATTCGGTGCGCGGCGCGACCAGTCACGCGAAACCGTTACCCCGCCCGTCGTGGTTTGGAGTCCGGGGGACCGGTACCCGGTACCCGGAACTCGGGACTGTGGGGCGCGGTCTCCGTTCGCCGAACATTGCTGCGACGGCACGAGACGGCGGTGCCTCCCTGGCGCAGACCGCACCCCGCGCGTCTCCGCCGGGCCGCGGGCACGGATGTCGCCGCTCGTCGCAGCCGTGTTGGTTCTGGTCTGGAGGCAGTCATGTGTGTTCCCCGGGAAGACGGTCCAACCCGACCGGCCGCGGGGATCCCCGTTACCGCAACGGGAGTCCCGTTGCTCGTCCCGCCCCGCCTGAGCAAGGGCAACGTGGTTGCGATCGCCACGCCGTCCGCGCCGGTGGTCACGCCCAGAAGGCTGGCCCGCGGGGTCGAGGCGCTGCGCGGGCTCGGGTATGACGTCCGCCTGGGACCACTTGCCGCGGGCGGCATCCGGGACGCGACACCGGAGGAGCGGGCCGACGAGCTGAACCGCTTCTTCCGAGACCCCGAGGTCCGCTGCATCGTCGCGTCATTGGGTGGGCTGACCGGCAACGCGGTACTCGAATGGCTCGACTACGAGGCCCTTCGGGCCGATCCCAAGATCATCATTGGCTACAGCGACATCACCACGATCCTGCTGGCCGTGTACCGCCGCGCCGGCCTGGTCACCTTCCACGGGCCCACCCTGCTGCCCGAGTTGGCCGAATACCCGCGGATGCTGCCGTACACGCGCGACGGCTTCCTGCGAGCCGCCGCCAGCGCGCGGCCGCTCGGCCCCCTCGCGCCGGCAGCGGAATACACTGAGGAACTGCTCTTCTGGGACGAGGCCGACGACCGGCCGCGGCAGCTTGTCCCGGGCACAGGCTGGCAGTGGCTCCACCCCGGTACGGGTATCGGCCCGCTGGTCGGCGGCAATCTGGAGACGATCGGTCTGCTCGCCGGCACCTCGTACCTCCCCGACTTCACCGGTGCGACCGTCTTCCTGGAGACCTGTGCCACCGACATCCGCGTCGTGGAGCGAGCACTGACCCAGCTCCGTATGGCCGGGGTGTTCGACCGCATGGCGGCCCTCCTGCTCGGCCGGTCGTTCCGCGCCGGCCAGGATTTCGAGACGGCCCTGCGGCAGCAGGTCCGCGAGATCGCCGCACGCTACGACGTCCCCGCGGTGGCGGGTCTCGACATCGGGCACAGCGACCCGATGGTGACCCTCCCGCTGGGCGTACGCGCCCGGGTCGACGCCGGCGCCGGGGTCGTGGAGGTGCTCGATGCAGCTGTCCGCTGATCCCGCCGTCCTTCACATCGCCGACATCATGCGACGGCACGACATCGAGGAGATCCTCGAAGTGCCCGCCGCGCCGTTCGCCGGCGGACTGCGCTATCCCCGAGTGGTACGGCTCCAGCCCGGTGACGAGCCGTGGTATCTGCGCACCTACGGCACCGACTTCGAGATCGTGCCGCCCGGATGGCTGCGTCGAGGCCCCAGCCGCTGCTACTCCCTCGGCGCCGACCTCGACGAGGCGGGTGAGCGTGACGGCCTCCTGCTCGTACAGGCGTTCACACCTGATCTGGCCGGCGCGGAAGCACTCGCCAAGACCCTGCTGGAGGAGCTCTCCGACGTCACCGGGCACCTGGCCGCCAAGTGGGGCCGAGCCTGGGGGCGCCCCTGCTGCTGGGTGGCGGCCAGGCTCACCGCCGAACGGGACGGGACGGCCCATGCGTGACACCCACTATCACCGTGCCCTCGTCGACGCGGGCATCGTGGCCGCCGGCGGTTCCGGAAGCGGCATCACACCATGGCGCGCCCTCGGCCTCCGCGCTGTCCGCGGCATGGTGGACACCTTCGTGGAGCAGGCCGGCGCGGTGGCCCCGGTGGCCCGGACCGAACACCCTTTCCTCCACAGGCGGGACACGTACGAACGGGTCTTTCCGCAGTACGCGAATGTCTACCGGCTGCCAGGCCACGGAGAGCCGCGCCCGGACTGGGTCCTGCGCGCCGACAACCTCCACCTCAACGTCGCCTGGCTGCAGCGTCATCACCATCCGGGAGCCGTTGTGTCGACCGGAGGCCTGCTGCGGCAACTGCGCGGCTCCGGTGCGCCGCTGTTCCGCGAGCGCTACATCTGGCCGGCGATCCAGCTGAACAGGCTGCTGCCGACCGGTGAGGGCCGCACTGCCCTGGAGTCCTACCGGCTGGCCCTGAAGAGGACCTTCGAAGCCTTCGGACTGCCGGTGCTGACCATTGCCACCGATGCCCTGTCCTCGTACGGCGAGGTGTGCCACCTGACGGTGTCATGCCTTCGCGACGGCCGGCCGACCGTACTGGCGACGACCTATCTGATGGCTCCCCCGTACCGGGAAGCACTGGGCGTCGCAGGAGAAGTGCTCGACATCGGCTTCACCGGCAAGGTGCTCGCCCTCGTGAGCATGCACCACCTCGACACCGGCGGACTCGGGCTGCCCTCGGCGCTGGCCCCCGTACAAGCTGGGGTGCTCGCGCCGCCGGACACCGCGGGCCTGGACGCCTGGCGGGCCGGTTTGGACGGCATCCGGGTGCGGACGGTGACGGTCACCGGGAACGAGCCGTTTCGCCGGCGCCGGGCGGAACGCCGCCTGATGCGCGCCGGTGTGCCGCTCGCCTACGGAGTCCGGCCCGACGGCAGCTGGCGGGTGGCCCGACGCGCACCCGCCGGCCACGAGGCGACCACGCCATTCCCCGACGCCGCATCGGTGAGGGACGAGCTTGCCGCGTACGACCGACGGCTACTGGGCCTCGCCCGCGCCCGGCTGCGGGAGGGAGTGGAACGGTTCGGGCTCGTCCGCGGCGTGTGCGACGAGTGCGCCGCGGCCCGGCGGGTCCCGGTGTTCGGCCGGATCGTGCCGTACCGCCCATCGCGCTGCGCCCACTGCTCCGCGCCGGGCAGTGACCATCTGATCAGTGAGAACGGGCGCTTCTACTAGGCGCGAAACCCGCCCGAGCGAAAGGAGGCAGTTGTGCTCACCAGAAACGATCCCCATCGGTCGCCGACGATCGACATCACCACGACATCGGTGGGGCGCGACACCGCGCTGCGCACCTTCACCAGTTTTTTCGAGCACGTCACCTTCAGTGGGTCCTTCCGCGTGATCGTGACCGTGGACCCCGCCTACGCGGTCCCCCACGAGGAACGTGACCGGACCCTTTCCTTCCTGCGCGGGCTGAGTGACGTGGATCCCAGGGTCGCCGAAGTCGTGGTGGAGGAGTTCCCGCGGCAGGTGGGCCTGCCGGCCGCACTCGGAGTCCTGCTCTCCCACACCGTCTCACCCGTCGGCGTCCATCTGGAGGACGACTGGGAGTTCACCGGGCTCGTCGACCTCGACGGCCTCATAGAGGACCTTCACACCTGTGACGCGACCCAGATCGTCTTCGGCAATTCGCACGTCGCGCGCGGCGGGACCTTCGATCGCCGTGGTGAGGCAACCCCGGTGACCGGCACGCGCGTTCCTCTGGTGCGGCTCGAACGTCCCAGCTGGGCCGCCCACTTCATGCCGCTCAGCCCTCATGTCCACCGCACGGCCCGGTGGGCACCGGTTGTCGCCCGGGCGCTGGCCACCACGGACCCCGCTCTGTGTGTCGACGAACGCCTCCGGGAGCAGGTGCTGGCCGAGGACGGGTACGACCGGCACCGTGTGCACTTCACCCGGGACGTGGTGGCTCACGACATCGGTCGCGCCTGGGTGGCCCGGCACGGCAGGTACCGGACGCTCACTCCGGAGCATCTGGGGGAGGTTCCGGGCGGCGACCCGCTGCCCCCGGTCCGCTCCGGACCCCTGGACCTGCGGCGGTCGGCGGAACTGCGCCGCCGGGCTGCGCTGGTCACGCCGGGGCTGACCCACACCTACCACAAGCGGCCGGAGAATTTCGCCGACGGCCACTACCCCGTCTATCTGGAACGCGGCAGTGGCGCCCAGGTCCGGGACGTGGACGGTCAGACCTACGTCGATTTCGTGGCGGCGCTCGGTGCCGCGACCCTCGGGCACAACCACCCGGTCGTGACGAATACCGTCAAGGAGAAGGTGTCCCGGGGGCTGCTGCTCTCGTTGCCCACCCCTGCGGAGGTCACAGCCGCGGAACTCCTGGCCGAGTCCGTGCCGGGCGTCGAGACGGTCCGTTTCCTGAAGACCGGTGCCGAGGCGTGTGCCGCGGCGATCCGCCTGGCCAGGCTGCTGACCGGTCGGGACGAGGTACTGCTGGCCGGCTATCACGGCTGGCACGATCAGCTGATCGGCCCCAGCCCGGGTGTACCGGCGTCACTTGCCGGGCTGACCAGCAGGGTGGAACTGTCCTGCGACCAGGACGACGAACGACTGCTGGCGGACGTGCGGGCACGGGGTGGCCGGATCGCCTGTGTCATGCTGTCAACGCCCTACCACCGCAAGCTCACTGCGGAGTTCCTGACCGCACTGCGCGACGCCTGCCATGACTCCGGGGCGTTGCTCGTCCTCGACGAGGTCGTCACGGGCTTCCGACTCGCCCCCGGCGGCCTCGGACAGCACCTCGGTGTCGCCGCCGACCTGGTCTGCTTCTCCAAGGGCCTTGCCGCGGGGGCGCCGCTGGCCGCCGTCGCCGGGTCCCGGCGCGTCATGGAGGGCTTCGAGAGGCTGCGGGTGTCCAGCACCTTCGCCGGGGAGACCGTGTCCCTGGAGGTGATGAAGGCCGCCCTGCGCCACTACACGCGAACCGACTACTACGCGCGCATCGCCCGGCTCGGCCGGAACCTGCGTGAGGGACTGAACCGCGTCGCAGAGGAGACCGGGACGGGGCCCGTGGCGGTCGGCTACGACCCCATGCCCTGCCTGCGCTTCGCCGAGGACTCCGCGGTCCACGCACGCCTCGCCGAAACCTTCCTCGCCGGCATGGCGCGGCGCGGAGTCCTGATGCGCCGAGACGTCAACTTCCTGACCGCCGCGCACCGCGATGAGCATGTCCGGTTCGCGCTCGAGGCTGCGGCGGAGGTGTTCGCAGGCGACCGCTTCCGTACGGCCGCCCGGCTGGAGGGGAGGTTGGTGCCATGACTGACGGGACCGCAGCGCGGGTGCCGGAGACCACCCGCGAGGAATGGAACGAGCAGTTCCGTTCTGGGCGCTGGGACTACCTGACCGAAGGCCCTGAGCAGGCACGCTACGTCGAGATCCGTAACCGTGTCCTGGCCGCCGGGGCCGCGAGCGTGCTCGATGTCGGCTGCGGTACGGGGGTGCTGCGCGACTGCCTCGGGGACGCGTTCACCGGTCGCTACGTCGGCGTGGACTGGTCACACGCCGCCCTGGCCGGACGGATCCGCCGCCCCGGCGAGACGCTGGTGTGCGCGGACGCGTCGCGGCTGCCCCTGCGCGGCACCTTCGACGTCGTCGTGCTCAGCGAGGTCCTCTACTACCTCGACGAGCCGGCGGCCGCAGTCGACCGGATGCTCGGCCTGGTCGCGCCGGGTGGGCAACTGCTCGTCTCGCTCTACCAGCCGCCTGCGGAGCGGCACCCCGCATGGCACGCCCTGATCGCCGCCCTGGACCGGGTCGTGCGGGCACTGAGCGATACGGAGTACCGGCTCACCACGGACGACGGCCGGCGCAACTGGCTTCTGTACGCGATCACTCGGGAGGACCAGGTATGAGGCGGAGCACCGACCGCGTCCTGGTCGTCCAAGCGGACGACCACGGCATGTGCCCCGCTGTGACGGACGGCATCCTCGAAGCCCATCGAGCCGGGGTGGTCACCCAGGCCTCGGTGATGGTCCCGGCTCCGGACGCGCAGCGCGCAATGTGGCTGTCCCGCCGGCAAGGACTCCCGCTGGGCGCACACCTCGTGCTGGCCTGCGAGTGGGAAGGGTTGCGCTACTACCCGCTCACTCCGGCCGAGACCCTGCGGGCCCAGGACGGCGCGTACCTGCCCGGTCCCCCCGAACTGCGCGCGGCGGGAGCCGACCGGGCCGAGGCCCATGCGGAACTCAGCGAGCAGTTGAGGGTGATGTCGGCGGCGGGTGTACGGCCCCGGCATTGCGAGTCGCACGTGGGGGTCTTCGACCCGGCCGTCCTGGCCGAAGTCAGCGCCGAATGGGGGATCCCTTGCCGGGACGACGTCCCTGCGCCCGGGATTCCGATGGCGGTGGATTCCGTCTGGCATCTGTCCCTGCGCCCGCCGCAGTCCAAGACCGACGACCTGCTCGCCCACCTGGCGCAACTGCCTCCCGGTATCCACATGGTGGTCGCCCACCCGGCAGCCGACCGGCCCGAACTCGACATGCTCACCGAACCCCGTTCACGTCGCTGGAAATGGGCCAGACCCATCCGCACGAGCGACCTGGCCGCTCTGCTCGACCCGCGTTTCCCGGAGGCGTGCACGCGCCTCGGCATCACCCTTGCCCCCCTGCCGGAGCAGAACCCGGCCCGCCCGGCCAGCCCGGCCGGTCTCGGCGCAGGTTGAGCCGAGAACCGAGAAAGGAACCCCACATGTCCCTGCAAGCGATATCTTCCGCGATCACGCAGGCCGCACCGGAAACGGCCCCCGCCTCCCTGGCGCCCCCCGGATCCTGGCGCGACCCGGAAACCCACTTCCTGACGGTGATGAGCAGCCCCTGGTATGCGGCACTGGTCGATCTCCAGGACACCATCACCACAGCGACGGTGGCCTTCTGGACCGAGCGCGGTATCCGCTTCGGTCATCTGCCGGTGACCACCGGATCGGTGTCCTCGCCCATGGGTCTGGGCAGTGACTCGCTGCCGGTCAAGGTCGATCTGTTCGGCGCCCCGACCTACCTCGCCGACTCGATGCAGTTCAGTCTCGAGTATCTGTGCCGGCTCGCGGGGCGGGGGGCCTACTACCTGATGCCGTCCTTCCGCGGTGAAGCGCCCGACTCGACCCACCTGTGCCAGTTCTTCCACAGCGAGGCCGAGATTCCCGGTGGCCTCCAGGACGTCATGACGCTTGTCGAGGAGTACCTGCGCCACGTCGTCGGTGAACTCGTGACCCGGCACGCCGACCTCATCCGTGCGGCCGCGGGATCGCTGGACCACGTCACGGCTCTGCTCGACGACCACCGGGCCTTCCGGCGTCTCACCTTCGACGAGGCGACCGCCGCGCTGGACGACGATCCGCGGTACGTCGTCCACGAGGACGGCTGGCGCAACCTGACCCGCGACGGTGAGCGCTGTCTGATGGACATGTACGGCGACTTCCTGTGGGTCACCCACTGGGACGCGTCGGCCGTGCCGTTCTACCAGCGGCAGGACGCCCGGGGCCGGGCTCTCAACGGGGACCTGCTCTTCGGCCCCGGCGAGGTGGTCGGGGCGGGCGAGCGGCACGTCGGCGGCAGCGAGGTCCTCGATGCCCTGCGGCAGCACAAGGTGCCTGCCGAGGACTACGACTGGTACGTGCGGATGAAGACCGACACGCCGATGCGGACCGCGGGCTTCGGCATGGGCGTCGAGCGCTTCTTGATGTGGCTGCTGGCCCAGCGCGACATCCGCGACCTGGAACTGCTCCCGCGTGTGAACGGCCGCACCATCCTTCCCTAGGAGCTCCCGTGCACCACCTTCGTGACTCCCGCGACGCCCTCACGGACACCACGGAACTGCGCGACCGGCTGGCCGAGGACGGCTATCTCTACCTGCCGGGGGTGCTCGACACCACCGAGGTGAACGCGGTCCAGGCTGAACTTCGTGCCGCGCTGCACGAGATCGGCTGGCTCGCGGACCCCGGAGCGCTCACCGTCGCCGAACGGGAGATCGGCTTTCGCACCGAGTCCTTCCGCACCGTCTACCCCGCGGTGCTGCGCCTGGAAAGCGTTCACCGGCTCGCCTTCACCCCCGTGCTGTGGACCCTCATGGAGCGGCTGCTCGGAGGCGACGTCTTCTGCCACCCGGCGAGGGTCGTCCGGCTCGCCCCGCCGTCCGCCAGGCCGGGGGAGTACGCCACGCGTGCGCACCAGGACTTCGTGGTGCAGCACGTCACCACCGACGCGGTGACGGCATGGATCCCGTTCACCGATTGCGACGAGGACAAGCAGGGACTGCGTCTGATCCCGGGCTCCCATCTGCACGGTTTCCTGCCCACCGACGCGTCGCTCGGCGGGCGCCGCCCGCTCTATCTGCCCGTCCGCCCGGACGATCCCGCCTGGGCGTCGGCGGACTACGCACCGGGCGACCTGGTGCTGTTCCACAGTTTGACCGTGCACGGCGGCGGCCCCAACGCGAGCGACGAACTCCGCCTCTCCGCCGACGTCCGTTACCAATTGACCGACGAGCCCCTGCGGGCGGAGTTCGCGCACCCGCACGGCTGGCCGGTCACCCCTGACTGGGACGTGCTCGCCGCGGCCTGGGACACCGACCGGTGGCACCGGCTCCCCGACCGGGTGCGTCTGGTCCCCATGCCGGAGGGACTCGACTACGGGGAGTACCTCGCCGGCCTGACCCCGCCGGCGTCCCGGCTCCTGTCCCGCCCGGCCCGAGCTGTCTGACGGGCGCGGCTCGCGCGCCTCCCACCGATCCACCGACCGGTCCACGCATCACCCGATCACCCTGAGGAGAACCCCATGTCCCTGATGACCGAAGCCGAGTTCGACAAGTTCTTCAAGCCGTACGCCGGCAATGTCGAGGGCTTCTACGAGGCCACCTATTGGCACCTCGCCGACGAGCTGATCAAGGAGCTCATCCGCCGCCACCTCGACCTGCGGGCGGGCCAGCGGGTCCTGGACGTGGGCGGCGGCACCGGCCGCTGGGGCATCTGGCTGGCGACGGAGTTCGGCGTGACCGTCACGGTCGCCGACAAGTCCGCCGACATGCTCCGTCAGGCGGACATCAACCGCCAGGCCTCGTCCGTCGCCGATACCGTCGAGCTCGTCCACTGTGACGTGGAGAACGCTCCCGAGCTGGCCTCCGAGTCCTACGACGCGGTGATCAGCACCTACGGTGTGCTCTCCTTCCTCGACAACCCTGCCGCGGCGTTCGACACCATCCACCGCGTCATGCGTCCCGGCGCCGCGGGCTTCCTCATGAGCCACTCGCTGTCCAACGCCCTGTCCTCGAAGATTCTCCGGGACGGCGCCGGTCCTGAGGAGCTGGCGCAGCTCCTGGCCACCCGCACCGTCCGGTGGTCCGAGCACGTGCCGCCGTTGCGGGTCTACTCCGCCGACGAGCTCAAGTCCCTGGCCGCGGGCGCCGGCCTGAACGGTGAGCGGGTCTTCGGGGTCACTTCGCTCGCCCTGCCCGGTGCCGAGGACTTCGGCTATCCCTACGACAAGATCAGCGACATCTCGCGTGCCCTCGAGAACGAGGAGTACTTCCGTACGGTCCTGGCCCTGGAGCTGGAGGCCAGCGAGCACGACTCGTGGGCCGAGCGCGGTACCAACCTTGCGATCAAGGTGCGCAGGCCGTGACCGCGGTCGCACCGCTCGCTCCCTACGACGCGTTGGCGGCGGTCTACGACCGGTGGACCGCGCACAACGACTACTCCCGGTGGGCGGACCACCTCGCGGGGCTCTTCCGTGCCCACGGCGAGATCCGTCGGGTGCTCGACGTGTGCTGCGGCACCGGGAGTATCACGGCGCTGCTTCAGCACCAGGGGCTGGAGGTCGTGGGCGTCGACGGGGCCGCGGGCATGCTGGAGCGGGCCCGGTCGCGGACGGCGCCCGGTACAGAGCTGCACCAGGCCAGGCTCCCCGCGCCGCTGCCCGTCACCGATGCGTCTTTCGACGCCGCGGTGTGCAGTTTCGACAGCGTCAACTACTTCCGGCCCGCGCAATTGGCGGAGCTCTTCGCATGCGTCGCGCGGACCCTGCGTCCCGGAGGCCTGTTCGTCTTCGACGTCAACACCCGGCACAAGCTGGAGAATCTGCTGGGCAACAGCCACTACGGCGATGATCTCGACAGCTTCGCCTACGTCTGGCGCAACCGGTACCACCCGGAAGAACACCGGTGCGACTTCTCCATCAGCTTGTTCACGCAGAGCGTGGACGGCTTCGACAAGCAGGTCGAGCAGCACAGCCAGTGGTGGTTCGACCCCTCGGAGATTCGTTCCGCCGCGCTGGCCGCCGGCTTCGGGCTGGCCGGCGTGACGGAGGACTACCACGATCACGCTCCCGGCCCGGAGACCATGCGTGAGACCTGGGTCCTGGTACGCGAAGCAGCCCACTTCGTGTGACCGGTCGCGTCCGCGCCGCTGCCCCGTCGTCCATCCTGAAGGGATCTCCCCTGCGCATCACCCGGATGGGCGTGGCGGCGGCGCGGAACAGGGCCTGTGCCACGTTTCCGACGGCCACGACACCGTTCGTGGCCACAGCCGTGGGACGGCCGTGCGCTGATCCCACTGCACGTCAACTTCGCGCCACATCAGCCGAGTCGACCTCGTGAACGCATCAAGGGCCTGTAACGGGCGGGTAGGATTGCGAGTTCGGGTGTGGTAGTGCACCTTGTCGGCAGTTTTCCACCCCGCCCCGCCCGGGCGTGTGGCCGACCGTTTCCCCGATAGAGGAGATCATGTCCGCTACGGCGTTCATCTCAACGACCATCCCTTACGTCAATGCCCGTCCACACCTCGGACACGCATTGGAGTACGTCCAGGCGGATGCCTTCGCCCGGCACGCGATGAGCCGGAAGGACGTCTTCTTCCTCAGCGGCTCGGACGAGAACAGCCTCAAGAACGTACTCGCCGCCGAGCGCGAGGGTGTTTCCACGAGACAGCTGGTCGACCGCAACGTGCAGTACTTCGAAAAGCTGCTCGGGGCGATGAGCATTGGCGTGAGCGACTTCATCCGGACGAGCGTCAGTCCGGAACACCTCACCGGGGCCACGGAGATCTGGCGTCGGATGAACGAGCGCGGCGACATCTACACGCAGGACTACGAGGGTCTCTACTGCGTCGGCTGTGAGCAGTTCTACACGCCTGATGAACTGCCGGACGGCAAATGCCCGGAGCACCTTGTGGAGCCCGAGCTGGTGACGGAGCACAACCATTTCTTCCGTCTGTCGCGCTACGGCGACCAACTGCTGGAGGAACTGTCCTCGGGCCGGCTGAAGATCTACCCGGAGTCCCGGTTGAACGAGGTGACCGGTTTCATTCGCTCCGGGCTGGAGGACATCAGTATCTCCCGGTCCGTGGAACGAGCCCGTGGCTGGGGCATCCCGGTCCCGGGCGACGAGACCCAGGTCATGTATGTCTGGATCGACGCGCTGACGAACTACATCAACGCCCTCGGCTGGACCGATGAGAGCGACCGGTACAAGCGTTTCTGGGTGGACGCGGACCGGCGCACACATGTGGTCGGCAAGGGAGTGCTCCGGTTCCACGCGGTGTACTGGCCCGCGATGCTGCTCTCGGCAGGACTGCCGCTGCCGACCGAGGTGGTGGTGCACGGTTACATCACCTCCGGCGGCCAGAAGCTCAGCAAGAGCCTGGGCAACGCGATCGACCCCATGGACGTGCTGGAGCGCTACGGCCAGGACGCCCTGCGCTATCTGCTCCTGGCCGACTTCTCACCCTTCGGCGACGGCGACTTCAGCGAAGAGCGCCTGGTGACCCGGTACAACACCGACCTCGCCAATGCATTGGGCAACCTGCTCAGCAGGATCACCGCGATGACCGTCCGGTACCGCGACGGCGTCGTCCCGCAGAGCGGTCCGCTCGGGGCTCCCGAGGAGGCGCTCCAGGAACAGGCGGCGATCAGCACCCGCGAGGCCGACGCGGCGATGGAGCGCTACGACCACCGGGAGGCGCTCGCGCGGATCTGGGACCTCGTACGCCGGGCCAACGCCTACGTCGACGAGCGCGCGCCCTGGCACCTTGCCAAGGCCGCGGACCAGGGCGACGCGGGAGCGGCACAGGACCTCGACACCGTGCTGCACCACGGCTACCGAGTGCTGCAGCGGCTGGGTGTGCTGCTGCGTCCGTTCGTCCCCCATGCCTCCGACCGCATGCTCCGCGCCCTCAACGACAATCCGGAGAGCGTGATCTCGGATCTGGCCGTGGATCCGTCCGGCCGGCACGTCGAGAAGGCGCCGCCGCTCTTTCCGAAGCTCGAACTCGCCTGACGCGACGAGGCCGGCACCTCCCGTGGCCACGGGAGGTGCCGGCCTCGTCGTTCCCGCCGTTGCCGGGACCAGGAACGTGCCTGTTTGCCCACTGCGCGCGTCTGCGGGCACGGCCGACCCGTTGACGCGGAGGGCGCCTGCCGCCGGCTCGTGAGAGGCCGCGGTCGGCAGGCGCCCTGTCGGTACTCAGGACGCGATCGGCGTGACCCGTTCTGCGTCGGGAGCAGCCGAGCCCCGCCCGGGGAGGTACCCGAGCTGGATCGCCACCACTACGAGCTGAGTGCGGTTGGTGGCACCGGTCTTGATGCGCAGGCGTCGCATGTGCGTGTCGACGGTGTGGGGACTGATACCCAGCCGTCGCGCGATGGCCTGGTAGGTGGTCCCGCCGGGAAGCTGCGCGAGGATCTCATGTTCACGCGGGGTGAACGACTGACGGTCGAGTGTGTTCATGGCAGACACCTCTGCTGCGAGGGGGAGGGACCAGGGGCCGTGGCCGGCGACGCTGGCGGCACGCCACTGGGGAGGGGTTGGAGTTCGGGTTCCTGCCGGGGTGGCTCAGGCACGTGATCCGATGGCCAGGAAGGCATGGGCCCGAGCAGAAACGACGTCCGCCCGGCCCTGGGGTGCGGCCGAGGCTGGTTCCCGGGGGCCGAAGCGCGGCCGTGAGGTGACGGATCGGGCGGGCCGTGCCGCGGGCGAATCCATGCGCTCCACGGTTCCTCGCCGCCGAGAGTGTCGCCCCTGAAACGCGCGGGCCCGACCGGTCGGGCGCCGCCTCGATTCCGGCCGGCCGTCGCGGCCCCGTGCGGCGTGACGCGCGTCCTGCGGGCCGAGATGCCGCCGGGGGGCAGGGCGACGTGCCCGTGAACCACCGCCGGGGTCGTGGCCACCATGATCCAGGAGGCACTCCGCGCCCACGCGAGGAAAGGGCGGCCCGCCTGGGCCAGTGCCCACTGCCTGCTGCTCCATCGTCTGCCCCTTCGGTGGTCATAGGCGTGACGCAAGAAGCGTGCCAACTCCGGTTCACTGTGGAATCTGCGGGCGGATACAGGGCGATATACGGCGGGTCGACGTGCTGCTCAGTCCGATGGACGTGCCGGTCCGGGGACGCTGGCGACGACGACGCGCTTGCGCCGGGCATACCACTGCGGTGCGGGTCGGCCACGGGGGCCGCCGCTCTCCCAGGGGCCGCGGCCGGGAGCCGCGAGACGCGCCGCGCCCCGTGTCGGGCGTGTCCCGGCGGGAAAGGAGCCACCGCCGGAACGACCACGGAAGACGGGAAGAGACGCGACCTCTGATGATCCATGGTCTTGGCAACCACGGTCATCAGAGGTCGCGCCTCTTGTCGCCCTACGGCCTGTGTCCGTCCTTGCGGGCGATCCGCTCAACGCGTCGGTGAGGTCGGACCCGTCCGCGCCGTACGGGGCCGGTCCCTTCCCGGCAGACCTCAGCCGGCCTCGGCCGTCGCAGGAACCGGCACCGAACCGGTAGGTGCGTCGTCGCGCTGCTCCGCCAGGGCGGCGGTCATCGCCGCAACGGTCCTGTGGGTGAACACGTCCTTGGGCGTGATGCCCAGCCCAGCCTCACGGGCCCGTGCCACCAGCCGAAGGGACGAGATCGAGTCGCCTCCCAGATCGAAGAAGTTGTCGTCGATGCCCACGCCCGCAAGTCCCAGGACCTCGGCGAGCAGGCCGGCCAGCAGCTCTTCCCCCGAGGTGCGTGGCGCGCGACTCGACACGCGCGAGCCGTACGACGGGGCGGGCAGGGCCTTCCGGTCCAGCTTGCCGTTCGGCGTGAGCGGCAACTCCTCCAGGACCACGAACGCCGCAGGCACCATATGGTCCGGCACCACCGAGGCCACATGCGCCCGCAGGGAATCCACATCGAGCGCGACGCCGGCCGCGGGGACCAGGTACGCGGCGAGCCGCTTCACGGTAGGGGTGTCCTCCCGCACCACGACCACCGCCTGCGCGACTCCCGCGCACACGGTCAGCGCGGCCTCGATCTCGCCCAGTTCGATCCGGAAGCCGCGGATCTTGACCTGGTCGTCATCGCGGCCGATGTACTCGAGGTCTCCGGCCGCGTTCCAGCACACCACGTCCCCGGTCCGGTACATCCGCGACCCCGCCTGGTCGAACGGGTCTGCGACGAACCGCTCCGCGGTCAGACCCGCGCGGTTGACGTATCCCCGGGCCAGTTGCACGCCGGCCAGGTACAGCTGGCCCTCCACCCCCACCGGAACGGGCCGCAGACCCGCGTCCAGCACGTAGGCACGAGTGTTCCAGACCGGCCTGCCGATCGTTACCGTCTCCGCCCCGGGCTCCACAGGCGCGAAGGTCGCGTCGACCGACGCCTCGGTCGGACCGTAGAGATTGTGCAACGGTACGTCGAGCAGCGCGTGGAAGCGCTCCGCCACGGCCGCCGGCAGGGCCTCACCGCTGCACAGCACACGACGCAGCCCTGTGCAGAGCCCGGCCGACGGTTCCTCCAGGAAGGCGGCGAGCATCGACGGCACGAAGTGCATGGTGGTCACGCGATGGGTGCGGACGACGTCAGCGAGGTATGCCGGGTCCTTGTGGCCGTCCGGCCGCGCCACCACCAGCGCCGCCCCGGTCATCAGCGGCCAGAAGAACTCCCACACCGAGACGTCGAAACTCGACGGGGTCTTCTGCAGCACCCGGTCCTCGGTGGTGAGTGGGTAGGTGTCCTGCATCCACAGCAGACGGTTGGCGATTCCTGAGTGCGGCACGGCCACGCCCTTCGGGCGTCCGGTCGAGCCGGAGGTGTAGATCACGTATGCCGGGTGAGCCGGGTGGTAGGCCTCCGGGAGCTCTCCGGCCTCTGCCGTCTCCAGATCCTCGATGAACACCGACGGCACATCGGACTCCGGTGCCTTGACGCCCCGTGCGGTCAGCACACACTCCGCTCCGGAGTCGGCGAGCATGAACTCCAGCCGCTGAGCGGGGTAGTCCGAGTCGAGCGGCAGGTAAGCGGCTCCGGCTCGCTGCACCGCCAGCAGTGCCACGATCAGCTCCATCGATCGCGCGAGCGCCACGCCCACCACCGACTCGGCCCCGAGACCGCGGCCGGCCAGCGCCCTGGCCAGCCGATCGACGCGCTCGTCCAGTTCCGCGTAGGTCAGCGACCGCTCCTCGAAGACGACCGCGACAGCGTCCGGGGTGCGGGCCACCTGTGCACGGAACAGATCCGGCAAGGTCACCTGGGGCACCGCTCGAGCTGTTTCGTTCCACCGTTCCAGCGACCGGTACTCTCCCGCGGACAGCAGCTCGGCGTCGCGGTGGCTGGATTCGGGCCGCTGGGTCATCGCGGTCAGGACCGCGACGTAGTAGCCATGGAACTGCTCGACCTGTCGCCGGGTGAACTGCCCCGTGTCGTAACCGAGGTAGAGACCCAGCCGTCCCGTGGCACTGTCGACGTGGAAGTCCGCGCTGAACGGGAAGTCGGTCGGTGCCGTACCGCCGGTGACCTCGATGTCGCTGTTGTCGGCCTCGCGTTCGACATGGAAGTGGGTGTAGTTGAAGAACGTGTCGAACAAGGCCTGGCGCCCGACGAGCCGCTTGATCTCGGTCATCGGGAAGCGTCGGTGCCGCTGGACGGCACTGTCCAGCTCCGAGGTGCGCAGGATCAGATCGATCCAGCTGCCTCCGGACAAGCGCCCGCGAACGGGAAGCGTGTTGAGGAACAGACCCACCACCCGGTCGCCGTCCGGTTCCTCGGTGCGCCCGTTGTAGACCGCCCCGGTCACCACGTCCTGCGTGCCGGCCAGCAGGCTCATGACTCGCAGATGCGCGGCCAGCAGGATCGTGCGCTCCGCGACGCCGAGCTTCGCGGTCAGACCGCGCACACCGTCCTGCACGGAGTGGGGAAGAGGCAGTCCCACCACGTCCTTGCCCGCCGTCCCGCTCGGGTGCGAACGGCGAGGCAGCCGGGTGAAGGGCGCCTCGTCCATCTCGTCCGCCCAGAACCGGCGGTCCGGCTCGCTGTCCAGTGCGGCCAGTTCCAGCCGGACATAGGACCGGAAGCGCGCGGACACGGCTGGTGCGCTGTGGGTGCCGGCGTATCGGTTGAGGAGCTCGGCGAACATCGAACGCTCACTCCAGCCGTCCATGATCGCGTGATGCTCGGTCACGAACAGCTGCATGGTGTCGTCCGAAAGCCGTTGCACGTGGAAGCGGATCAGCGGAGGCCGGCTCCACTCGAACGGTGTCCGCAGCTCTCTGTCGTGGTGTGCTCGGACCAGCGTATCCTGGTCGGCCCGGTCGCGCAGATCCTCCACCGTGAGCGGCACCGGAACGGATTCGTGGACGAGCTGGACCGGCTGTTCGAAGCCCGTGAAGGCGAAGGATGTGCGGAGCAGTTCGTGAGCGTCCACCAGGCCCGAGACCGCTTCGCGCCACGCGTCCTCACTGAACGGCGCGGTCAGCCGGAAGGAGCCCGTGTTGTGGTAGGCCGCTGACCTCTCGCTCTCCAGGACCATGCCCATCTGGAGTCGCGTCATCGGATAGGCGTCCACCACACCATCGGGGACCGCTCCCCGATCGCCGGCCGACAGCAGCGCGAACGGCTGCTCGCTGTCGCTGTCGGCCGGCGCTTCGGCATCGGTGACGCAACGGGCCAGAGAACGGATGGTCGGGTGGCGCAGGAGATCGGCGATCTGGAAGTGCAGATCACGCTGCCGTGCCAGCGCCAGCACCCGGATGCTCCGGATGGAATCGCCGCCGAGCGCGAAGTAGTTGTCGTCGATGCCTACCGTGGAGACCCCTAGGACTTCGGCCCACGCCTCGGCAAGCCCGGCCTCCACACGGTTGCGCGGGGCCGTGTACTGAGCCGTCGCGCCGGGCGCGGGTGCGGGCAGCGCCTTCCGGTCCACCTTGCCGTTGCCGGTCAAGGGGAAGCGGTCCATGACGACCAAGCGCGCGGGGACCATGTAGTCCGGCAGCTTCGCCGCCAGCTGCTCACGCAGCGACTGGGCGTCGCTGCCGCTGACGGCATAGCCGATCAACTGGTCCTGTCGATGCACCACGACCGCTTCGGACACGTTGTCGAGTGCGGCGAGTGCGGTTTCGATTTCGCCGGGTTCGATGCGGAAGCCGCGGATTTTGACTTGGTGGTCGGAGCGGCCGATGTATTC
>NZ_JBIVLH010000047.1:0-31866 GCF_044751185.1 Streptomyces sp. NPDC088733
GGAGGATAGGGACGAGGCATGACTGCCAGCCTTCCGTGAAGGGCTGTCAGTTAGCCACCAAAACTGGAACCTGAGAGGTGGGGCAGGTCAAGATGTCACCCGATCGTGCAGCAGACCCAATTGGTCGGTCGTGGGCAAGCGCGTCGGATCTTTCGGGCCGGTGGGGCGTTGCCCACCGGCCCGAAGGGCCCTTTGCTCATTCACGTCCCGTCAACGGTGTTGGGGGGCATCGCCCGCAGCTGTCCCTGGCGGAGCCGCTAGCCGTACACCTGCACTTCGTAGAGTGAGTAGCCCCATTGCCCGGACATCTGGCTGCCCTGCATGCGGACGTATCTCGCCTGGCCGCTGACGGGGAGCTTTTCGGTGCCTCCTGAAGAATTGGCCTGGCTGTAGAGGTCGCGCCAGGTGGAGCCGTCCGTGGAGCCCTGCAGCTTGTAGGACTTCGCGTACGACGCCTCCCACAGCAGGTCCACCTCGGAGAGGTTGTAGGTGCTGCCGAGGTCCACCTGGATCCAGCTGTTCGGGTCCTGGCCGGCGCTCCACCGGGTGTTCAGGTCACCGTCGAAGGCCTTGGCGGCCGACTGGCTGTCGCTGGACTGGGACGAGGCGGTCGCGGGCTTCCCCTGTGCCAGGTTGGTTCTCGGGGCGGTCATGGTGAGGTCGACGGTGACGGTCTTGCCGGCCTGGAGCGGCAGGACGCGTGCGATGTTGCCCAGGGGGGAGTTCTGGACGGCGACGCCGTCACCGGTGATCGAGGCGATCCCTGAGCGCTGGATCAGCGTCAGGTTCTGGTTGATCTTCGAGGTGAGTGTCACCTTGGCGGTGCGTGCGGTGGTGTCCCAGGTCAGGTTGTTGATGGTGAACTGGCTCTTGCCGAGCATGCCGGAGATGGAGCCCTTGTTCAGGCCCTTCGGCAGCCCTGGCAGCAGTTCCAGCGTGCCGGGCTTGGTGGCGGCCAGCATTTCCATCATCACGGTGGGCACGGAGTTGACGACGTCCGTGGCGAAGGTGTTGTGGTTGTTGTAGTGGGAGGTCGCCATGCTGCTGTAGTAGTAGTCGTCCTTGGCGAAGCGCAGCAGCTTTGCGCCCACCGAGTCGGGCAGGCCGAGGTCGGCGGCGATCAGAGCTCCGTGCAGCAGGCCGTGTCCGGCGTTCTCGTACGAGCCCTGGTCCTTCTTCTGCAGGAAGGTCTGTGCGGCCTTGAACTGGGCCGGGTTGGTCTCCGGAGTGAGCTCGCGGTAGGGCCAGACCGGCAGCAGGCCGCTGGAGTGGCGGTGCTGGTAGTTGTTCTTGTTCTCCAGGTCGGGCCATGCCCATTCGGCCAGCGCGCCGTCGTTGTTGATCAGGTAGGGCGGCAGGTGGTCCAGCTTCTCCTGCCAGACCGGGATCTTGTCGGCGTCGCGGCCGAGGGCCTTCGCGGTCTGGATGAGCGTGGTCAGTGCGAACTTGGCGCCGGAGATGTCGTAGACGGAGTTGACGGCGAGCGGTACTCCGCCCGGCGGGGTGTTCTCCGGTGAGATGGAGCCGGCGAGGATGTAGTTGCCGTTGCTGTCCTTCTTGGTGAGGAAGTCCTCGTAGAAGTCGCCCATGTCGCGGATCAGCGGGTAGTACTTGTCGGCCAGGAACGTGGTGTCCCCGGTGACCTGGTAGTACTCCCAGAACGGTTCGAGCAGCCAGGACTCCCCGCCTGTCACGTACTGGTAGGGGTAGTCGAAGTTGATGTTGGAGATCAGGCCCTCGCCGTTGGGGGTGTTGCCGCCGGTGAGCATGCCGCGGGTGCCGAGGAGCTTCTTGGCGTTGGTCTCGAAGTCCTTTTGCCATTGCTGGTTGAGCCAGAAGTACCCTGCCATGGCCTCCGGCATGTTGCCGATGTTGCCGCTGGAGATCTGCAGGTTGAGGTTGGCGTCCAGGTGGTAGTAGCCGTCCCAGCCGACGTTGCTGTCTCCTGTCCAGTTGCCGAGCAGGTCCGGGGCCTGGGTGGGGCCGCTGGAGCCGAGCAGGTGGTAGCGGCCGGCGTAGAACATCCGCTCGTAGAGCGCGGGGATCGGTGTCGAGGAGGTCTTCTGTTCGGTGAGGAGCTGCTCGGTGGGCTTCGCGCGGTCGGCGGGGGAGGCGCCGAAGTCGATCGAGACCCGGCCGAAGATCGAACTGTGTGCGCTGGTGTGCCGGTTGAGGAGCGTCTGGTAGTCGGTGGTGAGGCCGGCGAGCTTTTGCTGGAGCAGGTTCTTGCTCCACTCCTGCTCGGCCGGGACGCCCCCGTTGTATGTGCCGTTGTAGCGCTGCGTCAGTGACAGCAGCAGTACGTAGCCGGCGTTCGATACGGTCACCTGGCCGTTGCTCAGGGTCTTGGTGCCGTCGGTGACGATGCGGGTGACGCCCTCGTAGCCGGCGTTGTAGCTGCCGCTGGGGTACTTGGCCCTCAGGTTCAGATAGTCGGTGGTGGAGTTGTTGGTGTAGGTGACGCCCTTGTTGAGGAGGTTCATGCCCGGGTCGATGGACAGGCCCAGGGTCATGGTCTCCTTCTGGCCCGCGGGCGCGGCCTGGTACTGGACGGTGGCGCCGTCGGCGCGGGAGACGAAGGTGTCCCGCTCCCACGAGCCCTTGCTGTCCGCCCAGTTGACCTTCACCACGCCTTGCGCGTAGTCGGTGGAGCGGACGTAGTTGCTGATCGTTCCGGCGTCCGGCATTGCGACGGTCATTTTGTAGCCGGGGTGCTTGCTGCCCTCGCCGCCGCCCTGGTAGCCCTGCACATCGGCGGCGAGCTGGTTGGCCTGCTGGTACTGACCGGAGATCAGCTGGTCGCGGATCTTGTTGATGTTGTCCTGGCTGACGGTGTTGAAGGTGCGGTGCGGTCGGGCTTCCGTCCGCGCCATGAAGAAGTCCTTGTCGTCGAAGACGACGGTGTCGTTGCGCGGGTTGCCGAAGACGATGGCGCCTTGCTTGCCGTTGCCGGCCAGTAGCCCGTCCTGCCAGTTGCCGTATGTCGTCGGGTAGGTCGTGGACGGCGCGACGGTCGGTGAGCCGGCGGAGGGGTTGCCGCTGCTGTCGGTGCCGTAGACCGCGAATTCCCACAGGGAGTAGCCGTACTGCGTGGCGGGAGTGATGCCCTGCATCCGCACGTAGTGCGCGGTCTTGTTGACGGTGACGGTCTCGGTTCCACCGTTGCCGGTCGTGGTGGAGTAGGCGTCGGTCCAGTGGGCCGAGTCGTCGGACGTCTGGACTCTGTATGCCTTCGCGTAGGCGGCCTCCCAGGTCAGTGTCACGGACGAGACCGTGTACTCGCCGGCGAGGTCGATGTGTATCCAAGCGTTGGGGTCGTTGCTGTGGTCGCTGGACCAGCGGGTGCCGGTGTTGCCGTCGACGGCGTTGGACGCGACGTAGGTGCCGTCCTGGTAGGACGCGACGGCGCGGGCGCCTGGATTGCGGGCGAGGTTGACGGGGGAGTCGGCTGCGCTCGGCGGGGACGCCTGCAAGGCCATGGTGAGCAGGAGGAAGAGGGTCACGGCGGCGCCGAGCAGCGTTCGTGCCGTGCGTCGTGGTGTGGGGGTGTCGATGGGGATCATCGGTGTAGTGCCCCTCTGGTGCCGTTGGCGGTGACGCGCAGGGACGAGATGGCGTCGTTGTTGCCCGTGGTGGTCAGGTTCGGGGCGTCGCTGGTGAAGTTCCAGGCGGTGCCGGAGAAGCCCGCGTCGGCGTAGCCGGTCACGGTCCAGCCGGCCGGGACGCGGATCGAGGAGATGGAGTCGTTGGCGATGCCCTTGGCCTGGAGTGCCGGCAGGTCGTAGGTGCCCGGCGGGAAGGCGGCCGAGGTGCCGCTGTAGTTGGCGTCGCCGTAGACGGTGGCGCTGCTGGTTCCGTTGCCGTCGGCGGGGGTGCCGTAGATCTCGAATTCGTAGAGCGAGTAGCCGTATCCGGTTGCGGGAGTGATGCCTTGCATGCGTACGTAGCGGGCGTTCCTGCCGATGTTCACCGTTTCGGTGCCGCCCTGGCCGTTGGTGGTGGAATAGGCGTCGGTCCAGGTGGACGCGTTGTCCGAGACCTGGATCCTGTAGGCCTTGCCGTAGGCGGCTTCCCAGTTGAGGACCGCGGTGGATACCGCGAACTGGGCGCCGAGGTCGACGGTGATCCAGGCGTTGGGGTCGTTGCTGTGGTCGCTCGACCAGCGCGAGGATCCGTTGCCGTCGATGGCGTTGGAGGCCAGGTAGCCGCCGTCCTGGTAGGAGGCGACCGCTGTGGCGTTGGCGCCGAGCGAGAGGTTCACCGGGGTGCCGGTCGGCGGGGGCGGCGGGGTGGGCACGGTCTGGCCGGCCGGGGGCCACAGCGTGAGGGAGTTGCTGCCGTTGTGTGCGGCGGCGAACGGGCCGGCCATGGTGTTGGTGGTGCTGACCTGCTGGCCGAAGAAGTCCGTCGTGACGTCGGCCTGGATGCTCTGGTTGGCCAGAGGCATGGTGCCGACCCTGGCCTGGGTGACCGGGGTGTTGCCGCGGATGCCGGAGGTGTCCAGGTCGAAGTTCAGCGACATTCGGGTGTTCGTGGCCGTGTAGGTCACGTTGGAGATCGCGCCGGTGGAATTGCCCTCCTTGACCTGGGTCTTGCCGGTGGCGTTGTCCGGCAGTGTCGAGCCCTGGACGAGGTTGTTGTACCAGAAGAATTTCTGGGGCGAGGTGAGCGCGGTGGTCTGGTTCATCGTGCCCGGCTGGAAGTAGTACGCGTCCCGGCCGCTGCCGTCGGAGTGGATGTTCGCGTTGTTGAGGAAGAGGTTGTTGGCGAAGACGATGCCGGTGGCGTCCAGGGTCCGGATGTCGCTGTTGCCGATGAAGACGTTGTTGTCCACCAGGATGGGGCCGAAGACGGCTTCGGCGTAGTAGCCCCAGGGGCTGTTCATCACGATGTTGCCGGTGATGCGGACGTTCTGGTTGCCCCAGTCGGTCCAGATGCCGGCCGAGTTGCCGCCCTTGGAGTTCTTGACGTAATTGCCCTTGATCAGGCCCTCGTTCATGTAGTGGACCTTGATCGGGGCGGTCTCCGCGCCGCTGAACTCATTGCGGTAGTTGGTGTCCTCGATCATGTTGTAGAGGATTTGCGAGTGCCAGGAGAAGACCCCCGCTATGCCCGACTGGCCGCATTTGGCGATGTAGTTGTTGCGTACGATGTGCGAGCCGTACGCGCTGGTGTTGTGGAAGTCCGTTCGCGGTGTGCCGGGGCGGTTTCCGGCCCAGGTGTCGTTGCTCAGGCCGATGTCGATGCCGATGGTCCTGGCGTTGACGACGATGTTGTTCTCGATGATCCACTTCAGTCCGCCGTAGACGCTGATCGCTCCGGCTTGTCGGCGGTCGGGACTGTCGGGGAAGTCCGAGTACGTGTTGGCCGCGTGCTTGATCGTGAAGCCGTTGACGGTGAGGTAGCCGAGTCCCCACACATCGGGGGCGAAGACCTGGCGGCGGACGTTGATCTCGGCGAGGCGGGCGTTGGGGTCTGCGCCGTTGAAGTTGGCCCAGATGGTGGTGCTGGACGGACCGGCCTCGGAGTACCAGGTGTTGGCCGAGCTCTGCACGGAGCTGAGTGAGGGCTTCTCGTAGTACGCGGTCTCGTCCAGATAGACGTCTCCCGCGGTGTAGCCGGCGAAGGTTCCCCCGCCGCCGCCGTTCGGCTGTCCCTGGGCGTACGGGTTCCAGTCGCCGAAGGAGCTGTTGGGCAGCGTGACGCTCCAGACGTTGCCGCTGGCGCGGGTCCACGAGTTGATCTCTTCGGAGCCCTTGATGGTCACCGCGCCGTCGGCGGCGTTGGTGTACGTGATGCGGTGCTGCTCGTCGGTGCCGCCGCGTGCGGGCTTGACCGTTTCGCGGTACAGCCCGGCGTGCACCATCACGGTGTCGCCGGGCTGTGCCACCTGGGCGGCGCGGTTGATCGTCAGGTAGGGGGAGGCCTGGGTGCCGGCGTTGGCGTCGTTGCCGTTCTTGGCGACGTGGATGGTGCGCGGGGCGTCCGCCGCGTGAGCGGGGGCGGCCGTCGGCGCGGTCAGCACGGCGAGTGCGGCGGCGACCGCGGCGCACGCCGTGCGGAGGGCGGCGGCCAGAAGTGAGGATCGGCGGCCGCGGCCGGGTGCGGTCGCGCGCGGCGGGCTCATGGGGTGTCTCATCGGGCTCCTTCGAGAGGGGGGAGGGGCGCCGTGGAGGTCGGGTGTGCGTGCAGGCCTCAAGGGCTCGAGGCCTAGTTTCTTAATTAATCTATGAAAGCGCGGGCGCGTCGTGGTCCGCACTTTGCCAGCGGTCGAGCAACGTACCCGCGCACCGGCACGGCATCAATACATCGGACCAAAGTGGCCGTCGGCGAACCGAGTTCGAGCCGGCTACAGGGATGCCCGCGGGTCAGCAGGCCGGGTCGCGGGGCGTCATGGATCAGGCGCGGGCGGACAGTTCGGGGCCGTGGCCCGGGGCCACCGAACCCTGGAGCACCAGCGCCGCGCCGCCGATGGCCGCCGCGTCCCGCGGGTTGCTCGACAAGTCCACCCGCACGCTGTGCACGTCACGGGTGTACGAGTGCTCCGCGAGCCGGCGCCTGACCTCGCTGACGTAGATCGACCCGGCGACCACGAAACCCGGCCCGGCCAGCACCAACGTGTCCAGGTCCCACAGGTTCGCCAGTGTCACCGCGCCCTCCGCGAGCAGCGCCGCCGACTCGTCGACCAGCGCGCGGGCCTGCGCGTCGCCGTAGAGCGCGGCGCGTGCCAGAGTGTCGAAGGCCCGGGCGTCCGGGGTGTCGGGGGTGATCCGCAGCCGGTCCGTGAGCCCTGGCACCGCATGGGCCCGGCGTACCACGGCGCGTGGTGCCGCGTACATCTCCAGGCAGCCGCGGTTGCCGCACGGGCAGGGCTCGCCGTCGCGGATCACGGCCACATGTCCGATCTTTCCCGCGTTGGAGCTGGAGCCGCGATGCAGGGAACCGTCCAGGACGACGCCCGAGCCGATGCCGGAATTCATGTACAGGCAGCCGAAGGTGCGGTCGCGGGAGATCTGCCGGCTCCAGAACTCGCCGACCGTCGCGGCCGCCGCGTCGCTGTCCACCAGCACGGGGATGTCGAGACGGGCGGCCAGCGCGTCGGCGAGGTCGAGGCCCGCCCACTGCGGCAGGCCCGGCGGGGCGAGAAAGCCGCCGCGCGCCAGGTCCACGGGCCCGGGGCCGACCACGGCGAGTCCGGCGACGCTCTGTCTGTCGAGGCCAAGTCCCTCGGTCACGTCCTGGTAGAGGGCGGCGAGTTGCTCGACGGTGTCCTCGGTGCCGCCGGAGCCGGTCCCGTTGGGTTTCGCACCGAGCCGGGAGCCAGGGCCGTCGGGCTGTGAATCGCGCATGGCGGCGGCCGCGCCCGGGCCCGCGATGAGGGAGCGGCCCACCGTGCCGCCGCGGGTGTCGGTGACCACGCAGGTCAGCGCGTCGGAGCCGACGTGGATGCCGACGCCGTAGGCCGCTCGCGAGTTGATGATCAGCATGGTGCGCGGCTTGCCCCCGGTGGCCACTGTGTCGCCGGTCTCGCGCACCACCCCGTCGTCGATCAGCCGTCGCACGATGGTGGAGATCGTCGGCTGCGTCAGCCCCGTCGCGTCGACCAGTTCCACTCGGCTGATCGGCCCGGACGATCGGATGAGGTCGACGATGAGTGCGCGGCTGCCGGGTCCCGCTGCCGTGGACTCCCGTCGGGCCATCCTCGTCCGCCTTCCGCTTCGCCGTACGCTGTCGTACGACTACGTCAAAGCACGAGGTTAGACGAGACCCGCAAGGGGAGGCCGCCATGTTTGCGACGAGCGACGGGGTCCGTCCGCGACCTGGCACTCCGGTCGGCCTTGCCCTGGTGCGGGATGCCGAGGTGCTGGGGGCGGAGCCGTTCTTCCACGATTTCATCGCCGGCATGGAGAGCGTCCTGGTGCCGCTCGGGGTGCCGGTGCTGCTTCAGGTGGTTGCCACGGTGGCGCAGGCCTCGGAGCGGATGCGGGCCTGGGCGCGGCTGGGCCAGGTGCAGGGCGTGATTTTGATCGACCTGTTGCCGGGTGACGAGCGGGTCGCACTGGTCAAGGAACTGGGGATGCCGGCCGTGGTGATCGGTGACCCGGTGACCGCGGGCGGGCTGCCGGCCGTGTGGACGCAGGACGATGTGGCGATGCAGGACGTGGTGGACAAGCTCGTCGCCGCAGGGCATGCGCACGTGGGCCACGTTGCGGGTCCGGCGGAGATGGCGCACACGATCATTCGTCGGCGTACGTTCCTGGATGCGGCCCACGGGCACGGGGTGCGCACCACGACCTTCGAGGGTGACTACTCGGAAGCCGCGGGTGTGCGGGCGCTGTCCGCGCTGTGCGCGCTGGAGGACCGGCCGACCGCGTTGGTCTTCGACAACGACGTGATGGCGCTGGGCGCTTTGCACGAGGCGGACCGGCTCGGGCTGGCAGTGCCGGCCGACTTGTCGCTGGTCGCCTGGGACGACTCCGCTCTGTGTCAGCTTGCGGCTCCGCCGCTCGGCGCGGTCAGTCACGACGTCCAGGAGTTGGGGGAGTTGGCCGGTCGCATCCTGGCGGGCGCGCTGGTCGCCGCCCCTGCCGCCACGGTCAACGCCCCGCCGGCCCGGCTGGTGATGCGCGGCAGCGTCTGAGGACTGCCGGCCGGCCCGTGCAGGGGGTTCCCGGGTGACGCGGCATCCTCCTGACACCGTGTGTGCCGCATGGTGCAACTGCGCTCACACACGCGCCTGTTGGGCTTTCATAGATTACTAATCTTTCTTATTGACTTCCGGTGGCGGCTCGTGGACGCTGTGTCGCGTTCGAAGCCGTCTCAAGCAAAGGAAGCTCTATGGACCACCGCACCAGGCCCTGGGCCGTGCGCGTCATGGCCGGGTCCGTCGTCAGCGCCCTCGCCCTCACCCTGGGCGGTTGCGGCACGAGCGGCGACTCGGTGAGCGGCACCGGTGCCGGCAACTCGATCGACGTCGTCACCCGCTGGTCCGCGGGCAACACCGCGGCCGCGGCCCAGGACCGCGTCTTCAAGGCCTTCACCAAGGAGACCGGCGTCAAGGTCAACGCCACCGACGGCCTGGAGACCATCGACGACCAGGTCGAGAACGCCGTCGCGGCCGGCAAGTCCCCCGACGTGGTGATCGTCAACCTCTACGACAAGACGCTCGGCTGGCACGACGCCGGCGTCACCGTCCCGGTCGACAACTACCTCAAGGAGTGGGGCCTGGCCGACAAGATGAAGCCCAGCGCCCTCGACGAGTGGCGGGTCGGCGGCAAACCCGACGGCACACTCCAAGGGCTGCCGTTCTCCGGCTTCAGCTGGCCCGTCTGGTACAACACCGACCTGCTCAAGACCGCCGGCGTGGATACGATCCCGACCACCACCGACGAGCTGATCGCCGCCTCCAAGAAGCTGCGCGCCGCCCACATCCAGCCCCTCACGGTCGGCGGCAACGACTGGACCGGGCAGAAGCTCTTCTACCAGATCGCGCAGTCCTACACCGACGCCGCGACCATGGAAAAGGTCATGCAGAGCGGCGGCTACTGCGCCACCCCGTCCGTGATGCAGGGCATCAAGCTCTTCACCCAGCTGCGTGACGGTGGCGTCTTCGCCGACAACGCGGCCGGCCTGAACGCCGACGCGATGTACGCGGCGTACTACTCCGGCAAGGCCGCCATGATGTCCGCGGGCTCCTGGGCCTACACCGACGCCAAGAAGTCGGGCACCGGCGTCGAGAGCCACACCACGCTCGCCGGCCTGCCGCTTGCCTCAGGCTCGGTCTCCAAGAAGCCCACCGCCTTCCAGGGCTTCACCGGCGTCGGTTTCATGATCACCAAGCGTGGCGCGTCGAAGGACCGTATCGACAACGTGCGCAAGTTCATCACCTCCTTCTACAAGGACGCGACCGTCGGCGACTTCGTGAAAGACGCCGGCATCCTGCCGCCCACCGACGGCGACTTCTCGCAGTACGCCACCGACCCGCTGCTCTCGCAGTCGCTCAAGCTCGACGCGACGGTGGACTACGCGGTGCTGCCCGACGTGTGGATCGGCTCCGCGTCCGACCCGATCATCCAGGTCCTCACCGGGGCGTACGGCAAGTCCTCCGCCGACACCATCTGCAAGGGTCTCGACGACGCCACCGCCGGCGCCAGGAGCTGACGACGCCCGACCGCCGCTCCCAGGGGGGCCGCCGCACCTGGCGGCCCCGCGGCCCATGCCCCGGCACCGACCCGACCGCGCGGCCGATCCCCGAACCGGTCGCGCCCGGCCGCTGCACGTACCGCCAGTCCTTCCCCGGCCGAAAGAAGCAGTTCCATGTCATCGACCAGCACACTGGCCGGCGCCCGCACCGCGCCCGAGCCCGCACTGCCGGCCGCCCGCCGACACGGACGGCGCCGCGGCGGCCCGAACACACCGCGCCTGCTGTGGCTGACGGTCCCGTCCCTGGTGTGGTTCGGCGTCTTCTCGGTGGGGCCGCTGGTGGCGATGTTCGTCATCGCCACCCTGCGCTGGAAGGGCCTCATCTACGACCCCACCTTCGTTGGCACAGACAACATCCGGCACGTCTTCGGCGACCCCGTCTTCCACGACGCGCTGCGCAACAGCGCCGTGCAAGTCGCCGTAGTCATCCCGGTGATGATCCCGCTGGCCTTCATGCTCGGCTACCACCTCAGCACCAAACCGCGCGGCTACCGCCTGCTGTCCGTGCTGTACTTCTCGCCCGGTCTGATCTCCATCTCCATCACCGGGATGATCTTCTACGGGGTCCTGTCACCGAACGGCGGCACCAACGGCCTGCTCCAAGCGGCCGGCTTGGACTCGCTCGCACACTCCTGGCTCGCGGACCCGGCCACCGCCCTGCCCAGCCTGATCGCCATCGACCTGTGGCGCGGCATCGGCTGGACCGCCGTGCTGTTCGCTTCCCGCCTGGCAGCCGTCCCCGGCGACGTGATCGAGGCAGCCCGGATCGATGGCGCCGGACGCCTGCGCATCATGTGGCAGATCGCCTACCCGATGGTGAAGGACTACCTGCGCACCCTCACGATGCTCCAGTTCCTCTGGACCCTGTTCACCTCCGCCGCGCTCATCCTGCTGCTCACCAAGGGCGGACCCGGCACCTCCTCCACCACCTTGTCCTACCTGGTGTACGAGAAGGCCTTCTCGCAGAGCGACCTCGGCTACAGCCAGGTCGTCGGCGTCGTCCTGCTGCTGGCCGGCGTCGCCGGGATGCTGCTGATCCGCGCACTCCTGCGCAGCCCCGAGGAGAAGATCTGATGACCGCCCCCGCCTCCTCGCCCACCGGCAGCCACCCGGCCGACTCCGAACGCGCCCGACCCGCACGGCGCTCCCGGCGACGCGGCACCGGACCACTCGCCGTACCCCTGTCCTGGCTGTACGCGCTGCTGCTCGCCGCGCCGCTCTACTACCTGGCAGTGAGCGCGCTCAAGACCAACATCGAGATCTTCAACCACCCCTTCGCGCTGCCCGAGCACTGGCTGTGGCACAACTTCCGCACCGCCTGGCAGACCGCGGACCTCGGGCGAGCGCTGCTGAACTCGCTGCTGATCTCCGTCGTCGCGATCGTCCTGACACTCGGGTTGGCGCTGCCCGCGTCCTTCGCGCTGGCCCGGATGGACAACCGGCTCTCGCGGCTGGTCACCGGCGCCTTCTCGGTGGGCTTCCTGATCCCGCCGTTCGCGGCGCTGATTCCCACCGTGATCCTCGCGATCAAGCTGCACCTGTTCTACACGCGCGAGTTCCAGATGCTCTTCCTTCCGGCGAGCGCGCTGCCGCTGTCGGTACTGCTGCTCACGCAGTTCATGAAGACCGTGCCGCCCGCCCTGGTGGAGTCCGCGGCTCTCGACGGCGCAGGCAACTGGCGGTTGCTGGTCAACGTGTTCACCCCGATCGCGATGCCCGGCGTGGTGAGCGTGGCGATCCTCCAACTGCTCACCTTCTGGAACGAGTACCTCTTCTCGCTGACCATCACCGGCACCGCACCCGAGGTCCGCACCGCCCAGGTCGCGCTTCCCACCCTGATCTCCGACTCGACCGACTTCGGCGTCCTCACCGCCGGCACCGTGCTGACCCTTCTGCCGGTGTACGTCGCCTACTCGCTCGCCAACCGCCGTATGCAGGAAGCACTCACCGCAGGAGCAGTCAAGGGATGACACTCAGCACTGAAGCCGGCACCGGCTCCGACACGGGCCCCGTCTCCAGGACCGGCACACCCACCGGCACACCCACCGGCACCGCCGCCTCGACGCCGCCCGCAGTCCGCCACGACCTCGGGGGCGAGTGGCAGCTGACCTGGCTGGCAGGCCCGGACGGCACGCCCGCCGCGATCCGCGACGCCGCACTGCCCGCCCAGGTACCCGGCGAGGTGCACACCGCGCTGCTGGCCGCACGCCACTTGGCCGATCCGGACGTGGGACTCGGCGAGACGGCACAGGACTGGGTGGGCCGCTCGCAGTGGTCGTACCGCCGCTCCTTCCACTTCACACCCGTGCCCGGCACCCGCACCGACCTGGTCGCCGACGGCCTGGACACCATCGCCGAGGTGTACGTCAACGGCCGACACGTCGGCGCCGCCCGCGACCAGCACCTCGCCTACCGCTGGCCGGTGGACGACGCGCTGGAGCCCGGCGACAACACCGTCGAAGTGCGTTTCGCCTCCGCCTGGGACGCTGCCCTCGCCCACGAACGCGCGCACGGCCCACTGCCCTCGCCCTACGACGAGCCCTACGCCCACATCCGCAAGACAGCCGCCAACTTCGGCTGGGACTGGGGACCGCACTACGTCACCGCCGGAATCTGGCGTCCCATCAGGCTGGAGACGTACGCGGGCCGTATCGACCACATACGGCCGCTGGTCACTCTCGCCGCCGACCACCGTTCCGCCGAGGTCACCGCACACATACGCGCCGAAGCCCCCTCGGGCACCTCCGTCCTGGTCGAACTGACCGGCCCGGACGGCCGGTCCGCCGGAAACGCCACCGGCCAAGTCACGGGCGACGAGACAGTGCTGACGCTCACCGTCACCGACCCCGAACTGTGGTGGCCGGTGGGTCTGGGCGGCCAGCCCCTCTACCGGCTGACCGCCCGCCTCGACGCCGCGGACGGCACGGCACTGGACAAGACGGCGGTACGCCTCGGGATGCGCTCGGTCGCCGTGGACGAGACCCCGGACGCGCTCGGCACCCGATGGGCCCTCGTCGTCAACGGCCGCACCGTACGGGTACGCGGCTACAACTGGATCCCCGACGACACCCTGCCCAGCCGCGAGACACCGCAGCGCGTCGCCGCCCGCATCGACCAGGCCGTCGCCGGCAACGCCAACCTGCTCCGTGTGTGGGGCGGCGGCCACTTCGCCGACCAGCACTTCCTGGACGCCTGCGACGAGCGCGGCCTCCTGGTCTGGCACGACTTCCTGTTCGCCTGCGCCGCCTACTGCGAGGACGAGGAGACCGCGGCGCTGGTCACCGCGGAGGCCGAGCAGGCCGTCGCCAGGATGTCCCCGCACCCGAGCCTGGTCGTGTGGTGCGGCGGAAACGAGACGGTGCTCGGCCGCCACCACTGGGGATGGGAGGACCAGATCGGCGAACGCGGCTGGGGCGCCCACTACTACCTGAACGTGCTGCCCGACGTGCTGGCTCGGCTCGACCCGACCCGCCCGTACGTGCCCAACTCGCCGTGGTCCGGTGCACTCGACGCCGACCCGGCGACCGACACGCACGGCCTGAGCCATCTGTGGGACGCCTGGAACGAGGCGGACTACGCGCACTACCGGGACCACGACCCCTCCTTCGTCGCCGAGATGGGATGGTGCGGACCTGCCGCCTGGACAACTCTCGAGCGCGTCCTTGAGGGAGAGACCCCCGGGCCCAGCTCTCCGCTGACCCGGCATCACCTGCGCGCCATCGACGGCATGCACAAGCTGACCCGCGGCCTCCAGCCGCACGTGCCCGCACCGGCCGAAGGCGCGGACTGGCACTTCGCCACGCAGCTGGTCCAGGCCCGCGCGGTCGCCGCGGGCGTGGAATGGCTGCGCTCGCGCGAGCGGTGCGCCGGCGCCGTGGTGTGGCAGCTCAACGACTGCTGGCCGGCGATCAGCTGGTCGGCCGTCGACGTGGCCGGCATCGAGAAGCCGCTGTGGTACGCGCTCAGGCACTCCTTCGCGCCGCGCCTGGCGACCGTGCAGCCCGTGAGCCCCGGCCCGGCGCACGACCCGACGGGCACCGCGGGACTCGCGCTGACGCTGGTCAACGACTCGGTCGCGGACTGGACACCGGAGGTATCGGTGGTCCGTACCTCCCTGGACGGCCAGGAGCTGGCCCGTACCCGGCTCGAGGTGAGCTGCCCGGCGAGCGGCCTGCTCACCCTGCCGCTGGACCCGGCGACAGCCGCGCCCGCCGACCCGCACGCCGAACTCCTGGTCGTGGACACGGACGGCGCGCGGACGACCTGGGCCTACCGCCCGAGCCGCGGCCTGGCCTCGCCTCCCCCCGCCCGTACAGTGACCACGTCCTACGCGGACGGCGCGCTGGCCCTGACGGTCACGGCGGAGTCGGTGCTGCGCGACGTCTGTGTTTTCCCCGACCGGCTGGCCGCCGCGCTGGGCCTCCCCCCGCACACCCTGACGTCCGACACGTCCCTGGTGACCCTCCTCCCCGGCGAGAGCCACAGCTTCCACATCACCACCCGAGACGGCAGCGCACTGCAAGGGGCCGAGATCCCGGAACCGACGCTGCGGCTGGCGGTCCGCTCGGCGGAAGAGCTGACTATGTGACCGGTTGGCTGCTAGCACGCCTGATTGCCGTGCCGGGAACACGCCAGGCACGGGCTTCCCGGCGAGTCTTTCCTTGATCCGAGTGGAAGACCGTGCCTGGGACCTCGTCGATGGTCAGCCCGTCTCGCGAAGGGCGTACCCGCTGCGAGGCCGGGCACAGGTCTGCAGGTGATCCTGGCGGGCGGCTTCCAGCAGAGCACGCCAGGACACCACCGCCGGCCGGCGCCGCAGCAGCGCCCGGCGTTCCGGCTCGGTCATGCCGCCCCGGACGCCGTCCTCGATGCGGTGATCCAGCGCGTAGGCCCGGCACTCGGTACGTACCGTGCAGTCCGTGCATAGGGCCTTGGCCCGTTGCGGTTCGGCACCTTGAACGAAGAGCGCATCAGCATCGCCCGTGCGGCACGCCGCGTGTCGGCCCCAGTTCTGTGACCCCACCCCAGCCGTCCTCTCCGCACCCGTGATCAGGCAATCCGGGCAGGCCGAAATCGGCCTGAGCCGGCTGAGTGAGGTCGTGAAGCCGAGATGGACGCATCCATGACCTGCAGAATTGCAAAATTCTTCAATTCGATACATGCTGATGTTGTTGTGTCCGTAGGTGGTAGCCGGTGACGGGGCGTACGTGCTCGCCACGGAGCGGGCTGAGCGTGACGATGGGGACTGGAGTACCGGTGTCAGTACCGCTGTATCGGGCGAAGGCGGATCTCTTCCGGATGCTCGGGCATCCGGTGCGCATCCGGGTACTCGAGCTGCTGCAGGCCGGTCCGATGGCGGTGCGGGAACTACTGGCCCGTACCGAAGTCGAGTCGTCCACGCTGTCGCAGCAACTGGCGGCGCTGCATCGGTCGGGCATCGTGATCTCGGCGCGGGAGGGCTCGACTGTGGTCTATGCCGTGGCGGGCAGCGAGGTGGGGGAGTTGTTGCGGGCGGCGCGTCGGATTCTCACCGAGTTGCTCACAGGCCGAAGCGAGTTGCTGACCGTGCCCCAGGAGGACGGGGTCGTTGCTCCGTGAGCGGGCTGCTGAACCGGGTCTGGAGTCCGGTCCGTGCTCTGCTGCCCGCCCGTGCGGATCTGGCGCGGATGAGCCGGGACCCGGGCCGGGACCTACTGGCGGGACTGACCGTGGCAGTGGTCGCGTTGCCGCTTGCACTGGGTTTCGGAGTGTCCTCGGGTCTCGGTGCCGAAGCAGGGCTGGCGACGGCCGTGGTGGCCGGGGCGCTGGCCGCGCTCTTCGGCGGGTCGAATCTTCAGGTCTCCGGGCCGACGGGCGCGATGACCGTCGTCCTGGTGCCGATCGTGGCCCGGTACGGAACGGGCGGGGTTCTCACCGTCGGCCTTCTGGCCGGGCTGATGCTGATCGCGCTGGCCTTCGCCCGTGCCGGCCGGTACATGCGCTACGTACCCGCGCCGGTGGTCGAGGGCTTCACTGTCGGCATCGCCTGCGTCATCGGGCTGCAGCAGGTTCCGGACGCGCTGGGGGTGGCCACACCTCGGGCCGGCAACATCCTGGTCGCCACCTGGCGAGCGGTCGAGGCTTTCGTGGCCCACCCCCATGGGACCGCTGTCGGATTGTCCCTCGCGGTGGCTGTCGTCATGCTCGTCGGCGCGCGACTGCTGCCGATGATCCCGTTCTCGATCCTCGCGGTCGTCGCGGCCACCCTCGCGGCCGAGATGCTGGATCTGGATGCCGAGCGAATCGGCCACCTCCCGGTCGGGCTTCCCGCGCCGTCGCTCGGCTTCCTGGACTTGTCGCTGGTGCCCTCGCTGTTGGCTCCGGCCGTTGCCGTGGCCGCCCTCGCCGCCCTGGAGTCGCTCTTGTCGGCCACCGTCGCCGACGGCATGACGGTCGATCAGCAACACGATCCGGACCGTGAGTTGTTCGGTCAGGGCATCGCCAACCTCGCTGCGCCACTGTTCGGCGGTGTTCCGGCCACGGCCGCCATCGCCCGTACGGCCGTCAATGTACGCACCGGCGCGAGATCACGACTGGCCGCGCTCACGCACGCCGTCATTCTGGCCGCGATCGTCTTCGCCGCGGCGCCGTTGGTCTCGCGGATCCCTCTGGCGGCGCTCGCGGGGGTTCTGATCGCCACAGCGGTCCGCATGGTCGAAGTCGGCTCGGTGCGAACGATGGTCCGTGCCACGCGTTCGGACGCTCTGGTACTTGTACTGACCGCCCTGGCCACGCTCGCCTTGGACCTCGTGCAGGCGGTCGTCATCGGGCTGGTCGTGGCCGGCGCGCTGGCGCTGCGGGCGGTGGCCAAGCACGCCCGGCTGGATCAGGTACCGCTGGCGCGCGACCTGCCCGGCGGGCACAGCAAGGAGGAGCACGCACTCCTGGCCGAGCACATCGTGGCGTACCGGATCGACGGTCCGCTGTTCTTCGCCGCCGCCCACCGTTTCCTGCTGGAACTGACCGAAGTGGCCGATGTCCGAGTGGTCGTGCTGCGGATGTCACGGGTCACCGCGCTCGACGCCACCGGTGCACTGGTCCTCAAGGACGCGATCGACAGGCTGACCCGCCGCGGTATCACCGTCATGGCCTCAGGCGTCAAACCGGGACAGGTCCGCACCCTCGACACCCTTGGCGTACTGGACACACTCCGGGCCGACAACCGGGTGTACGCCACCACGCCCGACGCCATCCACGCCGCCCGCACCCACCTCCACCACGTGGGGATCCTTCGCGTCCCGGCGCAGACGACCCCGTCCGCCGAGGAGCCCATCCGGTGAGCACGCCTGAACGACGGATCATCGAGGTTTCGGGCGCGGAGGCCTTGTGGCTGCTCAAAGGCAGCGTCGGCGGGCGGCTGATCCATACGCGAGGCGAAGTGGCCATCGTCCGCCCGGCCACGCACATCCTGGAATACGGCCGACTCATCGTCCGTTCCCCGGCCCCGGTCGCCGCCTTCGCCGAGCCGGTCACCGTCACCTACCAAACCGACCAAGTGAGCGTCTCCGCCGGTCGCGGCTGGTCGGTCACCGCCACCGGGCCCGCCGAGGTGATCCGCGAACCCGAACAGGTCGCCCACTACCGCCGCACGCTCGCGGGCTGGATCCACGGCCCGCACGACACGCTCATCCGCGTCCACCCGCACGCCGTCCAGGGCCACCGCCTCGGCATCCCGGCGCCATCCAGCGCCGTCACCTCCGGAAAGGACAGGCCTGGCCTCCGGTGACCGCTCACACCACGCTGCGCCACCGCCACGTGCTGACGCTGTCCGCGCAGCCGGCTGCCGTGGCGGTGGCGCGCAAGACCGCCGAATACGTCTACCGCACCTGGGGTGTCCATCCCCGTCACCCTGCCCTCGCCGCGGCTCTGCTGATGCTCAGCGAACTGGTCACCAACAGCGTCCGGCATGCCGCCGAGGTCTCTCCCAGCCTCGATGTCCTCTACGCCGTCGGCGGTGGAGTGCTGGCATTCGCCGTGCACGACCGCCATCCCCACCGGCCGGACTTGACGACAATCGCCAAGCCGGGTGGCGGACTGGCCATAATCGCCGAACTCACCACCGAGTACGCCGGGACAGCCACGGTCCGGCCCGATGCCGATGCCGGCGGCAAGAGCATATGGATCACCCTTCCGCTGCAGTAAGCCTGGTACAGCACCTACTCAGAGAGCATCACCATGTACACCGCGACCTTGCAGTGGCACTACACCGCCCGGGACGACCTGGGCATCCTGGCGCTGGCCGGGCACCTGGGCGGCACAGCGGCGGGTCGCTTCGCCGGCGCCGTCAACTGGGCGGCTGCCCACGGCACAGGGCCAGTCATCCTCGACCTGACGGCCTTGAACACCTGGTCCCATCAAGGACAGGCCGCCATCGCCAAGGCCGCCCGCAGACTCGGGTCGCAGGGCCGGACCCTGGAACTGTCCGCGATCCCGGCCGGAGGCACGGCCGCGGTGCTCTACCAAGGCACCCCGTACCTCCCGGTCCACCACGACCTCGACGCCGCGCTGGCCGCCCACGGCATGAGCCGGGAAGAACCCGTGGACCAACGTCAGTGGCGTTCCGGCGGTTGGGACAGCCACCGATCCGCCCCGTGCTCCTGAGCCCCCGCAGTCACGCGCCGGGCGCTCCCGATGCTGTGCGCGATCGGCAGCTGCGTCGGGTGCGGAAGCAATGGTCCATGAGTACCTCGGTGGTCACTTCGGGGCGTGCTGCCCCAAGTAGAAGAGCAGGATGATGAATCCGGCAATGATGTGCGTGACGAAGACGTAGACCAGGACGCGAAGGAGGACTGCCTTCTGCTTGTACTTTTCGCTGTTCACGTCGTTGCCCGAGGGTGCGGAGGCCGGGGCTTCGGCCCCGTCGCTCATCTGTTTTCTCCCGGCACCTGCGCCTCGACAGCTCCGGCGTCGGGCTGTTGCAACTCGGCGAGGAGGTCCTGCTGTCCGACGAGCAACTCCGACAGGATCCGGCGGGCGGCCCGCAGCAGTTCCGCCACGTCCCCGCCCGCCAGTGCGTACACCACGGTGGTTCCGTTGCGGGTGGCCGTGACGATGCCGGAGCGGCGCAGCACCGCCAGTTGCTGGGAGAGATTCGACGGCTCGATCTCTATGGCGGTGAGAAGTTCACGTACGGGCCTTGGGCCGTCCTGCAGCAGCTCCAGGACACGGATGCGCACGGGGTGCCCGAGCATTCGGAAGAACTCTGCTTTGGCCTGATAGAGAGGAACCTGCACCGCGACCACTCCAGCCCTCCCTTGGTTGTCAATTGAAGAACTTTTCAATTCTAACTCCATGGTGTGATGACTTGAGGCGTAGGGCCGGCCGCAGGTGTCGGGCGCCGCTGGTCGGCCAGGGGTGGTCCTACCACCGCCTTTTGGTTGGGTTGGTCAGACGCTCGGCGTGCCGCGGTAGGCGATCCCGGTCCGTGGCGAGGACGTACTGCTACGGTCGGTGACCGCTCGGCGGCATGACGCGGGGCATGGCGACGAGATCGCACACGATCGGCACCACGGCATCCACGCATGACGTGCCTCGCGAGAACCCGAAGGCTGTCAGAGCCGTGGCCGTTCCCCCTCGGGCCGCCGGCCTCTTCCCGCGGGCATGTGCCCCTGACGGCACGCGTCGCATGGTTCAGCTCCCGGCCGGACTGTCCCGCGACTGCTCCGGGCCAAGATCCCGCCCGACATCGATGCCGTGGTCGCGGGCTATCCGCAGTGCGTCGTCAAGGTCGTCCTGCGCCACGGCCACGGCGTAGGGGTCGTCGATCCGCACTGCTGCCTCAAGAGCAGCACGCGCCTCACACACGCGCTGCCGCAGGGCCTCCATGAAGCCGCCAGTCGCGCCGAGCCCACGCTCCCACACCACGTGACTACTCCAGAAAGTAGAGAATTGAAGAATTCTTCAACTCTAACAGCTGTCCGCCATCGCTTCGAGAGGCGGGACAGGCGGGCCCGTTCCCCTCAACGCGATTCCATGGCTGGCCCGGGCGCAGGACGCGCCGCGGCTGCCGCAGTGTTCTTTGCGGTGGGAGAGGCTGGAACGGGCGTATTTACGACCGCTTGGTCTATGGGGTGTGGGTGAGGGCGAGGAGTGCTGTGTCGTCCTGGCGGGGGCCTTCGGTGTGCCGGTGGACGTCGTCGACGATTTTGCGCAGGAGTTCGTTGGGTGTGGTGAAGCGGATGGTGGGGAGGCGGGTGTGTGGGTTGTAGAAGGTTCCGTGCCGGTTGCGGGCTTCGTGGATGCCGTCGGTGCACATCAGCACGGTGCATCCGGGGGGCAAGGTCACGGTGTCGGTCTGGTCGGGGCCGTTGCCCAGGCCCATGCCCAGTGGGACGGCGGGTTGGGTGGGCTCGATGGCGCGTACCGTTCCTGCGTGGAGGAGGAAGGGTTCGGGGTGGCCGCGGTTGATCAGGCGCATTTCTGTGGCGCCGGGCGGGAATTCGGCGATGACGGCGGTGGCGAACCACTCGCCGCGGTTCTTCGCGGTGGCTGCTCGCTGGGCTCCTCGGTACAGGGCCCGGTCCAGGTGTGCGACGACGCCGGCGAGCGTGGGTTCTTCGTCGGCCGCCATGCGGAAGCTTCCCAGGACGGCGATGGCGGCTCCGACGGCGTCCATTCCCTTGCCGCGGACGTCGCCGACGATGCAGCGCAGCCCGTAGGGGGTGGTCTGGACTGCGTAGAGGTCTCCGCCGATGTTTGCTTCCCGCTCGGCGGCCTCGTAGCGTGCGGCGATCTGCAGCGGCCCGACGCGTTCGGGTGGTGCGGGCAGGACGGCGCGTTGCACGGTGGCGGTGATGCTTCGGGCCGCACGTAGCCGGATCTCGCGCCGGAGTAGGAGCCGGTTGATCAGGATGGATGCGACGGCGACCGCGGTGATCGACAGCAGCTCGCTGATGCCGCCCCAGGTGGCCAGCAGCCCGAAATGCCCCAGGGCCACCGCGTCGGCCGCGATCGCACACAGGCCGATGAGGATGGTTCCGTCCAGGGACAGCAGTGCCGCGGCGATCATGGGTGCCACGGAGTAGAACGCGGCGCCGCTGAACTGCACGGGGGCGAAGTAGTCGACGAGGAAGCCGCAGATCAGCAGCACGGCGGGCAGCCATCGGACGAAGCGTGACACTTCAACCGGCTGTTTCGCGCTGATCGGACCGACGCCCGCCACTGGCCACTCCCGCCGTCCCGGTCACCTCTTGCGCCTCCAAGGGTCTCCGGGTTCGCAGCGGCCGGCCAATGCTGGCCGCCGGTCGGGGGACGGCCGGCCCGGCGGGGCGGCCGACACGGGAGGCGGCGGCCGCGTGGTGCTGGAAGTCGCTGGTACGTCTGCGTCTGATTCGCTCGGGCGAGTGCCTGACCTGCGAGGTCACCGAGGGCAGCACGATCTCTGCGCACCTTCGATGCGGTCCTGCACTCGATGAGGGCGGCCGGGGGTTGTTCATTGTCGCTCAACTGACCCAGCGCTGGGGTACCCGCCACCACTCGAAGGCAAAGGCCATCTGGGTCGAACAACCCTGCGCAGTCGACGAATCCCTGCACGAGAACCAGAATCTGTCAGGTGCAACGGCGCCATGAGAACCGTCCGCTGACGGGCCGACTCGGAGCAGGGCTTTTTGCAGACGCCGCCCATCACGTCCGGCGGTGAGCCCTCGTGTGCGCGGCCGTCATCGCCGGCGTGATCCTGCTGTGGCCCGCTCCGGAGACCGCACCCGCAAAGCCCACTCCGACGAGATCGAAGCGGTGCCGAGCCGGTCATCGCCCCCGCTCGGGCTCGGACGCCGAGGCGACCACGCCGTTTTCTTTCATCCGGCGGGTGCGGGAATCCGGCGACCGGGCCCGTGGAGGCCGGGGAACACGCCACGGTCGTGCAAGGCCCCGACGGCCCACCTGCAGCAGGTGTTCGGTCTGTGACCGAGCGCTTCAGTCGGCGGAATCCGCAGACTGAAGCGTTCAGCCGTGTTCGGTGGTGGGTCAGGCTGGTTCGACGGGCAGCCACAGTTCGCAGGTCGTGGTGCTGAAGTCGTCCGCGCGCTCGAGGATCGCGACGATCGAGGGGCCCGGTCGCAGTCGCCACGGGTTGGAGGGGAACCACTCGGTCGCGGTTGCCGCCCACGTTGTCTGCAGGGCTTGAGGGTGTGGTCCGCTGGTGCGGAAGACTGCCCACCTCCCGGCGGGCACCTCGATGCTGTCGAGGTCGTTCGGGACTGCCGTGTCGTGGGTGAGGGCGACGCCGTGGAGGTAGGTCAGTTCGCTGCCCTCCTCGCCGTCGGGGTCGAGGTCGTCGGAGACCTGGAGCAGGCCTCCGGGTTCGGTGTCGCCGAGAGCCTTCAGCCGTAGGTGTTCCTCTTGCGGCAGTGCGGCGATGTGCCGCTCGATGTGGGGATTGGCGCCGTGGTGGATGAGTGGGACCCGGGCTGCGTGTCCGACGAGCCGGAACGCGGGTCGGTCGATGAGGCGGGTGTCCATGGGGGTGCTCCCTTCGACGGTCAGGCGGAACCTGAGCTGCGGTTGTGTGCGCAAGGGGCCTCCATCGCGGCGCACGTCACCGGGGCCGGCGCCGTGGACTGCCCGGAACGCGCGTCCGAACGCCTCACTCGAGCCGTATCCGTGGCGGACGGCGATGCTCAGCAGATCGCCCTCGCCGCGCACGACGTCGGCGGCGGCAAGGGTCATACGCCGCCGGCGTATGTACTCCGACAGCGGCATGCCTGCCAGCGAGGAGAACATCCGGCGCAGGTGGTACTCGGTCGTGCCGAGCGCCCGTGCCAATCCGCGTACGTCGGGATCCTCCGTGAGGTGCTCCTCGACGAGATCGACGAGCCGGTTGAGTGCCGAGATCACGAGACCTCCCTTCGATGTCGACCCTGGCAGCAGCAACCCCAGCCGCACCCGACCGTTCCGAACCGATCCGATCATCCGCCCCGACTGACAAGCAGATACACCCCCGGGCCTTCTGCAAGGCTCAGCCCGCCGGCAACGACGCTCACCCGCCGACTGAAGCGCTCGGTCATGGCACTGCCCGACGGCCACCGGCCCGCATTCGTCACCGTGGTCCGTTCATTGCCGCGGCGAAGGCTCCTCGGCGGGCGGACGGTTAAGGAATCACCCGTCAACGAGCAGCACATAAGGGGCAGGAAGCCAATGAAGCCCGGGATCTCCCACGTCGGCAAGAACGACGGTTTCGACCATCAGCACCCCGGTGCTGAACGCCGTCCAGGAGCTCCACCAGACACCGGCGGCCACGGGTGTCTCGCATCTCATCGCGCCGGGCGAACTGATCTCCACCAGCATGGATCTGCGCATTGGCTCTGAAACCGCCATGTGGCTCGCCGAACCGGGCGGGCCGGCAAGTAGACCTCCACCCCGGCCGTTGGCACCGCCACGCCCAGGAGCTCCGCCCACTGGACGATCCGAGGCGGCGCGAGCAGCCCTGGTGAGTCCGTGAGCCGCCTACACGGCTCCAGGGCGCATGCGCTTGATCATCGTCTCGTGCAGACGGCCGAGGAGGTCGGTGAAGACCTCTCGTTCCTGGGGAGTCCAGCTCTGCGTGGCGATGGCCATGAGCTGCCGGCGCGAGGTGCGGATTTCCTCGAGGCGCAAGTGGCCGCGCGGGGACACCGCGAGGACGACCGCGCGGCGGTCTTCGGGGTCGGTGGTGCGCTTGATGAGACCACTGTCGACGAGGGGCGCGACCTGCCGTGTGACGGTGGAGGCGTCGATGCCCATGCCTTCCGCGAGTGCCTTCACGCCCATCGGGCCGTCGCTGTCCAAAAGGTGGAGCAGGAGGTATGCGCCCCGGTCCATGGAGTTGCGGGCGGTGCCGACGCCGCCCAGCCGCGTCTGTTCCGCGCGCCGCGCTGACAGCGCCACTTCGTACTGCAGGCGGTCCAGAAGGTCGGTCGTGCTCTGCGAGGGGGAAGTGGGCATGGGGCGAGGGCTCGCATTCGGTTGGTCGTGTCAGGGTTGGGAGAAGAGTACGCGCGAGGCCGCCGGCAGCTACTGCAGGGCCGCGATCAGGGCCCGCTCGGGCCGGCACACCGGGCACGGCGCGGCATCGGGCTGCTGCAGGACTGCCACGCTTCTTCCGCCGCGACCCCCTGACGGCTGCGGCGGACACTCACGCAGTCCCCGCGATGCACCAGCAGCAACGGCCCGTCCTCGCCCGGCTTTTGGAACCGCCGCTCCACCAGCCACCGCGGGACGTGCGAGTAGTCTGCGCCTTCCAGTGGGGAACACGACGCGGCCGACGCCCAGAACTCGACCGGCGACGGAACAGCCCTCATCACCCCGTGCGAGTCGTCCCTCGCCAGCAACGTCACGGTCACCCGGTACCACCAGGCCCTGCCCTGCTGCCAGCGGCGCTCCAGGACCATCGCGCGCAGTTCCTGACCGTCGGGCGGCCGAACTGACACCCCCGACCCGGTGCCGTCCGCCTCGTCTTTGCTGGTCACCGCAGCACGGTAGTCCCGCCACCGAGAGGCCCGCCCCCGGGCAGCGCAGACGGGGTGCTCCTGTTGGGTGGGTCAGCTCGGCACAGGGGTGTCCGCCGGCGCGGTGGCGATCGGAACATCCGGACAGGCCGACGCCTCCCGCATCAGGGTGCCTTGTTCGAGGTCGTCGACCGCCAGATGTCAGCGGCTCTTCACCGTTGCCCAGTCCACCAGGCACGCGCAGCGTGCGGCCGCGTAGGGGGCAACCACTCCGCGACGTTCTGGTCCGCCTTGGCCCTGTTCGTGCGAACGGCTACCTCCACGAGCGCCCGCGGTTCGTCGAGGTCTTTGGCGTAGTCCTGCCGCTGCGCCGGCGTCCACTGCGAAGCGCCGACTGGCGGGGAGCGTCATTCCGAGCAAGCGATATTCGGAGGGCTTCGGCGTCAGCGAGCCGTAGGGTTGGCGCGCCAAGGCAGCCTGGTAGCAGGGGAGAAGCGTGCGATCGGAGGAACATGCGGGGTGGGAGCGGGACTTCCCGATCCGGTATGTCCTGGTGCGGGAGGACACCGACGGTGAGGAGGAGGCCGTGTTGTGGGGGAGGTGCGCGGAGGCCGAGGGCCTGTTCATGGACGCGCCTCCGCTGCCGCGAGAGGTTCTGACGTTTCGCGGCTGCCCACGCGAGAGCCTGCTGGTCCAGGCCGTGACGCACGCCGCCGAACCGGTGCGGCTGCTGGGGGACGGAATGCTCTCGATCGAGCCTGCGGATCCCTCGAACGGCGGGCCGTCCCACCACTGGGACCTGGAGGACACGACCGTCCTGGCCCAGTGGCCCACGCCGGGCGATCCCGGGCGCGTGGACATCGTCGTGGGCACCAGCGTCAGAGAGGACGACTACTGGGGCAGCAAGCGGCTGCCTTCGAGCCCGCGGTTCGACCTGTGGTTCCCCTCGATCCGAGGGGACAGCCCATCGGGCGGTTGCCGTTCCATTGACGGCCTGTTCACCCCGCGCCCGCAGCGACCGACCCAGCCCGTGCACCTGATCGGCTGCGAACCCGCCGCACCGCTTCTGGCCCTGCTGTGTCGTCCTCTTCCGCAGCAGGGCGACCCGATCACGCTCTGGCGCCTCGATCGCCACGGCCGGACGATGACCGGCTACCACCTCGACCTGGACATCGTCGAGGCACGCCCATCCGTCCTCGGCGGAGCCCTGATCGATGTCACCATCACCGACCCCGGTGACAACCGTCCCACCCCGGCCGCCCGCCCCGTCTGGGAGATCTGGTTCGACGGTGTTCCCATGCGGCCGAACCAATGGGCACACTTCGATGCCGAGGGCCGGTCCGAGTGGCTGGACCTCACCCGCGCCGGCCTGTACGGGCTGCAGGGCCTCTCCGGCGGGACGTACCACCTGGACGGACAGCACGTCACCGACAGGACCGGCTTGCTTCTGGCACTCGGCGAAGCCCTGCTCGGTCCTGGCGCCCACTACGGCAGAGACCTGGACTCGGTGCAGGACTACCTGTGCGGCGGGCTCTCCGTCGTCCCCCCGTTCACCCTCGTCTGGCACCACGCCGACATCGCCCGCCGCGCCCTGGCCGGACACATTCTGGACCACCTTGGCGGCCTGTCCTACTTCGAGGTGACCGTGAACCTCCTGCGCGAGTACGGCGTCACCGTCGTCCTCCAGTGAGGGAGGCGAAGGGTGCTCCCGCCTCCTTGAAGACGGCGCCTGACAGGGAGGAGGAACGAAGTGGGCCACCGCCTGGTCCGGCAGGGCCCGGTTGTCTCGCCTCCTGGGACTCGGCCGGCGCTACGGGTATCGAGGTACACGGTCCAGTCGGTGGCGGCGCGATCCCGCACATGGCGGATGCCTCAGGTGGTCAGTCCGGCCATGGTCAGCCAGATGTGTTCGCATGTCGCCGACGCGTTTTGGAGCTTCTCGCGGGATTCCTGTGAGGCGTGGTAGAAGGTCCGTTCGATCATCCAGCACAGGGCGCGTGCCATTGCCGGGGCCTGGTCCGGTGCGGCGCCGGCCTGGATGCCGGCGCGTTCCAGGACGGCGGTGATGGCCGCGATGAACAGGTCAGCCGTGTGGTTCCACAGCTCGCCGATCTCCGGCACGGTCAACGACAGGTCGATTGCCGTGCGCATGACCAGGCCGTGCTCATTCCACAGCTCGACCGTGCGCTGCATGGCTGCCGCGATGGCCCGGCGCGGCTCGTCGGCCTCCGCGGTGGCCCTCGACCGCTCCCACAGGTGCTCGACGGTCCGGGCCACGAGTGCCGTGACCACTTCTTGCTTGGAACCGTAGTAGAAGTACAGCGCGCCGCGGGTGATGCCGGCGCCCTGGGCGATGTCGCCGACGGTCATGGCGTCGTAGCCCTTGTGCGCCAGCAGAACCTCGCAGGTGTCGAGGATGGCCCGCTCTCGGACGTCGCCCTTGCGTTCGGCGGCGCGACGGCTCCGCGCGGGGTGGTGGCCGGGCATCAGAGCTGCGCGCCGTCGGCGAAGTCGGTCGTACGGGAGAGTGTCTCCCATGCACGGATGTCCTCGTCCACGGCGGTGCGGGCGGCGGTGACCAGTCGCAGCGCGTCCGAGCCCAGGACGAGGTGGGCCGGCGGACGCTCGACCGAAGTGATGTGCACGAGGGCGTCCCCGGCCTTGGCTGGATTGCCCAGCTGGTTGCCGCTGGCCTTCTGCCGCGCTTGTCGGATGGGGGTGAACAACCCGTCGTAGTCGTCGACGGTCCGCGCGGCGCGTGTCATGGACCGTCCGGCCCAGTCGGTGCGAAAGGAGCCGGGCTCGATCGCCGTCACGTGGATGCCGAACTGCGCGACTTCCTTGCCCAGCGCCTCGAGGATGCCTTCCAGGGCGAACTTGCTGCCGCAGTAGGCGGACATGCCGGGTACGGCCATGAGCCCGCCCATGGAGGTGACGGCCATCAGGTGTCCGCGGCGACGTCGGCGCATGTGGGGCAGCGCCGCCCGCAGCGTGGCCACCGCCCCGAACACGTTGACCTCGAACTGCCGCCGCACCTCGGCCAGCGGGGTTTCCTCGAAGGTTCCCTCCAGTCCGTAGCCGGCGTTGGCGACGACGACATCCAAAGGGCCGACGCTCTGCTCCACCTCCGCGACCACACCGGGGACGGCGTCGTCGTCCGTCACGTCCAGCAGGCGAGCGTGAGCGGTACCGGGCCTGAGTTCTTCGAAGGCCCGCAGGTCCTCCTCGGAGCGGACGGTGCCGACGACGGTATGGCCTGCGGCCAGGGCGGCCTTGGCGAAGGCACGTCCGAGGCCCGTGCTGACGCCGGTGATGAGCCAGTTCTGCTTTGGCACTGTTCCTCCAGAGAGGTCTTGCGAGGAGCCGGACCGCTCCTCTACCAAAAAGTCTACACGGTGTCGATTTTTACCGTCAGCATGTAGATTCTGGCGGTGCTCACGGGGTGGAGCACTCAAAGTCATCCGCGTGCCCCGCCCCGCCCGAATTGGCGCCGCCAAGGCCCAGCAGCCATGCCGTCGACCAGAACTGCACCCCGATCACCCCAGGGACACCCAGCGAGGCCGACCGCGCCCGCCCCGGCACCGCCGCACACATGGCAGCCATGCCCGGCATCACCGTCGTCGGCCTCGACCTGCCCGCAGCCCTGGCCGTCGCCCGGAGACCACTTGGGCCGCCGCTCGCACCCGACACGCGACCCAGCCCACCCACCCCGGAGCGCCCCGATGGTGCGGTGATCGCCACCGCCGCCCCGGACCAGTGGGCCGGCGTGCGGCGGGTTTGCCGGTCTCGGGTGTCGCGTGCGTTCCGGGAGCGGCACGGGAGCGTACCCGGACGCCTGTGGTGTCCTGTTGCGCCGTGAATGGAGAGGGCGTGTGCCCGTTGTGAACGTCCGGATGCCCGTTCGGCCGTCGGCATGCCCGGGGTCGCTTCGTCGAGATGACTTCCAGGCCAACTTTGCCGGCGCGGAGTGGACCGACGATGAGGCCTTCACCGTCTATGGCCTCGACGACGCCACGATTGCCGCGTTGCGCTTTTGGGTTGTGCAGTGGGTCGACGACCTGGCGGCCCGGCTTCTCGGGATTCCGGCAATCCTGACGTCGACCGAGGGCTGAGACGAAAGCGCGGCGGCACGCGTGGTGGACGCGACCCCGGGGTGACGCGTCCATCCGGTGACCCGAAGGGTTCGTAACTACTGCATGTTGAGGGCGTTCGGGCTGTGGGCTTGTTTGTTCGAGGGGTGGAGGGGCGGTGGGAAGCATGGCTGTTGGTGTTGTTGCAGGTGTTGTTCGGCTACTGTGCCGATCGCGGCCATCATCGTCATCGCGGCTGGTTCTGGTGGGAGTTGATGGTGTGGGGATTTTGATTTTGATTTTCTGGGGTGGCAGCGCCTGCTTTTCCGTCTGGCGTGCCCGGCGGTTGTGGAAGGATCCCGACTACTACCAGCAGGTTGTGGGGCGAGGGGTGTTCCGGTTCGGGGACGACGTCAGCCGCGGGCTGGTTCGCGGTTGGGCTCCTTTCTCGGTCGGCGTCATGGCCTTGATGGCGGCGATGGCGATGTTCATCATTGCCGGTGTGGGACAACGCCCGAATGAGGGCCCTTCCGCGGCAGCTGTCACGGCTGGACTGTTGCTTGTTCTTTTCGTGGTCGGCGTGGTCCTCCAGTTGCTGGTGGCCTGGTTCAATCGGCCGCGATGGTGCGTCCCCCGCCTACCTCCGGCAGGAGATCGGTGTGTGGGCGGGGCGATACCCGCGTAAGGCGAGCTGACCGCGTGCGCTGGATCATCGGTGATCCGGCGCACGCTGCTCCTCGACGAACACGAGCACCGCTGTGTCCGCGCTCCGTGAGGAGGTGTGCGGTCCACGATCGCCGCGTTGCGTTCCTGGGCTGTGCAGAGGGGGTTCCTTCGGCGGGATCCGTTACGGGGGTTGCGACCTGTACCGCTATACGGCGTGCTCCAAGCCGGCGCGTCGTGTCCGAGGAGATCGGCGGTCTCTTCGTGCACCGCCCGTAGCTTCCCGTAGCGCGGGTGCGTGACCCCGGCCTGGGCGGCGAAGGCGCGTAGGTGTACGTCGACGGCGGCCTGGGGGACCGGCCGACGAGGTTCCCGAGATGGTCCACGCTCTTTGGCCCCACGTCCCTTGTCTTCCGCAGGGTGTCACGGTTGGCCTGCCGGCCGAGCCGAGCGGGGGGCTCCGGGCCGCAATGTGGGCGGTGGACTACTGGATTGCCGGTCGGATCGCCGACGGATCCCTGGATCCAGCGGGCCGGTACCCATCTCATCTGGGCAGACATCGCCTTTGACCTCGGCTGCTCCGAGGAGCTGGAACCCCTTGTGCACTGCGCGCACAACCTGGACGGCTGGGAAGAGAGCTGGTGGGTTTTCGACGGAGAAGCGGTTGAGGCGGCGAAGCAGTTCCTCAGCAGGGGGTCGGGAGCCGAGGCGCGGGACTGATCAGCGGTTCGTTCTCGCCACCGGGATTGGTCGCCCGCGAGCTGATCCACTCACTCGGCGTGGCCTCACCACAGAACCTGTGCCGGAGCCGGAGAGCTGACGGCACGCGGTGTGCAGGCTGGTTCGGCCCGACCGCTTCGCCGGGGCATCCGGAGGGCTCGGTGCGGTTTGACGCCGCGCGGGTGCACACCGGATCCGGGTCGAGAACCGGCCCGGTCCGGGTCCGTTCAGTCGGTGTCGGGTCCCTGCTCCGCCGCGGTGTCGTAGGCGGCGCGGGCCTCGGCGACCGCGGACCGATGCCGCTCGGCCCATCCCACCAGCGCGGTCAGTGAGGTGTGGAGCTCCCAGGCCATGGGGGTGAGGCTGTACTCCACCTTGGGCGGCACGGTGGGATACACGGTGCGAACGAGTAGTCCGTCCCGCTCCAGCCTGCGCAGGTTGAGGGTGAGCATCCGTCGGCTGATGCCGTTGATGGCGCGTTCCAGTTCGGTGAAGCGGACCGGGCCGTGGGCCGCGGCGATCAGGATCCCGATGCTCCACTTGCCCGCCACGCGGTCGAGTACCTCGGTGACCGGGCAGGCTTCGTCTCTCACTGCCTCTGCGACATGCGTGTGACTGCGTGACATAAATGTGCCTCCTTCCGCTGGCGAGCAAGGTTACCGACGATGGATGCTGCAACCCGTCGTAAACCGAAGGAAGAAGACATGTCCGTGCGTGCTCTCGTCGTCGATCCGTCCGCGCCCGCCGCTGTCCGCCTCGCCGAGGTTCCCGATCCCGTCCCCGGGCCGGGCCAGGTCCTGGTGCACGTCTCTCACGCCTCGTTGAACTACGGCGACCTCAACGACGCCCGCTCCGGTCGCCTCCCCGTGGGTGCGGTGCTGGGTTCGGACGCTGCCGGAGCAGTGGTTCGAGCCGCGGCCGACGGAACCGGCCCGACGGTGGGGACCCAGGTGGTGGCCCTGACCTCGGGGGCGTTCGCTGAGCGCGTCGCGATCGACGTGGGTGCGCTTGCCGAGATACCGAAAAACCTGGAACCGGCGCAGGCGGTCGCCCTGCCGGTCGCCGGAGTGGCTGCACTGCGCTCGCTGCGGGCCGCCGGGCTCGGACCGGGCAAGACAGTGCTGATCACTGGCGCCTCCGGCGGAGTTGGCCGGTTCGCCGTTCAGCTGGCGGCGCGGGCCGGTGCGCATGTGATCGCGTCTGTGGGCTCGGCCGCCCGCAGGGCGGGGCTGGCCGAGGCCGGTGCCGGCGAGGTGCTGATCGGACTGGAAGGACTCCAGCGACCGGTCGACGTGGTCATCGACAGCGTCGGCGGCTCCCAGCTGGTGGCGGCGTGGAATGTGCTCGCTCCCGGAGGCAGCGTGCAGAGCGTCGGCTGGACATCCGGGGAGCCGGCGGTCTTTCCACCGTATGCGACCGTCGGCCCGGCCAAATCGCTGACCTCGTTCGTCATCGAGGGCGACACCGGCGAAGACCTGGCCGTTCTCACCGAGCTGGCCGCCGAGGGGGCCGTCACCGTCGAGATCGGCTGGCAAGGATCCTGGGACCGCTTCCATGAGGCAGCCGAGGCGCTTCGCGGGCGTCGGATCCCCGGAAAAGCGGTCCTGGAGGTGGCACACGGTGAGCTGCAGGCCCCGATGCCTTCTGCGCAGGGCTAGGGTCCGTCTTCAAACGGATCTTGCCCAAAGCAGGAACGACGCGAGTGTGACCGCTGCTTCGTAGGAGGTGGCGGTCTTCTCGTAGCGGGT
>NZ_JBIVLH010000048.1:0-28051 GCF_044751185.1 Streptomyces sp. NPDC088733
CTACTCTCCGCACAAGACACCGTCCCCGCCGCCAGTTAGCCACCGCAGCTGGAACCCAAACTGTGGGGCAGGTCAACCTGTCACCCAACGCTGCATCAGACCCCAAGCACTTCGGGTGTCTCTTTACGTATTGCAGCATGGATGACGACTTCACCCTGCCGAGGTTCCACAGCCAGCCCAAGGAGATCGGGGCCGATCAGCCCCAATGCAGCCTGCGCTGTCATGAGTAGAAGGTAGTTCCGGCGAAGCAGCGCACCTTCTTCCTCGTCAGTCAGGTCGGGGTTGTAGTACTGCTGAGCCGGGTGCGCCATGGGCCCACAGTAGCGAGGTACTCCAGTGCGAAAGTCCGAGACGAAGACGGCACCGGCGTTGGGCCGTCTCTGGGCCGTCCGAGGGCGCGCAACGACAGTCAACGCTGACAACCGTTGACCGCTCGATCGCAGGTCACAGCGTTGATCGTCCAGTACTCCAGCTGTAGATCTTGATCTTGGCCTGTAGGCGGACAGCCTCTCGGTCGGCTTCTGCTGGCCGCTGGCAGGTAGACCGGGCCCGGTGGAACGGGCACTATGCGCCGGTGAGCATCGTCATCAAGTTCTTCGTGGCACCGGACGCGGAAGCTGCCGCTGCTGTCGCGGAGTGTGGTCCCGACGGGGTCTTCGAGTCCCTGACCTTCGGCAACTTCGATGTCGAGGAGGCTCTGATCGAGTGGGAGGGCATCTTCACCGGTCGGAGCTTTGAGGAAGTCCTGGACGATGATGTTCCCGAGACTGTTGTCGACTCGGACAACGGCGATGGTCCGCTCGTCCTCGCCGTCTCCGGCACCCTTCGAGATGCCCTGTGCACTGCCGTCGGGCACCGGCTCGCTGAAGTCAGCCGGCTGTGGGTAGCCGAGCGGGCGGTAGACGGCGAGGACTTCGACCCCGAGATCGCCGTGTGGATCCTGAGCGGCTTGGCCAACCTGGCCCGTGCCGTCCGCGAGGGAGACGAGAACCTGTATTGCTGGGTGGCGTAGAAAGGGTGTGGCCACCGGTGATCATCTTCGGTTGTGCGGACAGACGAAGATCAGCCGATGGCCGTGGGCCACAGCGTAGACCCTGCCCGGTGGCAGCCGGTTTTCGACGACCTGATGGCGAGGGTGGCAAGGCGGTTCGCCCGGGTCGAGCCGCGTCGCAGGGCACGGGCCTTCGTGCTGGGCCTGCTGGCAGAGTTGCCGCGGAAGAACTGCTGGACGATCGCGGAGCATGCCGGTGACAGCAGTCCGGCCGGTATGCAGCAGCTGCTGAGCCGCGCGTCCTGGGACGCCGACGACCCGCCGCCACCCGAACGGGTCAGAAACCCACGACACCGTCCTGCCCACCGAACTCACCGCATAGCCTCAAGGAAGAGATCACCGAGTGGCCGTCAATACACCTCTCCAACGGACGTGACCTGCAACTGATGCTTGTTGCTGGTAAGCCCGTCTGACGGCGGCTGGATGTGCGGCGGATCGCGGCGTTATGGCTGGAGCGTGCGACGAATGAACTCCTCGCCGCTGGTCGGCGGTGTGGCCTCGCAGAAGGCCGCGATCACGCCAGCTCCGCGTCGAATGGCGGTCTGGCCGGTGTGTCGGGAAACGCAGAGAAGCGCTGCAGTCACCCCGCAACCTCACTTGATTGAAGCTGGCGCCTTTATTCTTCAACAGCAGACATTCGGGCGACCACAGACGAATGGTGAGAACCTTGCAGATTGGTCCGCCAGATGGCGGATCTTGCGGGAGGGGGCATGATACTGGCGGGCAGCCCTGGAGTCCCTGTAGACCGCCGCTCCTGGAAGCGTCAGGGAATTGCACGGGACCTGCTCATCAGGTTGAAGGGCGGCGCGCTTCAGGCACCGGAGCACCGTGCACTCCGCCAGCCCGACGGCCTGGAATCCCGGTGGAGTCACTTCGATCCGGCGCCTCTCCCCGCACTTCCGCCGTCCCACGCAACCCAGGTGATGCCCGTGGGCCGGTGGATGCGGGGCGATCGTTGACGAGCGGGTTGCCGTCAGGAAGACAGCCTGACGGCCCCGGGGCCGGTGAGCGGCCTCACCTCGGAGCCGGAAACCTTCTGCCCACAGGAGCAGCGCAGCTCGACGTGTACCTGGCCGCCGCAGCCGGCGTGCTTCAGCAGTGCCGGCGGGCCCTCCGGGCCGCCGAGATGTGTGTCTCCGTACTGCAGGAGGGCGGCCAGAACCCACTGCAGGTCGTGGGCGGGCGACGTGAGGTGGTATTCCTGGCGCGCACGGTGTCCGTCCTCCCGATAGTTGCGGCGCTCCAGCAAGCCGGCGTCGACGAGTTGCTGCAAGCGTTCGGTCAGGACCCGACGGGAGACCCCGAGGTGCTCCGCGATCTCGTCGAAGCGGTGAAGACCGGCGAAGACCTCGCGCAGAATGAGCAGCGTCCACCGCTCGCCGATCAGTCTCAGGGTCGCGGCGACGCTGCAATTGTCCAGATCAAGCTCATGCCACTCCATATCGTCAGAATACCCCCAGGGTTTCCATGTGGAACTCAGCCTTGACTTTCTGAGTTCCAGAGAGAGACTTAGCTATCAGCGGGCCGTTGGCCGCACTTCTGCACCGTCGGCCCGCGAGGCCGCCCGGTGACCGCCTCGAGCCCTGTCTCTGCCCGCTGTGCGCCTGGCGAGCCGAACGGCCCCGCCCTTTTGACTTTGGGTGCTGCCGCACAACACGGGACGGACCAGATGGGTGAACACATGTTCACCCCGCATTGCACTCAGTCTTGAGCATGGAGAGAGCATGTCGAGCAACCAGATGATCGTTGATGCCTGTCGTCGCGCCTATACCGGATTCGAGGAAAACAACTCGTCCGACCTGGTGGCTCTGATGTCGCCGAACGTGGTTTTCCACTTCCCCGTCTCACTGCCCTACGGCGGGACGTTCCATGGGCGGGAGGGCTTCGCGGCCTTCTACAAGGACCTCTACGACCACTACTACGAGTACTTCAACTACGATCTGCATGCAGTTCTTGACGCAGGGTCGCACGTGGTGGTCCCGGTACGGGCCCGAGCGAAAGCGAAGAACGGCCGCACGATGGAGAACGAGCATCTCCTGCTCTTCACCGTGACCGACGGACTGATCACGGAGGCACGGCTGTACGCCGACACCGCCAAGGGGCGCGACGTACTCGAGGGCCTTAAGTCCTTTCCTTCCGCGGCCAACTGATTCCGCGACGGCGTGGCACTCCTGCCCCTACCGTGACGCTGGTGGCTGATGGCGACAGGGAAGGTGGTCGGCTCGGCGCCGACCGTGGCCAAGCGCGCGCTGCGCCCTGGCCACGCTGATCGGTCTAGGCCCGCACCGGCCGCACCTTCACCGGTGATATGCCGCCGTGCATGCCAGAGAGGTCATCAACGTGATCATAAACAGCGACGAACTTGACGCAAGATCCGCGTACAAGCTCCTCATCGGGTCGGTAACGCCGCGCGCGATCGGCTGGGTGAGCACCTTGTCGACATCCGGTGTCGCCAATCTGGCGCCGATCTCGTTCTTCACCGTAGTGAGCCGGATGCCCCCGATGGTTTCCCTGACCCTGCAGCCACGGTCGGACGGGACGCTGAAGGACACACTCGTCAACATTCGGGACAGCGGTGAGTTCGTCACCAACCTGGTCACGCTTCCACAGGCCCACGAGATGCATCGCAGTGCGATCGAGTTCGATGGCTCCCAGGACGAGTTCGAAGAGGTCGGGCTGACCAAAGAGGCCTGTGAAGTGGTCGAGGTGCCGCGTGTGAAGGACTCCCCGATCGCCATGGAATGCACGCTTGCGCGCATCATGCAGGTCGGCGACGTCAACGACCACGTCGTCTGGGGCAAGGTCGTGCGCTTCCACATCCGGGACGACGTCTACTTGCAGAACGGACGGATCGACACCGCTGCCATTCCGGCGATCGGCCGCCTCGCCGCCGAGTACACATTGGCCGACAATGCGTTCGTCACCCCCCTTCCGACGGACGTACTGAGCGAACGTCTGGGCAAGCGCAGCCACCGCCTCGACGAGCGTCCGGACGGATGGTCGCCGGTGGACAGCGCCGAGTGGTCGCCCTCCGGAGCCACCAAGGCCTGAGAGCACCGATGCCCACCCCGGCCGCACGGCGCCGTGCACGTTAGCGCCGATCGCCGCCGAGACCCAGGCCGGCAGCACGCAAGTGGAGTCGGCACGTGGCCGGGTCGAGCGCCGGGCAGCCTCCCAGCGTGATCGACGACCTTGCGGATGCTTCTCAGAACCAGGAACTCGACGAGCTCTTCATCCGTGTCGGACATCGTTTCGGCCACGCTGACCTGCGCCGCAGGATGCGTGACTACATCCGTGGTCTGCTGAGTCCGGTCGGCCGCAAGAACGGCTGGCAACTGGCCGAGTTCGTCGGCCATCGCACCCCCGACGGCTTCCAGCGACTGTTGAACAGGGCCGTCTGGGATGCCGGCGCCGTCCGTGACGACCTGCAGACCTACGTTGCCGAACAGCTCGGAGACGACGGTGGCGTCCTGATCATCGACGACACCGGATTCGTCAAGAAGGGCACCACTTCCGCGGGCGTGCAGCGCCAGTACTCCGGGACCGCCGGCCGCACCGAGAACCGCCAGATCGGGGTTTTCGCCGCCTACGCCACCGCCCGCGGCCGGGCCCTAGTGGACCGGGACCTGTATCTGCCCCGGTCATGGACCGACGATTCCCAGCGCTGCCGTGCTGCGAAAGTCCCCGAAGACCGGGCCTTCGCCACCAAGGGCGAACTGGCCAAGACCATGGTGGTGCGGGCACTCGCCTCACCGCTGACGATTGCCTGGGTGACCGCCGATTCCGCCTACGGTCAGGAATGGCGCTTCCGCCGTCTGCTGGAGGAAGCCGCCGTCGGCTACGTCCTCGCCGTCCCGAAGTCTCAGCACGTCCCTCGCTTCGGCCGCATCGACTACCTGTTCACGCAGGCCCCGCAGGTGACCGGATCCGGAGCCTGGGCAACGACGGCACAGGCGCTGGGCACGTCCTGGCACCTGGTGGCTCCTGACCAGGCGGGGTTCGGCCGTACACCCATCCCGGCGGGCTCCAGGGGTGGGCTCCGGCTGTGGACGGGGCAGGCCGCTGGCCTGATGGACGCTCTCGGCGGCGAGCACTACGCCGTGGTGGGCCACTCCATGGGGGGGGTGCCGTGGCGCTGGCGTTGGCGGCCGCGCGTCCCCAGCAGGTCACCCGTGTCGTGGCGGTCTCGACAATGGGCGCCCCCGGGGCGCCGCTGTCCGCCGAGCTCGACGCGGTCTGGGCCGCCACCGCCGGCCTCCTCGGGGCACGAGACATGTTGAGTCACCTCGTCCTCGACCAAGCGCTCGTGACCGAGTCGGCCGTCGCTGCCCGTGCAGCCGCGATGCGAGCGGGGGCGGCCGCATTCGCGTCGTTGTTCCCTCCACCTAGGGCACGTTGAGCCGACGAGCTCACCCTCTCCGCGCAAACGCTGGCAGGGGCCCGCGCGCCCGTGCTGCTCGTCCACGGCGCCGAGGACCGAGTCACCGCGCTCAGGACAGCAGCCCTACCCCTGCTCGAACACCTGGCCGATGTCCGGCTGTACGTGCTCGGCCGATGCGGGCACGTGCCGGCGCTCGAGCACCCGCACGACTTCAGGCGACTCCTGTCGTGCTTCCTCGGCCGGGAACGAGGTCACGAGGACTTGTCCGGTCGATCATGTGCTGGCCGTCCTCCGGGTCGTTGATGTGGACATGGGGCGGGGTGACTTGAGCGATGCCGAGTGGGAACGGCTGCGGCCGTTCCTACCGGTCAGCAATATGCGCTGTGGCCGGTGGCGCGATCACCCGCAGGTGATCGACGGGATGCTGCACCGGGTCCGGACCGGGGTGCAGTGGCGCGACCTGCCGGAACGGTTCGGGCCGTGGAAGACGGTCTATGAACGGCACGGGCTATGGTTGGCGGACGGGACGTGGGAACGTCTGCCACAGCAGGTCCAGGCCGCGGCCGACGCAGCCGGTGAGATCGACTGGGACGTCTCTGAGCCTGATCCAGAGCAAGTGAGCGCCGGCCCAGCAAGGCACCGCTGCGTCATGCGCCGGGAGGACTGCCGATTGGGCGTTCGCGCGGGTCTCCTTCCCGCCGCATCTCACCGTGTGGTGTCCTGCAACACGACGACTGCGGCCCCACTCGACTGCCGGCTGCGGGTCCCGGCACGATGACGCAACCCTGCACAGGCTGCCGTCCGAGACACTCGTCCTGGTCCGCCCACAGCCCAGCCCGGCGGGCAAAGCGCACGTGCCGGCCTGCCGCCCCGCGAGCGGTAAGCGACGGGGGGTGCTGCACCTCCGGGCATACGCCAGGTCCGCGCGCCCGCGTATTGGGCCGATGCCCGATCTCGACACCGTCTACCGGGCAGCCCTCGACGGGCAGTGGGACAGCGTGATCGGCCTGTCTGAGGCATCGTGGCTCGATGTGAAGAGCTCGATCTACGCTTTGGACCAGGCCGGTCCCCGCGCCGAACTGTGCAAGCACGTCGCCGCGATGGCGAATGCGCAGGGCGGCCTGCTGATGATCGGCCTGCGGACCGAGCTGGTGGACGGGCGGGAGGTCGTCGACGGGCTCAAGCCCGTCCCCCAGCGACTCGTCGACCCGGGCCGCCACCGCAAGATCCTCATGGAGCAGGTGCGGCCCCCCGTACGGGACCTCCGCGTCGACTGGGTCGCGTGCCAGGAGGACAGCGGGGTCCTCGTGCTGTACGTACCGCCGCAGCCCACGACGGACGAGCCGTTCGTGGTGCCAGCCTCGGACCCCAAGGGGCGCGAGGGCGTGGCCGTCCCCGTCCGGTCCGGGGACGACACCTCGTGGCTCAAGCCAGCCGAGCTGCAGCGGTTGCTCGCCCTGGGCTGGTCGAGCAGCGCCGCGGCGCCGGGCCCATCGGCGGCCGCCGGCGGTGACCGGACAACCGCCGAGCGCCTGTTGAGGCTGGCCCCACAGGATGCCCCCTGGCTCAAGCACCTCCGCAACGGCGGCCCGTTCCACCGCGTCCCCGCGTCGGTCAGCGACGGGGTCCACGAAGCCGCCGAGGCCTTGGCGGACGAAGTGCTGCGCTTCAGGGACCCCGACCTGGCCGCGGCCACGGAGAAATTCACCAGCGCCGTCCACGAGCTCAGCGACGTGCTCGGCGGACTGCACGCCCCACTGGATGGCCCGCTCGCGTACTTCGAGGTCCCGCCCGAATGGAAGGGGAGGGACCCGGACCGCTACTACGCGGCCCTCAGGGAGAACTCCCGGGTGGCGCAGGCGGTGCTCGAGGCCCACGGGGACTGGGTGAACAGGCTCAACGGTAAGGGCCTGCTCGCCTGACCGGGACTGTCGAACCCCTCGGCGACAGGGAGCCCTGCGCCCGCGAGCGGTTGTGCCAGGCGTCCGGGTGCTCGACCGGGCGCGTCAGTGCGGCGGCCGGGCGGTCGCGGCTCGTGCAACCGGCGCCTTCGGGCCCGGTATGACTGTTGCCCTCTGTCGAATGGATGACCTGGGGGCGCTGTCACCGGGCCCGAGGGGTGTCGTCGGAGTCGCTGATCGGGGGCCCGACCACCGTCCGGCCGGGCCCCCGACCTGGGTTTTCACCCAGGTCGGGGGCCCACGCACGTCATCCGGAACCGTTCAGGTGAATCCGTTCACGGCGGTGTTCAGGTCAGGCCGAGGGGCCCTGCATGGTGTCGATGAGCCGGTGGCGGGACAGGGCGTAGGAGAAGTCCGGGACGGTGTGGGTGCCGTCACGCAGGTCGCGGGCCAGGTGCGTGTAGAGCGCGGCGACGTTCCGGGAGGGACCCGCGAGCTCCTCGGCGATGTCGGCGCGGTATTCGGCGGGTACCTCGATCGGGGAAACGGCGGCGTCGTCACCGAAGCCCCCCTGCAAGGTGAGGTCGGCGATCTGCATGTTCCCCCAGCCCGCGGTCAGCACGAGGTCGCCGTCGGTGCCGTTGATCTCCCAGCGGAAGTTGTCACCGCGCGAGGTGCCGCCGCGGTAGAAGACCGACGCGGCCGCCCCACCCTCCAGCGTGCCGATCAGGGAGATCTGGTCGGCCGCGGTCACCGGCAGGACGCTTCCGTCCTCGGCCACGGTGACCTCCTGGCGCCCCACCACGAGGTTGGACGAGTGGTGGGTGAATTCCCCGAGGGTCGCGCTGAGCGCGTCAATGGCGTGCAGGGCGGCGGCAGTCAGCGGAGTGGCGCCCTGGGTCCTGTCGTACCAGTACGCGTGCGCCCGGGTGGTCTGCGGTCCCCAGACCATGCCCGAGCCGACCAGCGTGGTACCGATGACCCGGCCGATCCTGCCCTCGGCGATCAGTCGGCGGGCGTAGCGCAGCTCGGGGTGGTAGCGGCCCTGGAGGCCGATGACGGTGCGCACGCCGGCGGTCTCGGCGCGGCGGACCAGGTCGGCGGCCTCGGTCCCGTCCAATGCGAGCGGCCATTCGCTGTAGACGGTCTTGCCCGCGTCGATCGCGGCCGAGACCAGCTCCCGGTGGTGGGGCACCTTGACCGCCACGACCACGACGTCCACGCCCGGGTGGGCGATCAGGTCCGCGTGGTTGTCGAAGGCCGCTTCCACGCCGAAGGCGGCAGCGGCCGCGTCGGCCGACTCCTGGCGGGAGGTGCTGATCGCGCGCAGCTCGAAGTCCGGCAGCGCCTTGAGCGCCGGGACGTGGCTGATCGAGGCCCAGCCGTGCTGGCTCGCGCCGATGATGCCGATACCGATGGTGCTCATGTGTCTGCTCCTGCGAGTGTCCCGGTGACCGGGTGTGCGTACGGGCGGGCGAATGCCCTGGGTGAGAGGACGGCCGGAGACCGGTTTGCTGCTGTCTTCCTGGCCGTGTGCCTCAGTGAACACTATCTGGAACGAGGAGTAAAGAAAGACTGGTCCTGGCGCCGGACGGACAGCGAATCACGGCCCGTGCGGATGGTGCTCGCGGACCGTCGTGTTATTTGACTCATCATTCCTGATTTGGATACCCTGGTCGGCATGGCCAGGATCAGAGAGTTCGACACCGAAGTGGCGGTGGAGGCGGCAATGGACGCCTTCCGCACCAAGGGCTACGAGGGCACGTCCGTGCAGGACCTGGTGGCGGCCACCGGAGTGGGGCGGGGCTCGCTCTATGCCGCCTTCGGCAGCAAGGAGGGGTTGTATCTCGCGGCCATGGACCGTTACCGGGAGAAGCACGCCCTGCCCCTGATCGACATCCTGCGTTCCGGGGCTCCCGCGCGGGAGCTGATCCGTGAGGTGCTGCTGGGCACCGTCGACGTGATCGCGCAGGACGGCAGCCGCAGGGCTTGCATGATCGTGGGCGCGACGATGGAGCGCATCTCCCACGACGCCACGGTCGCCGCCCATGTGCGTGCCACGACCACCTCGCTGGAGGACGCGCTGTACGAGGTCATCGTGGAGGCCCGGTCGAAGGGCGAGCTGCCCGCCGGCCGCAGCCCCCGCGACCTCGCGCGGTATCTCATCGCAACGCTCCACGGGCTGCGGGTGCTGGGTGCCATCAACCCCGACCGCGCCTCCCTGACCGCGGTCGCGGAGGTCGCTCTCGACGCTCTCGGCTGACATTGCCCGTACCGGACAAGCGAAGCGCCCCGCGGCTCAGCCGCGGGGCGCTTCGCTTGTCCGATGTCTAGTGGGCGGGGTGCACGTCCAGTGCGGCGAGGTCGTCGTGGTCGGCCGCCGCTGCTTTCTGCGTGGAGGGTCTGCCCACGTTGACCGCGAACAAGGCGATGAGCGCGGCTGCGGCAAGGAAGCCCGCCGCCCACCAGTAGGCCACCGCGTAACCGTGCACCAGTGCCGCCTTGTCCACGGGGTTGGTGCCGTGGCGGGAGGCCAGATAGCCGGCCGTCGCGCGGGCGGCGATGGTGTTGAGCAGCGCGGTGCCGATGGAGCCGCCGATCTGCTGGGCGGCGCCGGTCATGGCGGAGGCGACGCCGGCGTCGCGGGCCTCCACGCCGTGGGCGCCCAGGCCGAAGGCGGGCATGAACGCGGTGCCGATGCCGACGCCCACCACCATCTCAGCCGCCGCGATGAAGGCGAAGGACGAGCCGGCGTCGAGCAGCGAGAGCATCAGTACGCCGATGCCGGAAACCGCGTATCCGGCGCTCATCAGCACGCCGGGGCGCACGCGGTGGAAGAGGCGGGCGCCGATCTGGGTGGAGCCGATGGCCTGCAGGACCGCCATGGGGATGAAGGCCAGCCCGCTCATCACCGGCGAGTAGCCCTTGACCAGTTGGAAGTAGTAGCTCAGGAAGAGGAACATGCCGAACATGGCGATCACGGACAGGCCCAGGGACAGGTAGGCCCCGGCCCGGTTCCGCTCGGTCAGGACGCGCAGCGGCAGCAGCGGCGACTTCGCCTTCGACTCGAGTAGGACGAAGGACGCCAGCAGCAGCACGGACAGGACGAACATGCCGATGGTCAGGGTCGAGCCCCAGCCGTCGCCCTCCGCCTTGGCGAAGCCGAAGACGAGGGCGACGGTGCCGCCGGTGGCCAGTACGGCTCCGGGCAGGTCGAGGCGCTCACGGCGGGTGTGCCGGCTGTCGGCCCCCACCAGTCTCAGGACGCCGACGATGCCGATCGCGGCGATCGGCAGGTTGATGTAGAAGCCCCAGCGCCAGTTGACGTACTGCGTCAGGACACCGCCCAGCAGCAGGCCGGCGCCGCCGCCGGCCGTGGCGATGGCACCGTAGATGCCGAACGCCTTCGCCCGCTCCTTCGCGTCGGTGAATCCCAGTGAGATCAGCGCGAGTGCGGCGGGGGCGAGCAGCGCGCCGAACACGCCCTGAAGCGCGCGCGCCGTCAGCAGCGTGGGGAGGTTGGGTGACAGGCCGCCGATGGCCGAGGCCACCGCGAACCCGACAAGGCCGATGAGGAAGATCTTCTTGTGGCCCCGCAGGTCCGCCAGTCGTCCGCCGAGGACGAGCAGGCCGCCGAAGGCGAGGCCGTAGGCGGTGATGACCCACTGCCGGCCGCCGTCGGAGAAGCCCAGGTCGTGCTGCGCGGACGGCAGGGCGATGTTCATGATCGCCCCGTCCAGGAAGACCATCAGCTGGGCGATGCCGATGAAGATCAGCGCTTTCCAGCGCCGGGGGTCCGGTTGAAGGGCGGTCGTGGACATGCGCGTGCTCCTGGGGGAAGGGCGAGAGGAAAGGGAGAGGTCGACCCCTGCGGGTCAGGACCTCTCGGCCTGCGGCCGGTCGCTCGTTGCCTGAAGAGGCAAAAACGCCAAGATTATGGAACGAGCGTATCAGTACCTGAAGAGGGCACGGTCCGGCGCCCTCCAGCCAACCCCAGACCCACGTCCACAGCGAAGACCTTGCGGTTCCTGCCACGCGGGCACCTCCGCCATGACATCCGGCGGTCGATTCACGATCGCCATTCCAATAAATTGACCGCACGTTCCAGTATGTGTAGAGTCTGTCTTGCCCGGCACGGTTGTGGTCACGAACCTGCCGACGCGGCCCTGCCCCCAAGGGGCGGGGTCAGCCGCGAAAGCCGGGACCCACACGTCGCATCGGCTTCGCGAATCGCCGAACGGGCGCTCCCCGAACACCGGCACCCGCATGCCGCACCAGAAAAGGGACAGCAATGACCTCCGACCGCAGCACGACCCCCTCCCACCGCCGGTTCTCCAAGAAGGCGGGCATGGTGACGGCCGCCGCCCTCCTCCTGGCCGGAGGAGTGGCGACCGGTACCGCGACGGCCAGTTCGCACCACTCGCACAACGACAACGCCGGCAGCGCTTCCCTCGCCGCGACCGTCCGCAACCTCGCGGACATCCAGGGCATCGAGAAGCTGAAGGCCCGCTACTTCCAGGACATCGACACCAAGCAGTGGGCCGATCTCCAGGCGCTGTTCACGCCCGACGCGCACATCAACACCGGCCAGGAATTCAACAGCCCCGCGGAACTGGTCAAGGCCACCAAGACCCTGATCGCCGATGCCCCCACCGCGCACCAGGGACTCCTTCCGAACATCACGGTCAAGGGCGACACGGCAACCGGCACCTGGGTCATGGAGGACTACGTCAACCTGAAGGCAGGCGGCGGTTTCCACGGCTACGGCCAGTACCACGACACCTACAAGCGCATCCAGGGACGTTGGTACATCACCGGATCGGTGCTGGAGCGGTACCGCATGGACACCCTCCCCGACACGGGCCCCTACCAGGCCCCGCCGAAGACCAACTGACCCGCCACAAGGCCCCTGGGGCTGCCGCACCCCAGGAAGGAGAACGATGAAAGCCATCGGAGTGGTCCGCTTCGGAGGACCGGAAGCCCTGGAGATCTTCGAGATCCCCGAGCCGCACGCCGGTCCCGGCCAGGTCCGCATCCGGGTCCATGCCGCGACCGTCAACCCGGGGGACCGCTACCTGCGCAACGGAGCGATCGCCCACCTGGCGCCGGGACCGCCCTACATCCCCGGCATGGAGGCGGCCGGCGTACTGGACGAGATCGGCCCCGAGTCGGTGACCGGCCTGCGTGTCGGTGACCGGGTGACGGCCATGACCATGCCTCTCACGGAACACGCCGGCGGCTACGCCGAATACGTGGTCCTCCCCGCCAGTTGGGTCGTCCGCGCGCCGGCCGGCGCCACGTACGCCCAGGCCGCGACCCTCCCCATGAACGGCCTCACCGCCAGGCAGGCCCTCGATCTGCTCGCCCTGACCCCGGGACAGACCCTCGCCGCCACCGGCGCGGCCGGCGTCGTCGGTGGATACGCCGTCCAGCTCGCCAAGGCCGACGGCCTGACCGTCATCGCCGACGCCTCACCCGCCGACCGGGAGCTCGTGCACGCGCTCGGCGCCGACACCGTGGTACCCCGCGGGGCCGCCGTCACCGACCACATCCTGCGAGCGGCCCCCGGCGGCGTGCACGGCCTCCTGGACGCGGCCGTCCTCGGCTCGGCCACCCTCGCCCCCGCGGTCCGGCCCGGCGGAGGGATCGCCGTACTGCTCGGCGAAGGCGTCAAAGCCATGCCGCCGGGCGAGCTCGGCCGCCGCTCCGTCCGCCTGCACTCGGTCAACGTCCCCGACTCTCTCGGCGACCACGCGCGACTCGACCGCCTGCGTGGCCAGGCGGAGGACGGCGTCCTCACTCTGCGGGTCGCCGGGGCCTTTCCGCCGGAACAGGCCGTCGACGCCCACCGCCTCCTCGAAGCCAGGGGTGTCCGCGGCCGCCTCGTCCTGCAGTTCCGGGACGAGGACGCGGACGGGTGATCGCGATGTGCTTGGCGGCCTGGGCGAATTCGTCCAACAACACGGTCAGCTGCGCGATCTGCTCGCGACCGCTCGCGGACCTCCGGGCGGGCGAGCAGGGCACCGAGGATGTGTCACAGCCAACCTCGTTACGACCTGAACAGGGCGAACTCCCCTACTTGGGCTTCCGCCTGTCCCAACAAATGGACAGATGGCCGACGCGCGCTTCTTCAACGACGAGCCCTTCCTCAACAACGAGGAAGGACCCGACCTGCTCGGGCACGGACGGTCCGCAGAGCATGCGATCAGCTTGCTGGACCGGGTCGGCTCCCGCCGCGGACCGCGGCGACGACGGCCCGCCAAGCTCCACGGTGACAAGGGATACGACTACGACCACCTGCGCCGATGGCTGCGTTCCCGGAACATCACCCCGCGCATAGCGCGCGAGGGCATCGAATCCTGCCAACGCTTGGGCGGTCACCGGTGGACCGTGGAGCGCACCGTCGAATGGTTGACCGGGTGTCGCCGCCTACACCGTCGCTACGAACGCAAGGCCGAACACTTCCTCGCCTTCGCCAGCATCGCCGCCACCCTCATTTGCTTCCGGCGTCTGGGTAGGTGAGCCAGCTCATGCGACGCCGAGGAAGCCCGGGTCCGCTCCGTCGAACTGAAGGCACGAGTCATGGCTCAGGCCCAGGAGTTCTGCCATGGGCACCGCACGACGGCTGGTCGCCAACAGGTCCTGGCGGGCCTCGGCAGACCACAGCGGCGGGAAGAACGACAGCCCCTGCCGCCCAGTCAGCGCGGAGACCTCGCTGCGCCAGCCGTCCCACCGCAGGTCCGCGTAAAACTCATCGAGTCCTCCCGCGAAGATCCAGGACAACCAGGCCGAGTGGCCGGCACCCAGAGACGTCCAGCCAAGGGCGTCGGGGGCAAAGTAAGCGACCTCGTCCGGCTCGCCTGGCCGACCGGCCGAACCGGGATCGGCTCCGTTAAGGACAAAGACCCCGCCCAGCACATCGTGCGCAACCACGAGTCCCGCTCCCGGTCGCCATGCCGGATCGAAGGTTGAGGGCATCGCGTTGACCTCGGCCAGACTCAGCAATGCCTCGGCGTCAGTGCCACGGGGGCTGCCGAAGATCCGCAGCCATCCGCCGTCCACGAGTAGACCGCCGCAGTTCAGCACAATCCCGCCCAGGTTCGACCGGGCGGAGACTTGTAGTTGACGTAGGCCAGCGCGGCCTACCCCAGCATCGGCAGGCAGCACCTCGACGGGAACACCGGTACCGGCCAGCACTTCGAGAAGGGCTGGCCAGGCCGGATCGTCGACGTAGATCAGCTCATTGACCTCGCGCATCCCCGCATCGTCGCACCGCCACCATAGGCCCGGCCCACCGGGGCACCCTGGCTTTGGCTCACCAAACGAGATGACCTCTTAGGAGCGAGGTGGGGCGGCCCTTGTCCTGACCTGGGGTTCCATGCCCTGGGTGGAGTCCGGCAGCACGCACCCTGGCGCACTTCTCTTCCCCGTGGGACCCCGCTCGTTCTGGCAGGGAGTGGCACGCGAGACTTTGGGTTGGTGTGTCTCTTCCCTGCTGCCACGGTCTGCAGGTGTGTGCCGTGCGCGTATCGGTCAGAAGGGAGGTTCGAGATCACCGTTGCCATCGCTGTGCGGCTCCCAGTCCTCGACCTTCTCCGAAAGAGGCTCAGGGCCGGGCGGATGGTGGCCCCATGTTTTGAGGGCCTTCCACGCGACGCGCCGGTTGGGCTCGTAGCTGCTGGTGTCCAGGATGCGGCGCGCGTGCCAGGCGAGGTGATCACGGTCCTCGGCGAGCGCGGGGTGTTCGGCGAGGATGAGCGCGGCGATGACGGCGGCTTCGTACACGTTCTTGTGGCTGTCCTGCAGGAAGGACGCGACGGCCCGGTAGAGCATCGGACGCAACTCCCGGAAGGCCGCCACGGTGGTGTCCGGGGCGAAGTCTGGCCAGTACTCCTCGTTGCGGGCGACGATCTCGTCGGAGGCGTCGTGAAGCGTGGAAGCCAGCCAGCCCAACAACGTCGCGCGGATGGGGATGTCGCCATAGGGCCGTCGCGTCATGGCCGCCGGGTGGGTGAGGATGGCAGCGACGTACATGGCGGCGGGAGCGGTGGCTTCGTAAATAGTGTTCTGGTGGCCGACCAGCTCACGCAGCTCCTGCAAGCCGTGACCTGGACCTTGGGATCGGGCTCCAAAAGTTGCGTCAGAACCTTGGGAACGTCCTCACCGGACCCGACAGGCATCTGGAACGAACCCCAGTCGGTTTCCGCCAGGACAACCTGATAGGGCGGCAAGTCAGGCTCGCGGGGTGCCCCGGCATTGGAACGGCTGCTGGTCACAGGCCAAATCTAGACCAGACTTCTGACACCGTCCCCTTCCGGGTCAGTCCCTCTGTCTGCGGTCCGGCCACGCTGCTGCGCGTGTGGCATGTCACCAGTTTGGAAGACTGAGGGGTTACCGCTGTTCCCCGTGGCTCCCCGTGCACCGCCTCACCTGGCACGGCTGTGGCACGCTCGATCCCCTCGATGTGAACTATGGGCACGACGGTCGCTGAGGTCTGCGGGGCGCATCAGTCGGCCCCCAGGAGCCGGTGACGGTCATCCGTGGGTGCCTAGGGTCTGTCCGGCGGATCTTCGATCGGTATGGTCATAGGATCATGAGGGTTCTGATCTTGCTGTTCGCCGCGTTTGTCGTTTTCGTCGTGCCAACCGCCTTAGTTTGGCTGCTGGGGCAGCGAGCGAGGGTACCTGACTGGATGATGCTGATCGTTTTCTTGCCGGCCGGGTGGCTGACAGTGTTCGTCGGCGGGTTCCTCTGGCAGCGTGCGCAGCTGAGCCTGTTTCCCGAAGCGTCGCCCTGCTACGGGACAAGCGGCGCTGTCTCGCAGTATTTCCCGCCCGACTCGTTCTGCCTCCACCAAGACGGGGAGTTGCGGACGGTCAATGGGCCGAATGCCAAGCTCGTGTTCTGGACCGCCGCCAACACCACCTTGGCGACGGCTGTTGCCGCTGCCTTTGCGCGGCATCGTCACGGATCTTGATCGCGCTCGTCAAAGGCGACGTGGGCACGACCGTCGTCGGATAGCCGGGTTACACAAAACGCTTCGGCTACCCGTCGCTTGGAGGCCGAGCTGGGCGCGGCGGCCGTTTTGATCCTGTTGTACAGATCAGGAGCGCAGCCATAGGCGGATCGAGGCGACTGTGGCGGTGCCGTGGAAGATGTAGGCGCGTTTGTCGTACCTCGTGGCCACGGCCCGGGAGTTCTTCAGCGCGTTGATCGTGCGCTCCACTTCGTTCCTGCGCTTGTAGGTCGCCTTGTCGAAGCCGATGGGTCGGCCACCCTTGCTTCCGCGAGCCTGGCGGTTGGCCCGTTGGTGAGCCAATCAGCCGAGAAGGCACAGAAAAAACGAGTGCCGGGGAATGTACGACGCCAGGCCTGTGTGTGAGCGAGCTGACCCTGCGTGGTCAGCGCATGCCGTTCGTTCGGAGACTACGACGAGCAACTCACCCCGGCGGCATGGCCGGTACCAGGCCAGGTGACCAGCCACCGCGGCCCAGGCGGCGGCAAAGGGGGATGCAGAAACGATTCCGGCACCCTGGTCCCACTTACCGTGGCAGAAGTCCGCCCGCTCCTGGCAACTCGCTGCCCGCTCCAACCCGACCGGCCGCTTCGCATCCACACGGTGAGCTCGTCGCACTGGCGACGCAAAACCGGGCCATCGCCGCCACTGCGACTATCAGCGACGACTCCATTCGTTGGTGGGGCAGTCCGGTAAGACTGCCCCGGACCAACAACCCCCGCCCTGCACTCCGAACAACGCCTCTCACCAGGCCAGAAGCGAAGCGCTGCTGGAGTACTGGGCGGGTGCGGTCAGGCCGCCTGTCCGGGGGTGCCGGCTCCGAGGAGCGGGCCCAGCATGTCCTTGAGGGCGTTGGGGTCGAACTCGGTCGCTCCGGCGGGTGCGGTAGCGGTGGTGGCCGTGTTCTTGAAGCCGAGGACCAGGGGGATGTGGGTGCCCTTGTGCTTGGTGTCGAACTGCCCCAGATCGAAAGTGATGTTGTTCAGGCTGCCGTCGTTCTCGTTGAGCTGGATCGCCGCGGTGACCGGGATGGACGGCGCATCCGTGGGGGCGGAGGTGGGCAGGCTGTCGAAGCCAGGAATGTCGCTGAGGACGGGGAAAACCTGGTCCTGGATGTCGTTGATGAGGCCACGGGTGTTCTTGGCCTTGACCTCGACTGTGTCGAGCCCGTTGGCTGTGCCCTTGTCGGCAAGGGTGACGTTCTTCTTGAAGACGTTGGTGAGCGCGTCCTTCAGCTTCTGCTGCTGGGAGGCGTTCAGGGAGGCCGCCGGGCTGGGCGTTGTCTTGCCGCTGAGCTGCTTGGCGAGCTTGGCGAACTTCTCCGGGTCGATGGACACCCAGTCGCCCTTGAGGAGCCGCTTGAGCGGAGCCATGCTGGCCGGCAGGGAGTCGGCCGCCTTCGTGATGTCGTTGAGGCCGCTGGCGGCGGTCTTGGTGTCGGCGAACTTGGCCACTGCGGCAAGGTTGAACTTGACGTATTCCTTGCCGGAGACCGCGCGAACCTCGGCCAGGTTGGTGCCGTCGCCGGTGTGGACTGCGAGCGCCATGTTCAGACTCGGGTCGACCTTGGTGGTGTTGGTGCCGTCGCCCTTGAGGGCTTCCTTCAGCGGCAGCTTGTCGGTCTTCAGGGAGACTGTGATGCCAAGACCGGCCAGCTGCTTCGCCTGGGTTTTGGTCAACTTCGGCGCGCTGCTGGTGTCCTGGGCGTCGAGGGCCAGGACCTGATCCACGGTCGCGTTGAAGCGGAAGTCGAGGGTGACTGCGTTGCTGTTGCCGAGCTCGGTAAAGGCGCCCTGGACCTTTTGTGCCGTGGTGAGTTCCTTGACCGTGCCGCAGGCGGTGGCCGCGGTGGCGACAGCGACGGCTATCGACAGGGTGGTGACAGCGAGGCGGGCACGCATGGCCGGCTCCTTCAGGAAATGCGGGCAGAACCATGCTGCCTGCAGGATGTAGGGCGAATCTTATCTTGTGTTTATCTATGCCTGAGGACGCGGGCGCATCCGTAGTCGTTGCGTCGGTTTGGGCACGCCGACGGGTGCGCGGAGCTTGTACCGGACACCTGTCGCCTTGCCCGTTTGAGCATGGTCCTTGCATGAACGCGAAGTGCAATCGCGTCCCTCGAGCCGGCAGTCGCATGGCGCCGACCAGTAGGTGAATTGAGGACGGCAACCAGGTTATGTTTCGTGCCGCCTCGGTCCATCGTTTCGGAGCGGCGACGCTTGTCGCTGTCTTCGGGTGGGTGGAAGGCTTCGACGATTCTCACCTGGGGCCATTCGCGCCCTTTGGCCTTGTGCACGGTGGACACCGTTACCTGCGCCCCGTTTTCGTCGACAAGGCGGTTGACGGCGGCCGAAATGGCGTTAGCGCCGTGCTGCTCGACGAGGTCGACCAGCGGCTGCAGGTCGCCGTCGGCGGGGTCTTGATCGGCGTCGTCCCGCACTTCGCCCCACGTGGTGAACAGCACGAGCTCCGGGTGGTGGTGCTACGGCCGTCCTCCAGGTCCCGCGCCGCATATGCCAGGGAGCGCAGGCTGTCTCCTCCCCCGGCCAGGGCGACCCGGCGGCCGAGACCGAGATGGCCGAGTCAGCGACAGGGCCGTGCCGTCGAAGCCGGCCATGACGTCCTGGCGCCGCCCCACCCGTAGAAGGCCTGCGCGGAAGTCCCGACCATCACCAGCTGGGCGTGACCGCGCTGAACGAGCAGCAGGTGCAATCCGGTCGGTCGTTGCCACCCTGGCCCGCGAGCGCCGCACGCCGCACGCAGCGGGGCGCGCCTTTGTGAGTGCGGCACCCGGGTACCGCATAAGCTCTGCAGATGGCGAAGTACTTCGACGTGCACCCCGAGAACCCCCAGCCGCGCAGCATCGCCCAGGTCGCCGACGCGGTGCGATCCGGAGCGCTGATCGCATACCCCACCGACTCCTGTTACGCGCTGGGCTGCCAGCTGGGCAGCAGGGACGGCATGGACCGGATCCGATCGATCCGCCACCTCGACGACCGGCACCACTTCACGCTGATGTGCCGGGACTTCGCACAGCTGGGTCAGTTCGTGCAGGTGGACAACGACGTGTTCCGGGCCGTGAAGGCGTCCACGCCCGGCAGTTACACCTTCATCCTCCCGGCTACCCGTGAGGTGCCGCGCAAGCTGCTGCACCCGAAGAAGAAGACCGTGGGTGTACGCATCCCGGACCATGTGGTCACCCAGGCGCTGCTGGCCGAAATGGGCGAGCCGCTGCTGTCCAGCACACTGCTGCTGCCTGACGATGAGGAGCCGATGACCCAGGGCTGGGAGATCAAGGACCGGCTCGATCACGTGGTGGATGCCGTGGTCGACTCCGGGGACTGCGGCACCGAGCCGACGACGGTGGTCGACTTCTCCAGCGGTGAGGCAGAGATCCTACGGCGGGGCGCGGGAGACACCTCGCGGTTCGAGTGAGGCCGGTCACGACGGTGTGGATCGTGCGTGGCGGCGTGTGATGGGCACGCCGGCCGCGCACTGCCGGCGGACCATTGCGTGGTGCTTCGTCGCCGGCGGCCGGCGCCACGACCTGATGGGACGGACGGGGCAGGCGGCGTGCCGATGTCGGATGTCCTGGTCCGGGGAGTCTCGGCGCAGCGAAGAGCCCGCATCCTGTCAGGTTGCGGGCTCTGTCACCTCTTGTGCCGTCTACGTGTTGATGTCCTCGCCGGCTGTGAGGGTGTGCCAGTCAGTCGCCAGGCCACGGCTCGATCACAGCCGGCCCCCGTCGTAGACCGCTTCACCTCGTGGGCGACGCGGCGTCGGCGGATGGGCCGGCGGCCCCAACGCTGTCGCGGCGTACCGGCAGTCGGCTGCACATCCGGGTCTGGACGTTCCCGATGAGCCGACAGCTCTACGTGATGTCCTCGACGCCGACAATGTGCGTCTCCATCGCGTGTGGCACGGTCGGTAAGGCGCTGCGGGTGGAAGCCGTTGGCCCGCAGCGGTCCCGTCGGCGCATTTTGCTGACATGGCAGGTCCCCACCGCGGGTGGTTGGTGGTGGGGACCTGCCCGCTGCAGCGTGCGTCCCGGGTTCACACCCAGGTGTAGTTGTCGTCAGTGGCCGCATCCAGCCCTGGGTCGGCAACGGCGGTCCGAGGGCCGGCCGGGGCAGCGAGCGCCGGGCCGATGGGCGGGAAGATCGGCAATCCGCCGGTCCTGCTGCAACCGGTCCAGTCGATGACGCCGATCTCGCGGCTGCCGTCAGCGAGTTCGTCGTATCCCTGCGTGGCCAGGCGCCCGTTGTTCCGGGGTGATGAGGAACCGGTGGATGAGGTGGAGCTTGCGCGGCAGCGGGGTGGAGACGGTCCGGGACACGCGCTGGTCGACGACCCGGAGCAGCTCGCCGCCCTCGGCCTGGTCGACGTCGAGGTCGAGTTCCTCGGCGAGCCCCCGGCGCAAGGCTTCCCGGAGGTCTTCGCCGTCCTCGATGGGTGGAACCCGCACGTTCGTGGCGGATGAGGGCGACCTCGTGACCGCAGAACACCACGGCCCCGGTCCGGACCTTGATCCGGGAGAACGGGGCCGCCGCCGGCTTGCCGGGAGCGCTCGTCAAACGTCCAGCGTCGACGTCCCTGCGCAGCTTCGTGCGTTCAGGCCCGGCTCATGCGGTCCAGGCAACGCCGCTGGTCGTCGCTTCCCGGGCTGAGCCGACGTCACACGGACGTTGCTTCGCGACGTGTTCACCCCACCGCACGACCACGCCGGTCTGCCACGACGAAGGTGGTCGGCGACAGCCGCCTTCGACGGAGCTCAGCCGCGGGACGGGCGCGGGAGAATCCGAGTGGCCGCGCTGAGCAGGGCGAGCGTGCCGCCGAGGGCGAAGGCGGCCGAGGCGCCGTAGCCGTCGACGACCATGCCTCCGATCAGCGAGCCGGCGGCGAGGGAGATCTGCAGCACGCTGACCAGGAGTGCCAAGCCGCTCTCGGGAGCGTCGGGGGTCGCGTGCAGGATCCACGTCTGCAGTGCCAGCGGCACCGCGCCGAAGGCCGCACCCCAGAGGACGACGAGCACAACGACGGCGGGCGCGGCGCCTGTCAGGGTGTTGAGGAGAACGACCGTGGCGGCGACCAGGACGGCCGCAGTGACGTAGACCGCGCGCAGGCTGCGGCCGATGATCGCGCCGGCGGCGAAATTGCCGGCCAGTCCTGCCACGCCGTATCCGAGGAGCACCAGCGTCACCGCGGATGAGCCGAAGTGTGCTCGGTCTTGCAGGTAGGGGGTGATGTAGGTGTAGGCGGCGAAGTGCCCGAGGAACATCAGCGCGGTGGCCAGCAGGGCGATGCGGGCGGCGGGAATGCGCAGGGACGACGTGAGCGTGGCCACGCGTATGGCCCCAGTGGGCGGCAGCGAAGGGAGCCGCAGTGCCAGTGCCACGAGGGCGAGCAGAGCAGCGCCCGCGGCGATGAAGAACGCGGTTCGCCATCCGGCGAGGTGTCCTACGAGTGCGCCGAGCGGCAGGCTGACCACGGTGCCGGCGGAGATGCCGGCGGTGATCAGCGAACTGGCGCGGTGGACCGCTTCGGCGGGCACCAGCCGGGCGGCGACGCCGGCACCCATCGCCCAGAATCCACCGACGGCGATGCCGAGCAGGATTCTCGCCACCGCCATCACCGGCATGTTGGGGGCCAGTGCTGCCACGACGTTGGAGGCCGTGAAGGACACAGCGAGGGCGATCAGCACCTTGCGCCGGTCGAGCTTTCCGGAGGCGATGGTGAGCAGAGGCGCTGTGACGGCCGCCGTCAGACCGGGTACGACGACGACCAGGCCCCCGGTGCCGAGGGAGACATGGAGGCTGGATCCGATGACGGGCAGGAGCCCGATCGGCAGGAACTCCGAGAGCACCAGCACGAAGGACATCAAGGCGACCGAGGCGACGGCCGGCCAGTTGCTCTGCGACGAGGGTGTGGCGCGCCTTTCTGCTCGTAGCGGTTCCGGTCGGCCGACGACCGATGCCGTGCTGGAGTGGTCACTCATGCTGTTTGTCTCCTGGAAGGATCGGGGGCCGGGGGTGGGTGGCCCGGGCCGCGTTGTTGCGCGGCGGCTGTGCCGCGACGGTGGGACGTACGCGGCAGGGGTCACAGCGGCGTGACCATGAGGACGAGATCCTGCAGCAACGAGGGCTCTCTCGGCCCCCGCTGCGGAACGGATCACTCAGATCTGGTTCAGTCCACCGTCGACGTACAGTTCGGCGCCGGTGACGAAGCTGCTCTGGTCGGAGGCGAGGAAGAGAGCGGCGGCGGCCGCTTCGGCGGGCTCGCCCATGCGGCCGAGGGGCACCTGCTGCGCGAGGAAGGCGCGGAGCGACGTGGCCTCTTCCTCGGTGGACGCGAGGCCGGTGATTCCCGGAGTCCTGATCGGTCCGGGCACCAAGGTGTTGACACGGATGCCGCGGCCGCGCAGCTCGTTGGCCCAGGTCCGGGAGAAGGAACGGATCGCGGCCTTGGAGGCGGCGTAGACGCCGAACGCTTCTCCGCCGGTGGTGGCGGCGGTGGAACCGGTCAGGATGACCGAGGCACCATCGTTGAGGAGCGGGAGTGCCTTCTGGACGGTGAAGAGCGTCCCGCGGACGTTGATGTTGAACGTGTCGTCGAAGTGCTGCTCCGTCACCTCCTCCAGGGTCGCGAATTCTCCGCCGCCCGCGTTCGCGAAGAGCACGTCGATGCGGCGCCCCTGCTCGGCGATGACCGAGAAGAGCCGGTCGAGGTCGGCCGGGCTGGCTATGTCTCCGCGGACGGCGGTGACGTCGTGGCCGATCTCGGCGGCGGCCACGTCCAGCGCATCCTGGCGCCGGCCGGTGATCACCACGTGGGCGCCCTCAGCGGCGAACCGTCGCGCCGTGGCCAGTCCGATGCCGCTGTTCGCCCCGGTGACCACAGCCACTTTGCCTGCCATTACTGCCGTCATGACGCGCCACTCCCCAACAGTTCTTGACCGTATCGTCCATAACGCTAACCGTTATGGACGATGCGGTCAAGAAAGCGTAGTGTGACCTTCATGGCACGACCTCGGAAATTCGACGAACAGCAGGTACTGGCGACCGCACAGGAACAGTTCTGGTCACACGGGTACGCCGCCACGCGCATGGACGACATCGCCGCGGCGACAGGCCTCGGCAAAGGCAGCCTGTACGGCGCGTTCGGCGGCAAGCAGGACCTCTTCCACCGCGTGTTCGACGACTACTGCACCTCGGTCGTCGACGCCACGGCCCAGCAGCTGCGCGGCGATGACGAGCACGCGTACACGCGGCTGTCCGCCCACATACACGCGGTGGCCGCAGCCGCCGCCGCAGACACCGCCCAGCGCGGATGCCTGCTGGCCAAAGGCACCGCCGAGCTCGCCGAACACGACAAGGCCGTAGCCAAGCGTGCACACACAGCCATCGAAACGCTGCACACACTGCTGGAGGACGACATCGCCGCCTGCCAGCGCAACGGCGACCTCAACGCCGACGCGGACCCCGGACAGCTGGCCGCACTGGTGCTCGCCGTGCTGCGCGGCATCGAAGCACTGGCCAAGGCCGGAGCCGACGAGAAGACACTGACGGACATCGCCCGCACCGCCCTCGCCGTCCTGCCGCGCCCCACGAACTGAGAGCCCCACCGGACCGTGCCGTCACGGTGTGGAAGGTGTCCATCGACACCTGCGCACGAGCCTTTGTCCCTGCATCCACGAGCACACTTGTGTCAGATGCTCGCTCCCCCGGCCCGATCCAGCCCGACGGTCACGGCTGACTGACGTCCGGCAAAATCTGCTTGCCCCGATCGTCGAGGCAGAGCGGGAAGGACGGCTGGGTGAAGTCGACGGCCCTCCAGGTCAGCCTCACCGACGCGCCGGGCAAGCTGGACCGGCTCGACGCCGAAGCGGCCCGTCGATCCTCCACAGTCGATCCCGGCGATGCCGGCCTTCGCCGACATCGCCAACCTCACCACCGCTGCACGGCGGAGCGGCACGCGGACGGCCGCCCCATTCGACCTGGCCTACTACCGCGAGCGCCACGCGGTCGAATACGGGATCACCTGCCTCACGGGGCATCGGGCCGTAGCAACGCGGTACGACAAAATCGCGGTCCGCTACAAGGCGACCGTCCCTGTCGCGGCCGTCAACGAGTGACTGTGAGCAGCGCAGTTGATACGACGCCGGCAAGGAGTCCGCAAGCATGGAACTGCGGTCACGCCCCGGCTATGTCGACAAGGATCCGCGCCAGTTCACGTGGCTGGGAGAACATCGGCCAGTGGCCGGTGTCCATCTCGATCAGCCGCCAGCACCTGCTGGTCAGCAGCTCGGCCACATCGTCGCTCGGCTCGGGGTCACCGAGCGTGCACTTGATGTAAGTCGCCGGGAGGTCGTGGAGCGGCCCTTCCAGCACAGCGGCTTCGGTCAGCGTGGCACCCGGGTGTGGCGTCGAACCGCCCACGATCCGTGCGATCTGGTCATCGGTGAGACCGTGGCCCTCGAAGTGAGCCGCGGGCGCGACCGGCCAGAATCCGCCGTTCTCGGCGATCGATGTCCTCATCATCGCCCCGCCGTCCGGCCAGGCGGAGACGAACGGTTCACCATCGGCTGGAACACTGGAGTCGAGGAAGACCACGTGCGCCAGCCGGTCGCCGATCCGCCCGGCGGCCTGACCGCTTGGGATACCCGAGTAGCTGTGCCCTACCAGGACGACGTCGTGCAGGTCCTGGCGTTCGACCTCATCAACAATGTCTTGGACGTGGGTCTGCTGCCCGGCCGGCACGCCCTGCTTCTCAGCGAGGCCGGACAGCGTCAGCGGGTGGACGCCATGGCCGGCCGCACGCAGGTACGGCACCACGTCGTCCCACGCCCAGGATCCGAGTCGCGCACCCGCAACCAGCACAAAGTTCGCCATGGCTGCACCGTAGCGGAGCCGCCCGACGACCGTTCCGGAAATACTGTCGATACACGCTCAGCGGCGATGTGCGATGGCAGTGGCCTGCTCAGTCGTCGAACCACACGACGAGGCGCACGTTGTCGTCACCGTGCTGTTCTGCCAGTTCCTTCATGGTTTCCCAGACGGGTTGCCACTCGCCGGTTTCGGTGACGGCATCCCTGCGGCAGATGGTGACTGATCTGTAGAGCGTGTCCCCGACGAGCCACTCACTTCCTTCGGGCCACTCACGAACCTCGCCGGCTTTGAGACCGACAGCCTCGGCGAATGCGACGCTCCTGGAGGCCTTGCCCGTCATCCTGAGTCCGCTCGGTGTCCGGCGGTATTCGTGAAGCCGGCCGTCGGGCTTCTCCGCGGGCTCGTCCCAGTCGACGGCCTTCACCTCGGCCCACGTGATCCACGTGGTGCCGTGAAAGCCGTCTTCGCCGTACCACTCGGTCAGCTGCACGAACCGCGCACTCACGGTGGCCGAGGCGTCGGCGGGAAACCCCCTACCTGCGGCCACGGGACGGAAGTTCGCGTAGTTGCGGACCCCGAAGAGACAACCGAACGCGTCGTAGTCACGGACATCATTGAGGGAGCCGAGGTCATGTGCGCTGTACCAGATCGGCTCCTGATCGTCCTGCGGCACCCGATACTCGATGAACCCGCTTATATCCGTACCCATGCCGGACATTCTCTCGACGCCGTCAAATGCTTTCGTCTGCGCTGGATCGACGACCTACGCATACGGCCTTGCGGGCAAAGCAAGGACTGCAGCTCTGACCGGACTCCGGTGTACACGGATGCGACGGCGACGGGTACACGGCATGTAGTGCCTGACCGTTGCGCTGATTACCCTGCACCTATGGCTGACCTGCGGGAGCTGCATTCCGTCCATGAGGTCCGCAGCGCAGCAAACGGTGATGCGCTGCTGCTGTGGGCCGCCGGCGCGCTACCGCACGGCACGCGGGTCTTTTCCCTCGGTGAGGCCACAGCAGTGGCGGCGACAGCCCTGTCCTGCCGCGACCGGCTTGCCGTCACCGGCCCTGCCGGCGACGCCGCGGACTTGATCCGCGCGGTTCTGCCGCAAGTCGGCCCATCCTTCCGGCCCATCGGCGACGAAGACCTTATCCGCGGCCTCGTGACACGCGTTCCGGAACTGGAGATCGTCGATGCTTTCGGATGGATGCAGACAGAAGCCTCGACCAACCGCCACGACGGGGCCGCGTGGCTGACCGCATCGGACCGTTCCGACATCGCCAGGCTACTGGACGAGGCGTTCCCGAATTCCTATGCCCGACCCGATCGGCCGGGCGTGCGTCGCTGGGCCGGCGCCCGCGATGAATCCGGAACACTGCTGGCATGTGCCGCCGACGCCTGGAGCGCACCGAGTGTCGGATTCCTTGCGGGTGTCGCCACCGCCGAACAAGCACGCGGGCGTGGTGCGGGCACGGCCGTGTGCAGTCTCGTCCTGGACAGGCTTGTCGTCGACCACGGCGTGGCTGCGTTGATTGTCGACAGCTGGAACACCGCCGCCGTCCGCCTCTACCACGGCCTGGGCCTGTCATGGCGTCCGCTCGCAGCCGCCCGCGTCACAGGCCGCTGAATACCTCCGCTCCGCACGGCACCGAGGACATCGATCCACAAGCTTTGACAAACCACCCGCTGCACCACTTCCAGGGACGCAACCCGAACAATCTGGGCTCGACCATCCGCCTCGAGCCGATCCCCCAGCACCTGACCTGCACGGTTCACTTCATTTTCGGGTCGGACCCGAACCTCCGGCTGCGCGCGTGAACGGGAGACGGATAAGGGGGGATCGGGGTCCCGTTAGGGGTTCCCCGACTCGTCCGGGCCGTCAGGATGTGACGATCCGCCTGCTGATTCCGCGAAGGACGACCACAGGCGAGGAACCAGTATGCGCGGCGTGCTGGCCGGCGCTGTGGAACAGGCGCCCGCCCGCATGCTCGCGGATCGACTCCAGCGAGCGAGGAACCCGTGAGCATCCCTCCTGTCGAGAAGATCGCCGAGGCGCTGCGTGCCAGCCTCCTGGAGAACGAGCGGCTGCGTCAGGAGAACGAGCGGATCACCGCGGCCGCGACCGAACCCATCGCCATCGTGGGTATGAGTTGCCGCTTCCCCGGCTCGGTGGCCTCCCCCGAGGACTTGTGGAACCTGGTGTCGCAGGAGCAGGACGCGATCACCACACCCCCCACGGACCGGGGGTGGGACACGGCCGAAGCCTCCGGTGACGGTCCACGGGGCGGCTTCCTCGACGCCGCGACAGGATTCGACGCGGAGTTCTTCGGCATGAGCAGGCACGAGGCCTTGGCTGCCGACCCTCAGCAACGCCTGCTGCTGGAAGCATGCTGGGAGGCTCTGGAACGGGCCGGGGTGGATCCCCTCTCACTCCGTGCCAGCCGCACCGCCGTCTTCACCGGTGTCATGGCCGGTGGATACCCCGCCGGACCGGGATCGGTACCCGAAGCCGCCGAAGGCTTCCTCATGACCGGAACCGACAACAGCGTCGTCTCCGGCCGGGTCTCCTACGTCCTGGGTCTTGAGGGTCCGTCCCTCACCGTGGACACGGCGTGTTCGTCCTCGCTGGTGGCGCTGCACCTGGCGGTGCAGTCGCTGCGGCGCGGGGAGTGCTCGCTGGCGCTCGCCGGCGGGGTGACCGTGATGTCGACGCCCGAGGTCTTCACGTCGTTCGCGCGGCAGCGTGGTCTGTCGGTGGACGGGCGGTGCCGGTCGTTCGCGGCGGGGGCGGACGGTACGGGGTTCGCGGAGGGG
>NZ_JBIVLH010000049.1:0-27871 GCF_044751185.1 Streptomyces sp. NPDC088733
TCGCGAACTGGACGCCGCCCGCCAGCAGTTCGAGGCCGATGCCGCCCGAGTGAAGACGAGCGCCGAGCAGGCGATCGCCACGGCTCGCGCCGAGGCGACGGCCGCCGTCGCGGAAGCCGAAGAGCAGGCCCGCGGGCGCGTCGAGGCTGTCGAGACCACCGCCGGGAAAGCCAGGGTCGAAGCCGACCGGCAGCTCCGGGAGATGGCCGAGGCCATGGAACGCGCCGCGGCCGAGGCCCGGGAAGACGTTGTGCGGGCACAGGAGCAGCAGGTCGGCGCCGAGGACCGGGCCCGTGTTGCCGAGGAGAGCGCCCGCCGCGCCACCCACGACGCCGAGGTGCGGGTCGAAGCCGCGAAGGAGGCCACCGAGCGGGTCCGCACCGAACTGACCGCCGAGTTGGACCGGGCCCGCGCCGCAGCCGAACGCGACAGCGGGCGCCTCACCGACCTGGAGACGCGAGTGGACCAGCTGCGCGAGCAGCTCGACACCGCCCGTACCCAGGCCCGCGAGGCCGAACGGCAGGCAGACGAGCAGATCCGCGCCCTACAAAGGGACCTTGACACGAAGACCGCAGAGCTGGGCAAGCGCAAGTGACCTGGTGGTTCCGCCGACGTCGCCCGGCGCCGTTACCCGGAGGCGACCACTTCCGCCGGCAGTTGGTCGTCGCCGCCGACTGGGCCATCACCGCCGCACGACGGGCCGCCTCGTACGGCGAGCGCGGGCGCGTCACGGTCGAGGACGTGCAGGCCAGGATGTACGACGACTTTCGCGTTGCGGCTGTGCCCCGGGATGTCGCCGGCGACGTGCTGCGCGAGCGGTTCGAGCTGCGGGCCGGGTACTTCGACCTGGACACCGACGCCTACGACGACATCCCGGAGGAGACCTGAGGTGTCCTCACGCGAGCTCGACACCACCACGGCCGCCGCGCCGGTCGCCCGCATCACGGGCATAGCGACCGCCGTCGACCGCCCCGGTCAGGACAGCGAGCTGGCCTATCTGGCTCCCGCTGCAGCAGCAACCCTGCGGCTGCTGGCCGACGCGGTCAAGCGTGGGGCCGACCAGGACGCCATCGTGCAGGCCCTCATCGACGCCGAGGTACCCGAGGCGTTCGCCGAAGTGTTGGACGCCGCGTCAGGCGCCACGAGCGAGGCCGCGGGCGACGACGGCTGGGACTTTGACGACCGCCTGCGAGCGGACAACCTCGCTGCCGCAGCCAGCGATATCCGCCGCGCCTTCCTACACATCTGAGGGTCCGAGTGCCGTGTCCCGCCAGCAGGGACACGGCAAGCTCCCGTTTCGGTGAGCGAAATGGCCGACAGGATGTTTCGGGATGATCTACGCAGGATTTCCCGTATGGCGTGTCACCCGCCACACGGACGTCACGAGTTGTGAAAAGCTGCCGGTTGCCTTAAACGCGCGATCTTTCAGGAGTCGCCCCTAGACAGCGAAAAGCGCCCCAGGGACCCAGTCCCATGAGGCGCAACCGCCAACTTCATATCCGCTTGTTCGTAGCTCTCGTCCCGCCCCAGGTCGCCAAACCGTTCGGGTCGTGAGCCGGAGAAGCACTGCCCTAAGCAGCCCATCAGCTTCCGGGAGACGACTATAGCCGTCCGTCGCTCGGTCTGCACAGCACTGCCCGGCGACGACACGCCGCCGGTTCTGCAGGTCCGGCAGACCGTTCTTCGCTTTCCTCACATCAACCGCACCCTGTGGTACCGCACGGCCGCTCTCGCGCACTACCGCGGCCACCACGGGCCCGGTCTGCAGGCGTTCCTGCAGCACGCAAGCCTCAACGCGAACGCCGCCGGCCGCATCCGCGACGTTCCGTGCCTGATCCAGACCTACGCCGCATCCCGCGAGATCAGCGAGCGCGCCGCATGGAAGGCCCTGCGTGCGGCCGTGGACACCGGATGGATCCGCTGCACACAGAAGGCCGCCCCCGGCTACACCGCCCGGTACGAACTGCAGCTGCCCGCCGACCTGGTGCCCAACGAGCTGCCGGAAGACCTCGCCCGCGCTCTGCGCTTGTGGGACGAGGAGGTGCTGCCGGAGCCCGACCACGCCGACACCCGGGTCGGCCACCTCACCGCAGTGCCGCCCCTCTCCACCATGGCGGAAGATCCCGACAGCAATGAAGTTCAGACGTCACCTCCTTACGCGAAGGCGTCTTTTCCCCTGTGGTCTTCTACCTGCAGATCCCAAGGGGCGATGTCGCGCTACGGAGGACCGCCGCCACGGCGTGGCGCCCGTCGCGACCCACTCCGGCCGGATGAGGTCGAGGCCGCACGCGAAGTGCTGGCCCGCTGTGGTCCTTGGTGGAGCCAGCAGCGAGGGGCGGGCCGTGGGTCGCTGTCGACGGCCGAGGTCGAGGCTCTGGTGGGTCCGGTGGCATACGCCTTGCGCAGGGCCACACCGACGGAGCTGATCGAGCTGGTGACCGTCCAGACCCGTTCCGCCCGGTCGCTGCCGCACGTCGTCGGTGCCCGGGTCTGGAAGCTGATCCGATCCCGCACCGAGCACTACCGCGGCCGGGACGTCCCGGCGGACGAGGCCGGCGAGCGTTACTCGAGCATGCTCGCCAGGAGAGCCCTCCGCCAGGACGCGGTAACAGTCCGCACCACCGATCTGCGTAGCGACCTGCGGGAACGGATCGAGCTGCAGGCAATGGCCTCGCGGTTCCCCGCTGATCCGCCGTGGACACTCCGCCGTAGCTGGGCCCAGGAGGACGAGGCAGTGCACGCCGACGAACGCGCATTCGCCGACCTGGTGGCACACGCCCCGCCCGTCGAGGTGTACCGGGCCTGTGTGGAACGGTCCCGCCGCGAACGACGCGGCCCCCACTAGCGCACTGGCTCCCACCAGGCCCGGACGCGTGAAAGGCCTGCTGCCAGTCCTTTCACTCCATCACACCTCATTGCACTCTGTTGTCAAAGGGTGTACATTTCTTCCATACCCCGCCGGGACTGCAAAGGCCCGGTTAGACGGCCCCGCAAGGGGCCGTTTTTGTATCTCCGAACAAGAACTGCTTGGGCCAGGTGCACGGCAGGCAGCCGCGGTGTCCTTCCTCGTACACCAGCGACGCACGTGCGTGAGCAGGTCGAGCGGGTCGCCGAAGGACATCGAGAGCCCTGTGCCCGGTCTGATCACCTACGTGGACGGCTTCAACCTCTACCACGGACTCCACGATCGCTACCGTCATCGCTTCCTCTGGCTCGACCTGGTCGAGCTAACCCGGCAACTCCGTCCAGCAGACGAGCTGACCAAGGTCAGGTACTTCACCGCACCGGTGTTGGACGACTCGCCGGCCGCCAGCCGTCAGTCCTCATACCTGCAGGCACTCACCGCCCACAACGGCCCCATGATCGACATAGTCCAGGGCCGCTACCAGCGGAAACCAAAGCAGTGCCGTCAGTGCGGATCGACGTGGACCAGCTACGAGGAGAAAGAGACCGATGTGAACATCGCTGTCTCCCTCGTTGCCGACATTGCCACCGGCCAGGCAACCTCAGCGATGATCATCAGCGCGGACAGCGACCTGGGCCCTGCCGTCCGTATGGCACGCTCCCTCGCTCCCTCGACGCACATCGTTGCCGCCTTCCCGCCCCGCAGGCAGTCCACAGAACTGCGCAATCTCATGCCCTCGTCGTTCACCATTGGCCGGGGCCGCATTGCTGCCTCACAGTTGCCGGAGACGGTCAAGGACCCGATCACCGGTCACTCCATCGAGCGCCCCGAAAAATGGCGGTGACCCAGACACTGGGGGCGCCGGACAGCTGAGTTTCAGCGCCTGTCAGCGCCGGGGCCTAGGGTCGGTGGCCCGCCGAACGAAGGAGGCCCATGGAGACGCCGTACGTGCCGTTGCCTGCCGAGGTGTTCGATGCGCCGCCGCCATTGGATGTGTACGCGGACGGCCCGACGCTGGCGGACCTGCAAGCCCGCGTCGAGCAGCTGATGGACACCACCGAATGGCGCGAGAACCGCGAGTACCGCTTGCTGAACGCCGTTGTTGCCGACCGCCGGGCCCTGCTGGCCCCGGGTGAGACGTCCGCCCAGCAGGACGCACACACGGCAGCGTGGCTGCTGCGCGAGTTCGACGAGGACCACCGCGGGGGCGGTTGGATGGGCAAGCACCCGCCGTTCGCGCCCGAGTGGGAAGCCGCCGGCGGCAGCCGCCCCTACGCCAGGCAGGAGTACGCCGCATGGCTGCAGACCGGGCAGCCCGGCCACCTCGGGTGATGTTGAGAATCTGAAACTGGCCTTGATAGCAACAGGTCAGCCGCCTGCCTCGGCAGTGCCTCCGGGGGTCTCGTCCGCAGCGGCGGTGAGTCCGAGGAGTTTCTGCAGGGGCAGGCCCGCTGCCCAGGTCGCGAGCTGGTGGCCGTCGAGTAGGTGCACTCCGCCCTGACGATTAGCCCAGTGCACGTCCGTCCGCGAGAACTCCCCGCGATTGACGACCAGGCGCACGATGCCGCCGACGTGTTCACGTCCGGCGACCCGCAGGAAGCCGGGCGCCGGGGCGTCCGAGGCCCCCTCGCCCGAGAGGCGGAAACCGACGTCGATACGGATACGGATCGACGGGTGGCCACCCAGCAGCCGCGGCCGTCCCTCGTGCGGTGCCTTGCGCATGCGCCAGCCGTCGCGCCGCAGGAGCGTCAGCACCGCGGCGGGCAGCTGTCGGTCGTCCAGCGCCTGCAACTCTGCCGCGGTCCAGATTCCGCTCCGCCGGCGGGCGACAGCACGGCGCCACCGCACCAACGGCACCACGGTGCCCGTGAGTAGGACCACGCCGAGTGCCAGGCCGCCGGGCCCCAGCACCGCGTGCAGCCACGCCAGCAGCGCGACCGGGCCCGCCACCACGGCGAGCAGCAGTACGAAGGCAGGCAGCACGTCCCAGACCGTGGGCCCGTACCGGCCGTCCTGACGGGCCCGCGAGACTGCTTGCCGCCGAGTGCGGTACTTGGTCCCAGGGGCCGTGTAGCGGTCCCACAGCCCGCGCACGCGTACGTCCTCCACTGTCGGTTGCAGCCTTCCTAATGTCGTACAAATACTCCTGGCTGCAGCCTGCGTGCCATACCGTCCACGGGATCGATCTCTTCGCCGGACTGTGACGAGTTGCAGCGTGTTGCCGCATGTCGCGACGGGTTGCAGCGGATTGCTATGCGCTGCATAGCAATTGAGAACCCGCAGGTCATCGACTTCTTTAGACACCTCGGGCGGCATGTGACGCGCTTTGCCAACAGTCTGGCGATGTCCCCGATACTGTCTTAACTGACGAGCCCAAGTGGCCTTCCTGACGGACCCTCTTCTGTGCACACGTGAGCACAGAAGGAAGGGAGGTGAGGGATGGCCGCAGAAAAGGAGCCGCCGGACTGGGCAGCTTGGTCCGTGATGATCGCACTGATCCAGGTGGTGCTGGATCTGGTCACACGGAAGGGCTACTAGTCCGGCGGACTCGTCACGCAGGGGGTCGGCCGATGGCCGGCCCCCTCTCCACTTCCCCGTCCAGCGGGCGGGAACTGTACACCCGTTGGCACTGGACCCACTGTAGGACGCCGGGCCGCAACGTGAAGCGGGAATCGCGGACGTCTCATTCTTGTACGTTCGCGCTCGCCGCATCCATTTGCATCCCTGCAGCTCAACCCGGGGTTGCCCACGCATCTTGCCCCGCTCAAACGCTCGCCACCAAACGAGCGATCGACCTTCTCTTTTTTAGCGTGCGCACACTAGGATTTGGGGTATGGCGAAGTTGGAGGAGCGGGACGGTACGCGGATCGTCGGCGCGTTGGAGACGGCGTGGTCGACCATCCGGGCGCGGCACCCGGAGGTGCCGGATGTGGTGGTGGTGACCGGCAGCGGGAAGCCCAACCGGGGGAAATACCTGAAGCTGGGCAGTCACGACCCGGAGCGGTGGGTGGACGCGTCCGTGGCCCGCCGTCGGCCGCAGGTGTTCATTTCCGGGGAGCTGCTGGCAATGGGCGGGCACCAGGTGCTGCAGACGTTGCTGCACGAGGCCGCGCACGCGCTGGCGTTCGCCCGGGGCCGGATCAAGGACACGAGCGCGTCGGGGAACCGGTGGCACAACCGGCGGTTCGCGAAGTTGGCGGAAGAGCTGGGGTTGCAGCCGCCGCAGCGGGCGGAGCCCGTGCTGGGCTTCTCCAACTGCGTCCTGAGCGACGACACCGCCCGTTCGTACGCCACGGTGATCCGCCGACTCGACCAAGCGCAGCTGCCGTTCCTGGACGGCAAGGGGGCCCCACCCCGGGAGGGCGAGGACGAGACCGGCACGAAGCCGAAGAAGGAGAGCCCGACCGCCGGCAAGCGAGTGGCGGCCGAGTGCGGGTGTGAGCCGCCCCGCCGTCTGCAGATCACGCCCAAGCTCCTGCAGGAGGGTCCGGTGCTGTGCGGGCTGTGCGAGGCTGCGTTCGCCCACCCCGACGTCCCAGCCGTCACCGACGATGATCCGGAGCAGGAGAACGCGGCATGACCGAGCGGGAACCGGTGCCGTGGGCCCAGCTGGCGGCCGACGACGCCACGGTGGCCCGGTACGGCGAGCGGGTGTACCGGCGGGCGCCGGACGCCTGCTGGTGGTGGCTCGGGGCGATCAGCGACACCGGACACGGGAAGTTCCGCGCCGGCGCCCGCGCGGCGGGCACCTCGCGGGTCGTGTCGGCGCACGTGCTCGGGTGGATAGTCGAGCACGGCGTGGACACGCTAGGCGCGGGCCTGGTGGTCCGGCACCGGTGCGACGAGGGCGCATGCCAGAACCCGGGCCACTGGGTGGCAGGCGCGCGGGCCGACAACATCGCGGACTACTACGGGGTCCGGGGAGTATCGGAACCGGTTTTAGCGGTAGGGGCGGCACCTACGCGACGGTGGAGACCCGCGCGCGCCGCCCATGCCTCCAGGAGCCGCGCCTTGCCGGGCTCCCGGTGCCCGCGACGTTCCGGGGCTGAATGTGGGATCGGCGCGCGTGGGGCTTCCGGCGGTTACCGTTCGGATGTTCCCCGCTGGAGCTGGCACCCGGTCGCCTGTCCGATTTCTTCATATCGACTGTCAGTAGTGGCTTGCACACTACGGGTTGAGATGACTTCCGGAGGGGACCGATGGGGTTTCGGGCCGTGCACGCGCAGTGGGGGACGGTGTTCGCCCACCTGCCGGATCTGGGGTGCGGGAGGTCGTGGGAGGAGGTGTGGAAAGTCCGCCCGCCCGAGCCGATCGTCTGCGTGGAGTGCCTGCACCCGATGTACGCGAAGACCTCCTCCAGCGGCCTGAGGTTCTTCGCGCACGCCCCGCACGCTCCGGACTGCGAGATCGCCCGGCAAGGTGAGTCGGAGGCGCACCACCTGCTCAAGCTCGAACTCACCAACGCCGCCCGGGACGCCGGTGCCCACGCGGAAATGGAGGTACGGGCGGCAGACGGGTCCTGGCGCGCGGACGTCCTGGCCACCGACCCGGGCGGCACGTGGTCCATGGCATTGGAGGCCCAGTTGTCGCCCATCACGGCCGTCGACATCGCGGCCCGCACCGAACGGATGGCCGGGGACGGCGTGACGGCGTGCTGGTTCAGCGACCGACCCCAGCCTCCGTGGCTGGGCACGGTCCCCTCGGTCCGCCTCGCCCCGGCGGACACCGGCGGACTGGCCGTCACCGAGGGCCTGGTGAAGTTCGAGCGCGGCAGCTGGACCGTCCCGGCTGATGTGGGCCTCGCTGACTTCCTGCGCTGGGTGTTCACCGGCCGGGTCGTCCAGCACGCCCCGCGCACAGGACTGCGGTACCCGCTGCGGAAGCTGCCGCTGGTGTGGACAGCACCGCAGTACGTCGCCGCCGAGGACCGCTACCTGGTCGAACAAGCGGAACGCGACCGGCTCCAGCAAGAGCGTCAGGCCGCCTACCAGCGGAAGCGGGAGAGGGAACGCGCCGCGATCCGCGCCAAGAACGAGATCTCCCGCGCCCGTGCTCTGCGCCGGGCCACCGTGGTGGAGGAGACCGTACGGCGCGAGTGTGGCGGCGTCTCCTCGCCGGAACACAGCAGGATCACCGCCCGCCCAGGCGTGCGGGCCGCGGTGGACTACCTCGCCGAGCGCGGCATCACCGCGGCCGCCGGGTTCAGCTTCAGCCAGAGCCGGTGGGCTGGCGGCGTCCCGCTGGTAGGCGACGACGGAGTCCCCGTCGCCGTGCTGAGCCCGGAGCCGTCACTGGTCAGGTCAGACGCGTTCTTGCTGCTGGCCGGGATGCTCCTGCTATTCCAGACCAGGGCCGAACACCAGCGTTTCGACCGCAACACCCGGCGCCGCAGGATGGTGCCCACTGGCGGCTACCAGGTCGAGCTCCTGTCGGCCGATCCGGCCGCCCCGCCCAGCGCCGCGCCGCCCGCCCGACCGCACCGCCGCACGGGTGCCACGTGTTCCTGCAGACAGCCGTCCCTCGCCGTCACGATCGCCCGACGCCAGTACCCGGCCAAGCCCAGCACCACGATGGGACCAGCCGCCACCCTGTTCATTGCCTCCTGCCTCACCTGTGGCGGTAGGTACGACAAACCGTGGCGCCGCACCATCACCGTGCCCCAGCAACGGGCCCCGGACGGCGCCGCCACCGTTGAGAAGGTCGAGGCCCACCCGCAACAGGAGGAGGAGCCCTGCGGGCAGGACGACTCCTGAGCCAGGCCCGTACCTGCCTCATCCCTTCGCGCCGTGGGGACCGGCGGGCCCGGGGTCGCTCACCCGGCGACGGCGCCGCGGCGAACCGACCGAAGCGGGCCTCTTGCTCAACAGACAGATACTCAACAGGCATGACCAGGACCGTAAGGGCCACTGAACAGGCAAAACGGCCCCTTCATCGAACCGGAACCAAGATCACCTCACTACCGCTAAAACCGGTTCCGATACTCCCCGGACCCCAACCCGTACCGAGCGCCCACTCCACCCCCTGCCATTTCTTAGCGTGCGCACACTAGAATCCTTCTCATGGCGAAGCTGGAGGAGCGGGACGGTACGCGGATCGTCGGGGCGTTGGAGGCCGCGTGGTCGACCATCCGCACTCGACACCCGGAGGTGCCGGACGTGGTGGTGGTGACCGGGAGCGGGAAGCCGACGCGGGGCAAGTACCTGAAGTTGGGCAGCCACGACCCGGAGCGGTGGGTGGACGCGGCGGTGGCCCGTCGCCGGCCGCAGGTGTTCATCTCCGGGGAGCTGCTGGCGATGGGCGGGCACCAGGTGCTGCAGACGATGCTGCACGAGGCCGCGCACGCGCTGGCATTCGCTCGGGGCCGGATCAAGGACACGAGCGCGTCAGGGAACCGGTGGCACAACCGGCGGTTCGCGAAGCTGGCCGAAGAGCTGGGGTTGCAGCCGCCGCAGCGGGCGGAGCCCGTGCTGGGGTTCTCCAACTGCGTCCTGAGCGACGACACCGCCCGGTCGTACGCCACGGTGATCCGTCGACTCGACCAAGCGCAGCTGCCGTTCATGGATGGCAAGGGCGCCTCGCCCCGGGAAGGCGAGGACGAGACCGGCGCGAAGCCGAAGAAGGAGAACCCGACCGCGGGCAAGCGGGTGGCGGCCGAGTGCGGGTGCGAGCCGCCCCGCCGTCTGCAGATCACGCCGAAGCTGCTGCAGGAGGGCCCGGTGCTGTGCGGGCTGTGCGAGGACCCGTTCGCCCACCCCGACGTCCCTGCCGTCGCCGACGACGTCCCGGGGCAGGAGGACGCGGCGTGACCGAGCGAGAGCCGGTGCCGTGGGCGCAGCTGGCGGCCGACGACGCCACTGTGGCCCGGTACAGCGAGCGCGTGTACCGGCGGGCGCCGGACGCCTGCTGGTGGTGGCTCGGGGCGATCAGCGACACCGGGCACGGCAAGTTCCGCGCCGGCGCCCGCGCGGCGGGCACCTCGCGGGTCGTGTCGGCGCACGTACTCGGGTGGATAGTCGAGCACGGCGTGGACACGCTAGGCGCGGGCCTGGTGGTCCGGCACCGGTGCGACGAGGGCGCATGCCAGAACCCGACTCACTGGGTGGCGGGCGCGCGGGCCGACAACATCGCGGACTACTACGCCCGTCGCGGTCGGCTCGGTGGCCCGCTGGCCGACGTGCGTGGCGCGGCGGGGCGCGCGGTGGCCGTGCGGGACGCGATCCTCGCGGCGCTGCCCGGCGGGCCGGAAGCGGTCGAGGCCGCCATCGCGGTGGCTCTCGCCGCCGGCCATCCGTCCGGCGCGCAGCAAGACCCGCTGTGGTGATTCTGGTGTGCGCACGCTAAGCCGCCCACCCGGACCGCCGCCGCCCCCAACTACAGCTGGTAACAGTCGAGCCCCTGCCGGGATCTCTCCGGGCAGGGGCTCGTTGTCGTCTTCGGGAGCGTACCGCCCCCGAGCGGGCGAAGGCCAGAGCAGCCCAACGTCGTTCGAGCCGAGGCGCCGTCAGGGACCGCACCGAGCATCCCGCTTGCCGAGCAGTAGGCCGAGCCAGTCACCCATGAAGGCCCACCCAAGATGCCAACCCGATTACCAGAAGCGACCGTTGTAGACAGATGATCAACCCTTTCCAGACCTAACACACCCTTGCATCACGATCCGATGGTCCGTACCGTGATCCGTATGACCGTTTCTGTGAGCCCGGGTGCCGACCCGGGCTATCTCATGAATGCGGTCGGGAAGGGTGCTGAGCACTACTACCTGAAGGCGATCGAGCAGGCGGGGGAGCCTGCGGGTCTTTGGTTGGGTGACGGCGCAGCGGATCTTGGTCTCACCGGCGAAGTTGATCATGAAGTGATGGCTGCTCTGTACGGGCAGTTCACCGATCCTCGCCGCCTTGAGGAAGCACGGACTGTTACCGAGGCGCGGTGGGAGGACTTCCGCGCAGCGCACCCGGATCTACGTGTTGGCACGGCCGCGTACGCGAAGGCGCGGGCTTCGATCGAGGCTGAGGTGCGGGCGGAGTACCGCCTCGGTTCGGCGATCCGGGACTACTCGAAGTCCACGGAGAAGAGGGTTGCCGAGGCTCTGGCGGAGCTGCCGGCAGGCGCGACGCCGGAGAAGCGGCGGGCCGTGGAGATGGGCGTGCGGGCGAACGCCCAGCAGAACCGGATGTACTACGACGCGACGTTCTCCGCGCCGAAGTCCTGGTCGCTGCTGCACGCCTCCCTGCAGATCAAGGCAGCCCAGTCCCGCGAGGCAGGCGACTTGGAGGCCGCGCAGGAGTTCGCCGGGCAGGCCGACCAGGTGTGGGCAGCGTGGATGGAGGGCGTGGAGGCTGGCCTGCAGTACCTGCAGGACGAGGCCGGGTACGCCCGCGAGGGCCGTTTCGCGGGCAAGGGCGGCACGACCGGCCGCCGCGTGGACGCCCACGAGTTCACGGTGGCCGCGTTCCGGCAGCACACCAGCCGGGACGAGGACCCGCAGCTCCACGTGCACGCCGCGATCCTCAACCGGGTGAAGGTCGAGCACACCGACCCGGTGACCGGCGAGGTCACCGAGAAGTGGCTCGCCCTGGACGGCCAGCAGATCTACAAGCAGGCGAAGGCTGCCGGGCACTTGTCGGAGCGGGTGGCGGAAGAGGCCCTGGTGCGCCGTCTCGGGGTGCGGGTGGCGACCCGCCCGGACGGCGTGGCCCGGGAGATCGTGGGCATCGAGCAGGAGCTGCGCGACCAGTACTCCAGCCGCCGGCGGGTGGTCACCGAGAAGGTGGCGGACCTGGCCCGCAAGTACGAAGAGCGCAACGGCGTGGCCCCGGGCGCGCACCAGCTGGCGAAGATGGCCCAGTTCGTGGTGCTGGACGAGCGGAAGGCCAAGACCGAGGCGACCAGCCGGGAAGACCTGCTGGCCCGGTGGGAGGCAGCGTGCGTGGAGGAGCTGCGCGGCTCGCTGGCCGACGTCCCGCAGCAGGTCCGGGCAGCCTCTGACGAGCTGGGTGTCGAGGCGGTCCCGTTCGACCCCACGCAGGTGGTGCGGAACGCGGTCCTGGCCGTGCAGGCGGAGAAGTCCACGTGGACCAAGGCGGACCTGATGGTGCAGGTCGCGCGGGAGCTGCCGGACTGTCTCGGCGGTCTGGAGTCGTATCAGGTCACGCACCTGGTCAGGGAGCTGACGGAGGCCGCGACGGCGCCGGATGCCGGCACCGCGGTGGTGCGGCTGACGCCGCCGGAGCTGATCCCGGTCCCGAAGGAGCTGCAGCTGGCCAATGGGCAGTCGCGGTACTCGGACCCGTCCGGCGACCGCTATACCACCGACCGCACCCTGCAGCGTGAGGCGAACCAGCTGGAGTACGCGCAGCAGCTCGGTGCCCCGCAGGTGGACGTTGCCGCGATCGAGGAAGCCCTCGCCCGGGTGGAGCTGAATGAGGGCCAGGAGGCCGCGTTCCGGGGCATCCTCGGCTCCGGCCAGAAGGTCGAGATCCTGGTGGGCCCCGCTGGTACGGGCAAGAGCCGCCTGAACGCCGCCGTCAACGACGCGTGGAAGCAGCACGTAGGCACTCCGGTGCTGGGCCTGGCCAGCAGCCAGCGGGCTGCCCGAGTGCTGCAGGAAGAAGGCGTTGACCAGGTCGAGAACATCTCGATGTTCCTCCTCTCGAATAAGAACCTTGCGGACGGCATCAGCGCACCGCAGTTCGAGCGGTATCGCCTGCAGCCCGGGCAGCTGGTCATTGTGGACGAGGCCGCGATGACGGAGACCGACCACATTGACCAGATTCGGCGGCTTGCGGAGGCGGCCGGGGCGAAGGTGATCCTGTCCGGCGACCACTTCCAGCTGGATGCGGTCGGCGCGGGCGGTATGTTCCGCGAGATGGCAGAGCAGCTGCCCAACGTGCACGTGCTGGACGACGTGATGCGCTTCAGCTCCGAGTGGGAGCGGGACGCCTCGCTCAAGCTGCGGACCGGGGACACGTCGGTGCTGGTGGCGTACGACGACCGGGGCCGCCTGCTGGGCGGCTCGCGCGAGGACATGATGCGCACCGCCTACCAGGGCTGGCTGGCGGACCACATGGCCGGACGGGACGCCCTGCTGATTGCCGCGACGAACGAGCAGGCCGACCACCTGTCGGCCCTGGCCCGCCAGGACCTGGTGCGGTTCGGCGAGGTCGAGCCTGGTGGGATCGAGCTGCCGACGCGCGGCATCACGATCGGCATCGGCGACACCGTCCAGCTGCGCAACAACAACCGCACGCTGACCACGGCAAACGGGCGGTGGGCAGTCAACCGTGACGTGGTCCGGGTGACCGACCGGTTCGAGGACGGCAGCGTCACCGTGGCATACGAGGACGGGCAGGAGATGCGCCTGCCCGCCGGATACGTGCGCGAGCACGTCGACCTGGCCTACGCCGGCACCGTCCATGCGGCTCAGGGCCGCACGGTCGACGTCTGCCACTCCCTGGTCGACGGCGCGCAGGCCCGAGAGGGCTTTTACGTGGCGATGACGCGCGGGCGGCACGGCAACTATGCCTACGTGGTCACCGAGCAGGAAGGCGTCCGCCCCGAGCAGCAGCCGGACCTGGTGGCGGTGCTGCAGCAGACGCTGGAGGCTTCCGACGCGCAGCCTGCGGCCACCGCGGTGCTGCGGGAAGAGTTGGAGCGGTCGGTCTCCCTGGACCGCTGGACGACGATTCTGGAAGACCTGCAGATCGAGCACGCGGGCGCCCGCTACGGCCAGGTGCTGTTCGAGGCGCTGGGCGAGGACGGGTACCGGCAGATCCGGGACGAGGCCGCGTACGGCAGTCTGCTGCAGCTGGCCCGGTCGGCGGAGTTCGCTGGCCACGATGCCGAGCAGCTGCTGACCAGCGTCACCGAGGCTGACCTGTCGGACGCCAAGACGCTGTCCAGCGTGCTGCACTACCGGCTGACCCGGGAGATCGAGCGCGCCGACCGCGCCCTGGTCCGCGAGGCAGAGCAGCAGGTCCGCGAGGCGGTCGTCCGCCAGCAGGACGCGGTCAAGGAAGTCTTCACCGCCGCTCCGGGCATTGAGGACTCCCTGCAGGCTCTGGTGGACCAGCAGATGGCCGCGATGACCGAGCTGGAGGTGCTGCACGGCGGGCAGGCCGAGCAGACCCGTCACGAGCTGTCCGAGGCCCGTCTGCAGGAGGCAGAGGAGCGTTCTCGCTGGGATGCCCGGGTCGCCGAGATGGACGGCCCGGTCGGCGAGTACGCCCAGCAGGCTGCGGAGATGATGGAGTCCCGCCGCCTGGAACTGGGACGGCAGCTGGCCGACGCGGACGAGCGCCCGGAGTGGGCAGAGCGCCTCGGACCTGTACCCACCAGTGAGGCGTGGCGCGAGGCGTGGATTGAGCACGCCGGCACCGTGGCCGCCTACCGCGAGGCCCACGGGTACGACTCGGAGCGGGACGCGATCGGCGAGGCCCCGCCGCAGCACGCCGTGGACGTGCGCGCGGACTGGGAGCGGGCCTTCCGTGCCCTTGGAGAGCCCGAAGACCGAATGGACTTGGTGGGCGCCAGCGAGCACCAGCTGCGCGAGCAGGTGGCCCGCTACGAGCGTGAAGAGACGTGGGCACCCCGGTACGTGGCGGAGCAGCTGCGCGAGGACCACCAGGCCGCGCGGGAAGCGCATCGGCAGGCCGCTCAGCTGCAGGTACAGGCTTCCGAAGCGGCCGACGACATGGAGCGTGCCCGTCTGCAGGCAGAAGCCGCCGAGCAGGCGCAGATTGCCCAGAACCTGGCGGAGCGAGCCGAGAGGCTGGAGAAGGTCCACAGTGTCCGCGAGGACTGGCACGAGCACACCGAAGAGGTACGCGAGCGCGCCCAGGCCGCACGACGTGAGCTGGAGCTGCGCGGCGTAGACCTGCAAGACCAGGAGCAGGACGTGGCCCCCGAGCAGGAGACGGAGCCGCAGGAGCCCACGGCGGAGCAGATTGCCGAAGACCGCGAGGTCGGCGTGGAGGACCCGCAGGAGCCTGTCGTTCTGGACGGCCCGGAGTTGGACGGAGCGGTCGACCAGGCCGCCAGCGCCCGGCAAGAACTCGACGGCCGGGAGGAAGCGTCCCGTGCCATGCAGCAGGCCCGCCAGGACCAGGTGATAGAGCAGGCTGCCGCCGACATACAGGCGATCCAGCAGGTCCGCGAGCCCGTGATCGAGCAGGGTGGGTATGAAGTCAGCATGTGACCCGCCCCGGCCGTGCCTTCTGGCCGACTGTCGGTGGACGTCGGTACGGTCATCACATGGCGGGTAACCGGTGGTGGAACCGCGGGGACAAGCCGAGTGGGGACTCTACTCCCCAGACGGTGCACCCCAGCCTGCGCGGATGGACCCAACCAATGCCGCAACGAGCGCCGGCCGTCATGCCGGAGATGCCCTCGTACCCGCCGCCCGCTGGATACGAACCCGCCTCGGAACCAGCCCCGGCGCCTGTCCCCGCAATGGTGGGGATTCATCCTCGGCCTCGAATCGAACGACTCGCTGCAGAGTTGGACGCGGACCTGAAAGCGCCCCACTACAACACTCGCATGGCTCAGGAGTTTGGTGGGGCAGTCCTTGCCTCACTTCGGTGGGCGCTGGGGGAAAGCCAGGATTCTCCGCTCACTCACCGGTACTTCAAGCAGCCACCGACTCGTGACGAGATCGGCAGCGAGGACAGAGCCGCGTCGGAAACGCTCTCCGGCGAACGCAAGGTGGAGGGGGCGTCCCGAAATCGTGCGTCTGGCGTCGAACACGCCTGTATGTGGCTGCGAGGAGAGACGGACCAGCCGCCTTGGTTCTGGACGGACGTCGAGAGCGCGTGAAGAGGGCCCCGGACCGATTCGGTCCGGGGCCCTTCCTCGTTGTGGCCGTTCAGCTCTGCTGCTGGGCCTGTTCTTCCTGCTGAGCCCGTTCGTGGAGCGGGAGGAGGAAGTCCGACAGTTCCGCGTCGTCGTGCTCTTCCCGCTTCGGCTGCGGTTCCTGGTGCGTGGCCCCCTCGTATGAGCTGCAGGTCGCCAGCAGCTCGACCACTCGTTGGGTGGTGAAGGGCAGCCGGCGGTCGAGGAAGTCAGCGGCCCGGAAGGCGGACCGTTCCTTGTCCACGTAGGCGTATGACCAGCTCACGTACAGGGCGGACAGCTCTTCCACGACGTCGGGGTGCCGGTACCAGCAGGGCGCGAGCATCTTGTTGTACGCCTGCGGGAAGCGGACCTTGAGCACCTCGCGCCGCCACTGCAGGAGGACCGCCCAGGCTTCGGCCTGTTCGGTGGCCGTCATCGTGGCCCAGTTCCACGGCTTGGTCTCGTCGGGGCCCTCTTCGTCCCGCCGCTTCACCGTGTCGGCGACGTCCCGGATGATCCGGCTCATCTCCATGACCTGCTGAGGCAGCCGCGCCTCGTTGATGTGCCGCATCTCCTTCTGCAGCAGCAGGGTGTCGCGAACGACGTTCAGGATCTGGTGGTCGTGCTGATCAAGGCGTTCAGTGAGAGTGAGTACCCGCTTCGGTGGGGTGGTGGTCATGCAGTTCCCTCCCGGCGGTCGGCAGCCTCGCCCGTGGACTGCCCGGGTACCCACCGGGTGGGTACTTCCGGAGCGAAGGTGGGCATCGGGGGCGGGCTGGCGGGCGTCTTGTCCATCACGATGCCCTGCTTGGCTTGCCGCCGTTCCATTTTGGCATTGAGCTTGGCCATCTTCTTCCGCGCCTTACCCAGCGCCTTGAAGTCCTTCCGTCCCCACACCGCGGTGTACCCGACGCGGATCGGCGGGAGCGAGCGGTGGAAGTACAGCCCGGTGAAGACCTTCATGCCCCGGATCTCCGAGGGCGGCATGACCCGCACCCGGCGGTAGCTGGAGGTCGAGGTCACCTCGCCGTCCTTATTGGTGGAGCGGGAGATCACCTCTTCGTCCTTCTCGCCGCACAGAATGGACAGCTCTTCCAGGTCATCGGTGTCGCTCAAGCCGCCGAACACCAGGTTGTTGGTGTTCTCCCACAGCGTCTTGCCTCCCCAGCGTCCCCACCGGTCGAAGAGCTGGGCACGGGACTGCACGCTGGTGAGGATCTGGATGTTCCAGCCGCCGGAGTCTGCGGTCCACATGTGCAGCGGCAGCGGGCAGATGATGGCCGCCTCGTCCAGCACCATCCGCAGGTACGGGTCGAGCCGCCCCTGCGGGGAGTCGGCCGCGACCGCCTTCGCGGTCTCGTAGATGTCGCCGACCAGGCACGTGAACAGCGGGGCCACGGACCCGTGGCGGGCGTTCTGGCCCATCAGGTACAGGGTGCCGCGCGAGCGGAGGAAGTCGCGTGCGTCGAAGGTTTGCTCGCCGGGGCGGGGCATCACGATCTCGGCGACCTGCGGTAGCGCCAGGAACTCGAACGACGTGGACAGGGTGCCGAAGATGGAGTCGCGGGTGCGCTCGGGCAGGTTGACCTGCTGCACCAGGTCGTCCAGCCAGCCCCTGAGCCAGGTCGCCCGCTCGGGATCATCCTTCACCGCGTTCTCCAGGATCAGCCGCGGTTCGGGATTGCCGGGGTTGGAGACCCAGCGGCGGACGTCCATCAGCGTCTTTGTGGTGGGCGCGAGCGCGCCGGCCATCAGGTAGGAGCGCAGCAGGCGGAAGGAGTTGGACTCCCAGAAGTGCCCGTTCTCCATCGCCTCCCCGGTCGCGGACGCGGACAGGATGTACCCGGCCCGGCGGACCGCGATCTGCGGGTTGTCGCACCCGGCCACGGGGTTCCAGCGCACAGTGTTGGCCACGCCGGAGATGCCGCCGTTGAAGACCCAGACCGGGCGGTTGTCGGTCCTGCGCAGTCCCTCGGTGTGCTGGTAGATGTCGCCCCGGGTGGAGGTGACCAGGCAGGCCCCTGCCGCGTCGATGACGTGGCCTCCGAGCCAGGCGGTCTTGCCGGAGCGTGGGGGCGCCAGGACGAGAACCGCGTCCTCGCAGGAGATGAACAGCTGCCGACTGTGGATCAGGTCCACGCCGATCTGCAGGCCCAGGTCGAGGGGGTCCAGGTGCCAGCCGCGGACTCCGTCCAGGGACGGGCGGAGCACCTTGGCGCGCTTCTTCAGCGCCACCTCGGACAGGTCGCCGCGCAGTTCCTTGCGGGTGGCCAGGCCCTCGGCACGGTTGCCGTTGACCTTGCCCGCCCCGGAGGCGGGCAGCTTGTCCTTGATGTGCCAGGCGCCGAGACCGAGGCCCGCCAGGGCGAAGACGCCGAAGCCGACCGGGCCGCCAACGGGCCAGTTGGTGACGATCGAGCCGAGCAGGTCGCTCAGGTCAACGCTGCTCTGCGAGCCGCCGGCCGCCGCCACGGCGGGGAGCGATGCCGCCGCCAGGCCGGTACGCGGGCGAACGTCGGGCAGCTGGTGGTCGCGCATGATGCGCTGTACCCACTTGGGGTGCAGGTCGGACTCGGGGGCGGGGGACGTAGGGTTTTCCTTACGGGACATGAAGGTCTCTCCTTCGTGATTCCGAGTCCCCGGGTCGGCGGTTCCAGCGCCGTCCGGGGGCGCCATGGATGTCCGGTGACCAAACGATCACCGTACGACAACCCACTGACAGTGGGTAGTTGCTTTCTCTCGCCTCAGTACCCACTCAGGTGCGGGCGCCGGGCAGTCCTTCGCGGTAGCCGTTCTCCACGGGGTGTTCCAGGAACAGCCCCTCGCCGGAGTACCCACCCTGCGGCGGGATGTCCGGCGTGCTGTCGTCCGCGCCGTACCCGGCGCCGACGATGCCGTCTCGGTACTCCTTGCGGGCCCTGGCGATGTACTTGCGCAGCGTCTCGAAGCTGAGCGAGCCGCGCGTCTCCAGCAGCCACCGGTCGGCCAGCGCGCGCACCGACAGTGACGCCTCTTCCTCGGGGCTGAGCTGCACGTACAGGTGGTCCACCAGGTCCCGGCCCGCGAGCCCGGGCAGGTAGCCGTTTGCCGCCTCCGGTGCCTCGAAGACCGGTTCGGCCTCCGCTTGCGGGGAGTCGATGCGGGCGTGCACGGCCCCGCCGGCGGTGCGGGCGCGGTCGGCGTAGACCGGTTCCAAGGCCCCTTCTTCGGCAGCCAGGAACAGCGGAGTACCCACCTGTTCGGCGGAGTGGGGATGCGTGTCCTCTTGCAGCTTTTCCCCACCGGACGGCAGTGCGGCCGGGGCGGTGTCGAGCACCTCCGGAAGCGTGTCCGGGGCCGGGGATTCCAGCTCCGGCACGTCGATGTACCCACCCGCAGGTTCGTCAGCACCCACCTGGTCATCAACGGTGGGTACAGCGGGGGCGGGAGCGAGAGCGAGCGGTGCGTCGATACCCGCAGCGGCCAGTCCTGCCGCAGCGTTCTCCGCCAGCGGGATACCGAAGCGGGCGAGCCGCAGAGGCATCAGCGACTCCACCGGAGCCTTCCGGCGCCAGGCGCGGCCGTAGCGGGCCCGCAGGCGGGCCTGGTAGACGAGGCGGTCCTGTTCCAGCCGGATCACTTCGTCGTACCGGCGCAGTTCCCACAGTTTCATCCGGCGCCACAGGCGGAAGGTCGGCACCGGTGCGAGGAACCAGCGCCAGAAGCGGACCGACTCCATGTGCTTGTCGGCGGTGATGTCGGTGATGCGGCCGATCGCGTGTCGGGCCGCTTCCACCGATACCACGAACAGGATCGGGATGACGCCGTGCATGCCGACGCCGAGCGGGTCGGGCCAGGCTGCCGCGCCGTTGAAGGCGATCGTCGCGGCTGTGAGCAGCCACGCGGTTTGCCGCAGCAGCGGGAACGGGATGCGCAGCCAGGTCAGCAGCAGGTCCAGTGCGAGCAGGACCACGATTCCGGCGTCGATGCCGACCGGGAGGACGTTGGCGAACCAGCCGAAGTCCTTTTGGATTGCCAACTCCCGCACCGCGGCGTAGGAGCCGGCGAAGCCGATGGCCGCGATGATGACCGCGCCAGTGACCACGATGCCGATCAGGATGCGGTGCGTGCGGTTCAGCTGAACCGGGTTCTGTTCCGGGGTGGCTGCTGACCTGCGAGGATCAGTCGCCGTACCCTGTTGGTGACGCATTGGCTCTCTCCGATCTATGCGTCCGGCCTCGGCGGTGGTCCTAAGCACCGTCGAGGCTTTTGTCAGTTCTCTTTGGAGCCTCGCGGATAGCCGTGGCGGGCCAGCCATTCGTCGTACGCCTGAGCCACTTGGTCCTTGAGACTCAGTCCCGTGTCGAGCTTGCAGAGCGTTCCCCTGCGGTGAAGCTCTAGTTCCTCCGGGACATCCACATTCAGCGGGCGCATCCGTCCGCCTACCTCCTTCTTTGGTCGGCCCCGTGGCCTCTTTGGAGCTTGGGGCGATTCCTCGGTCATGGGGACCTCACCTCGTGTGGTGTGCAGGTGGAGCGAGGATCCCACTGCCCGACCAATCTAACTGCCTTCCTAGGTTCCTAGCAAGATTTTTTCCTAGGAACCTTGCAACCTAGGTGAAAATCCCTAAGCTGGAACTGCAAGCGAGAGGGCCGGGGTAGCAGCCCCGGCCCTCTCCACCCGGATCGGCGCGTCAACGCCTTCCGGGCTCAGGAAACCCCTAGATGAGAGGGATCTCCCGTGCTCAATTCTGTCAGTAGCACCAACCGCTTCTCCATCAACGTCGCGCCCGGAACGCCGAGCGTTCCCGGTCCCCGGATCTTCGTGACCGGGAAGCGTGGCCCCGCGTTCGCCATGGCCACCGCGCCCACCACGGGCCCGGACTGCGGTGACTGCCGGGACTTCCAGACCGTCATGGTCCGCGACGGCGGCCGTCTGATCGCCAAGCACTGCCGGTGCGTCACCGCTGGCGATGACGAGCCGACCCGCATCCCGCCCGGCGCCCCGAAGCCGGACCGGATCACGGCGCAGGGCAAGCCGCAGCTGCCGATGAGGCCGACACCGCACGAGCGGGACGGCCGCCAGCCCCAGCCGGAGCCGGGTCGCCCCCACGCCGCACTGGCCTGGTGACCGCTGTGAACGCAGCAGACGACGCCGCCCGCCGACAGGCCGCCGCGGCCATGGAACAGGCCCGCCAGAAAGCCGCCGATGACCTGCGCAAGTCGCAGGAGGCACTGGCTCGCCTGCAGCAGCTGACGCGGCAGCAGCCCCGCTGAGGCACTACGGGCCGCCCTCTGCCCCGAGGGCGGCCCGCTTCCCCTTCTGGCCTTGATGGAGAGGCACACCACCCATGAACTTCCCGATCCAAGAACTGGCCTGCACCGTGCCGTTACTGGCGGGCTGGACGGTCCACGGTCTGGTGAACCGCCGACGCCTGGACGCTGCCCGCCGTTGCCCGCTCACTTCCCTGCTCACCCGTGACGGGTGGACCCGGGAGGCCGAGCGCCGCATCCGCAAGAACGACACCGTCGTGGCCCTTCTCGACCTGGACGGCTTCAAGGCCGTCAACGACACGCACGGCCATGCCGCCGGCGACGCCGTGCTGCGGGCGACAGGTCACCGCCTCCACCTGTGGGCGGGCGCGTCGGACGGCACTGCCGGACGGCTCGGTGGCGATGAGTTCGTCCTGGTCATGCACGACCGCGACTTCCAGCCCGGCATCGAGCAGCTGCACGAGCTGCTGACCGCGCCCGTGGCCTGGCAGGGCCGGGAACTGCAGGTCGGCGCGTCGATCGGCGCTGTCCGCACCAGCGGACTGACGCTGACCGAAGCCCTTGAGCACGCGGACAAGGCCATGTACGAGGCGAAGGGCAGCGGCGGCCGTCGCGGTCACCGCCACGAGGGCCAGAGGCCGCAGCGAGGTGGGGCCCGATGAGCACCCTCCGTGAACGCTTCATCGCCACCGGGGCGATCGTCCTTGCGCTGCTGGTCTTGATTACCTCCGTCGACGTCGGCTGCACTGCGATTCAGGCCCTGATCCCGTCCGTGACCGCGTATGGCATCGCGGTGGTGTTCGCAGCTCTTGGGCTGCCGACGGGACTGGGCACGATCCTGCGGGCCAGTAAGCACGCGCTGGCCGCCGCCGTCCTGATCGCTCTGGTTCTGTGGGGCCTGGCTCGTGGCCTGTGGGCGGTGATCGCATGACCCGTCGCATGAACCCGCAGCAGCTCAAGGGCGGTTGGCAGCTCGGACTGTTCGACGGCGCGACGGAGCCGGAGCCCGCCCCCGTGGCGGGCCCGGTCCCCCCGGCCACCGCCGCATGGGCCGCCGAGCGCGCCCTGCGCGTGGAGACCGGCCCGGACGGCTGGGCCGTGATGTCGGCCGACAGCTCCCACCGCGTCCTGCTGGGCCGCACGTGGGACCACCAGGCCCCGCCGCTGGTGTGGGTGATGCTCAACCCTTCCACCGCAGACGGGACAGACAACGACCGCACCACCGGACGCTGCCGCGACTTCGCCGAGGCCGCCGGCCACGGCGGGATCGTCCTGGTGAACCTGTTCACCCTGCGGTCCACCGACCCCACGGCGCTGCGGCAGCACCCCGACCCGATCGGGGAGTTCGCCGACGACGCGCTGCTGCACGCCACGGCAGGCGCCCGCGTGGTGGCCGCGTGGGGCGACGTCACCCAGCCGCACCGGCAGAGCCGGGCGCGGGCCGTGGTCGCCCTGCTGGCCAGCCGAGGGGTGCGGCTGGACTGCCTCGGCACCACCGCCAAGGGCCATCCGCGCCACCCGCTGATGGTCCGTGCCGAGACCGCCCTGATCCCGTACGAGGGCGAGGTGGACCAGTGAGCGACCGCGATCACTTCAACCCCTGGCAGTGGGACCGCGACAACGCCCGCGCCGGGCAGGCCCGGCTCACGATCGAGCACCAGGGCCACCAGGTCTCGCTGGACCACCGCGGCGTGTCGATCGACGGCCAGCGGATCGTGCGGGACGACCTGCTTCAACTCAAGGCAGACCACGGGTTCCAAGTCCGCCCGGACGGAACCGTGATGTACCGGGAGAAGGAAGTGGCCACCATCAGCCAGCAGGGCGCAGAGGTCACCGTCTGGGGCAAGGACGGCCCCGGCCACCCCGAGCGCCAGCAGGCGGAGGCCGCCACGCAGCGGGCGGTCGAGGCCGCCCAGCTGGCCGTGTCGCTGGAGACCGAGCAGCGCGAACGCGAGCAGGAAGAGCAGCGCCGCCGGCGGGAGCGCGAGGACCGCGCTCTGGCCGAGACCCACCGCAAGGACCCCGAACGGCACGAGCCCACCCGAGAACTGGAGATCTCCCTGTGAACACGAACCTGCCCAGCTGGTATGACCCCCGGATCGGTCAGCCGTCGATCCAGCAGCACACCGGGATCAGCTGGCTTGCCCAGCACGCGGGCAAGTTCGTGCCCGCCGCCACGACCACCACGGCGCTGATCCTCGCTCGGATCTGGCACGAGCAGGGCGCCGCCGGGAGCTGGGGTGACATGGCCCTGATGATCGTCCTGTCCGCCGCGATGGCTGGAGGCGCCGCTCTGTCGGGGCTGGCCAAGCACGGTGACTCCATCACCATGGCGACCGCCCTCACGGCCGCCGGCGCCTTCCTCCTTGTCGGCCCCGCCGCCTACACCGACTCGGAAGCCCTCGCGCTGATCGTGTGGCTGGTGGCCACGGTGCTGGTGTACGCGGTCACCGGACGCCACTGGCGTGAGGACCGGCGCACTCGCGAGGCCCGTACCCACGAGCTGACCCTGACCCGCCTGGAAGGACTGCAAGCGCTGGAGCTGCAGGCGCAGCGTGGCAGCGACGCCGAGCGGATCGCGGTCCAGTTGCAGCAGCTCGAAGCCGCCCGTCTTGCCCGCGCTGCGCTGGACACCCGCAGTACCCACTCCGGGCTGGACCCGATGTCCCTGGTCCAACTCGCGGTCGAGCAGGAGACCAAGCAGCTCGAAGCCTGATCCATCGCGCCACCCCAAGGGCCCCGCTTCGGCGGGGCCCTTTCTGCATGTGTACCCACCTGAGTACCCACCAGGAAATCCCAGGTCAAACCCGATAGATCAACAGTCAGGCCCATCCTTGAGTCAACATGATCCGCAATGCTGTATACAGCACGATCTACAGGGTGGGTACTCACACAGCCGCCCACATGGGTACTCACAGGAGGGCCCACCCGGAACTCAATGCTGACCGCCACGGATGGACCCGCCACCAGGCGGGCGGGGCACCCTGCGCTGCGCAAGACGGACATGGCAGCATTCGTGTCCAGGGACAGGCCGAACGGCCCGGACATGACGGAAGGAGCAGGCAGCGTGCTGACCGACGACGCGGAGATCCCCGTGATCGACCGGGCGAGCTTGGACCGCGTGATCACCTTCGCCAACGGCAAGGGCGGCGTGGGCAAGACCACGCTGTCGGCCAACGTCGGGGGTCTCGCCGCGGCGGACGACGCCCGGGTGCTGGTGGTGGACCTCAACGGGCAAGGGAACCTCTCGCTGGACTTGGGCATCCGCGAGACCGACGTGGACGACGACGGCGAGGCCCTCGCCGACGCGGTCCTGCAGGGCGCCGCGCTGCGGCCCGCCCGTGAGGTACGGCCCCGCCTGGACGTCTGCGTGGGCGGCTCGGCCATCGGGCAACTTCCCGCCCTGCTGGCCTCCCGCTACCAGCTGCAGCCGGAAGTGCAGGCGCTGCAGCTGGCCGCGTCGCTGCAGCAGGTCGCCGGCGACTACGACCTGGTGGTCATCGACTCCCCGCCGGAGAACCCGCCACTGCAGCAGCTGGCCCTTGCCGCCACCCGGTGGCTGGTGGTGCCCGTCAGCAGCGACCGGGCCGCCATCAGGGACGGATTGGGCAAGATTGCCCGGCAGTTTGCCCTCGTCCGCAAGCGCGTCAATCCCTCTCTCGATCTGCTGGGCGTCGTCCTGTTCGGGTCCGGATCGTCGTCCAGGGCGATCCGCAGGGAGGTCCGCCGCGACGTCTCCGCTGTCCTCGGTGACGAGCACGCGATGTTCCACACCGTGATCCGGCACTCCGAGGCCGTGGCCAAGCAGGCCCGCGACCGGGGCCTGCTGGTGCACGAACTGGAGCAGCAGGCCGCGAACAACCCCGCGTTCTGGAAGCTGCGGACCGGCGAGGCCGACCGCTCCCAGATGGTGACCGCGACCTCCGCCAGCGTGGCCGAAGACCTCGCGGACCTGACCCGGGAAGTGTTCGGGCGCATCGCGGAGCTGGAAGGAGCCGAAGCATGAGCGGGCTGGGCGACGAACCGACCGGAGACACCGCCGAGCTGTTCGGCCTCAAGGGCCGCGCAAGCGGCACGGGCAGCCTGTTGCGCCGCCCCCGTCCGGAAAGCTCGCCAGACAGGCCGCAGGAGCCCGTCACGGCCCCTCCCGCGCCGCCGGCGCCCGCTCCGGCCGCCCCGCTGCCACAACAGGGCAAGACGGCCGTACAGAAAGTGCCCCGGGTGGTCGTGTACGTCTCCGACAACGTCTCCCGGCGGCTGGAGCGGTACAAGCGCCAGGCGCGGGGCAGGACGAACGCCTCCGTCGTCATCGAGGCGCTTACCGCCGCCGCCAGGACCGGGCTCGCCGACGTCGTGGCCGAGGCCACCATCACCCCCGCCGGCAACGAACTGTTCCCCGCCGCCGAATCCCAGATCCGCTATCGCGGTGGTGGCCCCATCCAGGTCCAGGCGTCCCTCACCCTGGCTCAGCTCGCGGTCTTCGACCGGCTGGTGGAAGAGGCCCAGCTGCCGGACCGCACCAAACTGGCTGCTGCAGCTCTCAACGCCTTCCTGCCCGGCCGTAAGGACTGACCAGGGAACCAGCCTGCGTACATGACGAGGGGCCCACCATCTCTGGGGGCCCCTCGTCAGTTGTCTCCCACGGGGGAGACCGTTCCGTCAGGACAGAGCGGACGGCCTACGCGGCGGTGGGAGCTGTCGCAGCAACTCCCACAAGGGTCGCGAGCCAGCCGCCCACTCGCTCAGCAGGCGCCGGTCGACCAGGTGCAGCCGCTGTGACTTCGCCAGCGGTGGGCACTTGGCGGTGAACCGGCCGTTCGTCACCATGACCACGACGTCCCCGCCGTGCAGCTGCCGCCCGGTGCCGTTCAGCACGTGCAAGTCCGGGGTGCCCACCGGGGAGCCAGCCAAGCCGTCCCGGCGGTGCTTGCACTGGATCACCCAGCGCCGCCCGAACGGATCAGTGGCCTTGACGTCTGCGCCGTTGTCCCCGGCCCCACCGACCTGCACCGCGTCCGCGCAGCCGTCACGGCGCATCAGGTCACGCACCGCGTGCTCGAAGTCCCGGTGATGCAGCGCATCGAGCTGCGAGATCGCGTAGCGCAGACCCTGCGTTCGGGCCCTCGCCCACTGCGCCTGCTGCTGCCGCTGCTGCAACCACACCGCGCCAGCAGCAGCCGCCACTACCACCACCAGGACGAGGATCCACCAGTGCGCCAGCAGCCACTGCACAAGCGCCACCACCAAACTCAACCCCAAAACGGCGGCACCGCCCACCACGAGCCACTCGGTCCCCTGCGACTTACGCGACCGCCGCCGCTGCACCGGACGCCTGCGCTGCACCGGACGCCTCCGCACCGGCCGTCGCCCGCTCACCGGTTCCCACCAGACGCCGGCTGGTGCTCCACGCTGTACACCACGGCTTTCGGAACCGGAGCCTTCCCGTCGCCCTTGTCGACGGTCACGTTCCCGGTCCCTATCCCGGCCACCACGAGCAGCACCAGGCCCGCAATCGCGCCCCGCCCGCCCGGTCCAGAGCGGTGATGCCCCCGTACTTCGGTGCCATCCCGCTTCACGTACGGATCTATCCAGGGCACTGAGCCCCTCCCTTTGGTCAGATGCGTCTCCCCGCGCAACAGACAATCCTGGCAGGCACCACTGACAGCACGTCAGCAAACGATCACAGCAGGCGATCGCTGAGACCAGGGGCGCAGGTCAGAACATGCGGGGCTCCGCCCCACACCCCGGCCACCCTGCCGAGGGGTGGGGGCTTTCGATCTTGGGTGCAGGTCGTGGGTGGGAACGGTGATGGGTCGCGGCGTGGCCCCCTCGCCGGACGACACCCGAAGGGCACCACAGCCGCCGCCAGGCCGCCAGGCCAAGCCGCTACGCGGTCGCGCAAGCGCGAGCCCGGCACCCCGACGACGCCCGCGGTAGGGCTACGCCTGCCGCCCAACGAGGGAACCCCACCGCTCAGCCCGAACCCATGGCAGACGCCGGCGAACGGCTGGTCTACGGAGACCAACTCTCCGATTCGGCAGGCGTCACCGCAGGCCAAGGCATTCATAAGCAACGCCCGATCGTGCGGTCCGTGATGAGCGACCTAGCGGCTACCTCCATCCTACGAACCCGAGATTTCCTAGCGTGCGCACACTAGGAACAGCATCATGTTACATCGCATCTCATTTCGTTTTTCTGCTACGCAATGCGATGTGATGCAATGTGATGTGATAGAATCGAGGTATCGGAACCGCCGAACCGCCAGTGAAGGAGCCCACGTTGAGCGAGCAGCCGCAGGACGTAGCCGAGCCGGAAGTCGCGCCTACCTGCCAGTTCCCGGGATGCGGGAACCCGCCGGAGCCGAAGGACCCCACGGTCCCGGGTCCGGCGCCGAAGTACTGCGTGCGGGAGGACCACAATCCGCTGACTGCGTACCGGGCCAAGAAGCGGAAGGCTGCCGGGCCCGCCGGCACCCGGCCCGTTCAGGAGCCCGACACTGACCACCCGGTCACCGGCGCCGCCGCCGACGCGGTCAACGTCCGCGAGGAAGTCCTGCGTGAGGTCACCGCCTTGCGCGCCGACCTCGACCGCTACCTGACGTTGCTGCAGACCGTCTCCGACCCGGAGGCAGCCGAAGCCCAGATGCTCGCCGTGCAGAGCGACGCCGACGCCCGCATCGCAAGTGCCGAGCAGCGAGCCGACGCCGAGCGTTCCCGCCGACTCACTGCGGAGGCCGTGGCCCGCGCCGCCGAGGACGCCAAGACCGCCGCTGAGGAGGCGACCGAGCAGGCGGTTCGCGAACTGGACGCCGCCCGCCAGCAGTTCGAGGCCGATGCCGCCCGAGTGAAGACGAGCGCCGAGCAGGCGATCGCCACGGCTCGCGCCGAGG
>NZ_JBIVLH010000050.1:0-26496 GCF_044751185.1 Streptomyces sp. NPDC088733
CTTGACCACCGGCTCGCATCAGACAGCACCACATCCCACCCCATGCCCACCTCAACGAGCCCGCTGCCCACCCGTCACGGCAAAGACCGTTGCAGGACTAGGGTCCTGCGCCGGAGATTCGTCGGCAGAAGCGGCCGAATGAGTCGAGGATCTCCGCGGCGCAGGACACCAGTCTGTGCGCAGCGGTCGATGCCGGCCGCGCGGACGCCGAAGGCCCCGACCCCCGCAATGGGGGCGGGATCTTCGTCCGCCCAAGGGGTCTGCGACGCTCCCGCGGGCGCCTCACCGCACAGTCGGTTTCACTGTCCCAGCGGCGATGGTCTCTACAGCTCGAAGTCGAGGTAGTCGATGTCGGGGAAGGTCACCTGCAGGCCGGCGGCGCGGCGTCCGCGGTCGCGGAAGTAGATCTCCTGCAGGCCCTGCGCTGTGATGTCCCGCAACTGCTGCTCGCTCGCCCCTGCGTCCTGCACGTCGAACAGCCGGGCCGCGTACGCGGGTGGCAGGGCCTGGGTGATCAAACGCAGGCGCGCGTCGTCGGTGGTGCCGGGGGCGGCGGTGAAGCCGAACCGGGCGCGGGTATCGATGACGATTCCCCCGGTGGTGGCCGCGGCCTGCCGGGCGCGGGCACGGACCTGCGGCTGCCAGCGCTTCGCGTTCCAGCCGAACCGCGAGATCGGTCCGGGGCTGCTGGAGCTGACCCTTGACGTAACGCTCCACCGTCCGCTGCGAGATCCCGAGCAACTCGGCGGCGGCGCGGGGGCCCTTGAGGGCTCTGACCAGGTACCGCATCCGGGCCGGAGCCGACTTCGGGACCGGGCGGGTCAACGCGCCCTGCACAGCCTTGTCGAGGCTGTCCTGGAGCATCCCCATCGGCCGATTCCTTCCCCACTGCAAGGGTGATCACCGGTGCGGGCAACGGTGAGCTGCTCGTGACGAGCAGCTGTCGTATGCCGCCGGGCCCCCGAGGCATCTCGGGGGCCTGGCCTGGCATGGAAGGGTTATCCGGATGGCATCCGTGCCGTGGCCCTACGGGCCGGTGCAGACACTAGCGAAGCCGACACGTCCGGGGTCCGCCAAGGGGGCGGTCCACCCGTTAGCTGCGATTCCCGGCGTGCGGTTCTACCGGAGGTGGGCCCGATGGCGCGGTGTGCCCAGCCGGGCAGAGTCGTAGGGGCGCCAGCGTCGATACCGATGCTGACGACGCCCTCGCCCGCGGTGGCGCCCGGCCCAGTGAGGCAGGTCTGAGCCGAGGACGCCTTCGGTGAGCTCGGCGTACTCGGTGGAGATGTCCGCCGGGACTGATCCGCTGCCCGCTCCCGGGCCGAGGTGGAGGTGCTGGTGGAGGACCGCAAGAACGGTGGACCGTTGGCGGTCACCGTGCACCCGGGACCCGGCTTCGGGCGCACCGAGTGGGGAGTGTCCTTCAAGTGAGCTCACCGCGCCTCTCACGGCGGCGGAGTACGCGGTCATCGACGCTGGGCGTGACCCTCGGAAGGCGGCTCAGGGCAGGTCTTGGGACGGGCCCGTGCTGCTGGTCGTGGACATCTCCGTTACAGCGCGGCGTGGATCCGGCCGGGCCACATCTGGGCCGGGCGGCTCGTGAGCAGCCCCCACCTCACCCCCGACTATCCGTTCGCCGCGATCGCCGTTGTCGGCCAGAGCCTGGAACACCCCGGCATCACCGACGTCGGCGCCGGCATCAACCCCCACCTGCCGGAGGCCACCCGCCGCACCCTGCACGAGTTGGTCACGACGCTCGGCTGGCCTGCCGCTCTACCGCTCAGAGACCGAACGCCGCGACGACTTTCCCGCCTGGTTGCTCACCTACGGTCAACAGCGCGGACACACCGCGCCGAACGGCAAACCACCCGCCAGCGGTGGCCCCGACCTCACAAGGCAATACAGCTACTGAACTTGAATGGGTGATGTCGGGCTCGTTGGTCGGAGGGGAGCCGGGCTGGTCCGGTAGGACTCTCGCGTGAGGTACTCACAGGGCTGCGGGCTGTCCGACGCTGCGAGGGTCGCGAGGGAGCAGGTGCGGCTGCAGCACTGTCGGGATGTCATCGACGGCTGCTTGACGGGCGCTGATCTTTCGGCGGATGCCTGATCCCCTGGTTACGCCAGCGCAGACCCGTGCTCCAATGGCAGCGCACACCCGAAGCCGTCCGCTGCTCCGGAAGGCCTAGCCCTGAACGGAAGTGACATGAGCGAGCAAGGGACCGCGGGTGCCTTCTACCTCAGGTACTGGCAGCCGACCGACCGGGTGGAGATCGGATGCCACGGGGCAAACGTCGCCGAGGTCATCGCGCACGCTGCCCGGGCCGCGCAGGTCTACAGCACGGAGTCCGATTATCTGGCCGGCGTCTCTCTGTGGCGGGGCGCCGACATCCCGGAGAACTCGTTCAACATCGCCATCGGTCCGACGCGCCGGGCCATCGTTCACACCGATAGCGAGTTCTTCCAGACCGTGACGCGAGGCCCGCGAAGCCCTGAGCGTACCCGGCTGGGCGTTCTCTTCGACGATCTGTTGGAGATCCCAAGCGACTGCTTCATCGACAGGGCGCTCGCGATTGACGCGGTGTCGCTGTGGATGACTACGGACACGCTGCTACTGGCCGCAGGCTTCTCCGACGACCTGTTTGGCTAGGTCCGTGCGGGCGTAGGAACCATCACCAGCAGACTGGGCAGCGTCCCGACATCGCCCATTCAAATTCAGTAGCCTTCTGCCGCAGGGCCTGACAACCGGTCCTCGCTACCCTGCGTTCCGTGTTCCGCCGCCGGTGGGGTCAGAGCCGCCAGCTGCGGATCTGATCCGCGCACGCGTAGACGTCCGCGCGCCCCGCCCGGACCTGTCGCGCCAGGTCGCTGAGCGCACCGTAGGGGGCATCGACGGCTTCGCCGGATGCGGCCATGTAGGCCACCGCGATCAGCGCCCCGTACATGGCGTTACGGGCCGGCAGCGGGCGCACCGAGACGATCTCGTGGAAGAGCGCTGCCGCACGCCAGGCGGCGTCCACGGTGTAGTCCAGCTTCGGTGCGTTGACCCGGTGCCGGGCGACCGCTGCGACCAGGCCGGAGAAGTCGTGGACCGACGGCTCCTTGGGCAGGACCTCGGCCTGGCGTTCCAGCAGCCAGCGGATGTCGACCTGCAGCTCCACCTCAGGCGGCCCGTCCGGTGGCGCTGTCCGGTTCCTCTTCCGGGAAGGCCTCGGCAAACTCGGCGGCATGCTTAGCAAGGAAGGCAGCGGCGGTCGCGGCCCCGTCGTCGAGGCGAGGGTCGCGCTCGGCAGCCTGCGTGATCAAAGCGGTCACCGTGGTGCCCTCGGCCTCGGCGCGCGCGACGAGACGGGCATGGACGGCGTCATCGAGTCGGATGTTGATCTGCTTCGCCATACCCCCACTGTATAGCAGGCCGCTATACAGTGGGGGGTGAGCCAGGCATCAAGGCGTCCCCACGAGCAGTCCGGGGCCGTCTGCTCTCACATCCGGCCCGCCGGGCAAATTCCCCGTCGCACGCCCGCTGGCATTGCCCCTGCGGTGGCCGATGACCGGTTGGTGTCCGTGCGTGCAGCCGCTGAAGGGCTGCACAGGCCTTCTCCCGGACATCCGTGTTCGGGTTCCGCCGGGCCGCTCGAGGACTCTCGCCGTCGCCCGTCGCCGTGGGAGCCGGCCTCGCCAGGGGGAAGCGGTCCAGGGCAGTAGCGAGCCAGCGCCCGCCGCGCCTCACGGTCGCCAGCGGCGGTGCGGATCGTCGGCGGAGTCTGCGGACGCCGGTCGTGACCGGGACTGTCCAGCGCGCAGATCCGCACCCGCAGGGAGGGCTCAGTCGTGGCTCGCCGCCCAGTGGGCCGTCGCCCTTCCCTTGAACGGCGGTCCACTGAAGAGAACCTCTGACGGAGATCGATGGTGCGGAGATCGTGGCCGGCGGCCGCCATCACACGCGGGGCATCGCGGCCTGCTCAGATCCCACACGGTCGGGTGCCTGGGGCTTGCGCGGCTGCTGACGGTCGTGTGCGGTGAGCGCGGTGCGCAGACGTACCAGGACGGGGCCGACACCGGCGCCGAGTTCCGGCGCCCTGCCCGCCGCGCCCGCGGGAGCAGCGGCGACGGCGAGCTCGATCGCCAGCCGTGTTTTCTCCCGCTCCTGGGAGGTCCGTACACCAGAGACGGTCGTACGGGTGGACACCCGCATCCAGGTGGTGGAGTCGCCGGCAAGGTCGATCCAGGTCAGCTGGGAGAAGAGCCACTCTCTCTTGCTGTCGCCGACGAACAGCACGCGCTGGCTGGTGACCACCACGGAGCCCGTTTTCACGGCGCCGGTGATCGCGCCTTGCGCGTTGCGCTGGACCAGCTCGCCGGCCGTCGACCACCGCACGACTTCGCCCCGCCGGCGCTTGCCCCACGCCTCAGGCCAGCGGCCGGCGCCCCATTCGGCCTCGTCGAACTCCGCGGCGAATTCGGCAAGGGCGACGAGGTGCCGGCGTTGCCGTTCCCACGCCGTCAGCGCGCTTTCGTAGGCGCGCAGCTGCCGTTCGTGGGCTGCGGCTTCCTGGCGTTCGCGCTCCGCGCGCTCGCGCTGCTCGCGTTCTGCCGCACGACGGGCCCGGCGTTCCTCCCGGGCAGGCCGGGAGCGGTTCAGGAAGACCACCACAGCGGTGGCCAACGCCAGGGCCAGGAGCAGGATCACCAGGAGGCCGATCCACTGGCCGGTCGTCCACCGGTCGTCGACGGTGACGCGGATCTTCTTGCTCACCGCGTTGCCGTAGGCATCCGTTGCCACGACGGTCACGACGTAGTCGCCGGGGGCGAGTTCCCTGTCCAGCGTGGTGGCCCCGGCCCGGGCGGTGTACTGGGGGAAGCGCTGCTCAGCGGTGGTGCCGTAGGTGACGGCGACCTCGGCGCCGTGCTCAGTGGTGACGGCCAGTGCCAGCGTTCCGTGGGTGGCGCGCTCCGCGCTCGTGGTGATCGTGAGTGTGGGAGCGGTGGTGTCCACGATGGTCCGGGTTCCGGTGGCGCGTCCGGTGCGGCCGTACGGGTCGGTCACCTCCACGACCGGCGCCGGGTACACGCCGTCGGCCATCTGCAGACCGACCTGCGCCCTTCCGTTCTTGTCGGCGGTGAACGTCTCACGAACCGCGTCGCCCACGACGAGCGTCCCCCTACTGAGAGGCGGCACAGTCAGGGTGTAGGTCGGGCGGGCAGAGCCCGGTTTGCCGGTGGTGACCAGTACCGGTGTCAGCTTGCTCAAATCGACCTTGAACGCACGCGTCGTACGGCGCACGTTGCCGGCATCGTCGGTCACGGCGAGCCGGGCGGTGTAGCTCCCGTTCGGCAGACTGAAACCCAGGCCGTCAACGCTGCCGCCGCCGTCAACGACGCCGGAGAAACGCTCCTTGCGGCCGTCGATGGTGAGGGTGTACGCGGCGTCCGCCTCGGACTCGACCGTCACGGGTGTGACAGCGGTGGCGGGATCGGGCGTGCCCAGGGAGAAGAGCCCGATCTCGGGCGCTTGCGAGTCGACCTCCACGGTGATCCCGTCCGACTCGTCACTCTCATTGCCTGCGGCATCCGTTGCAGTGACGGAGTAGGTGTGCGATCCGTCGGCTGCCTTGAAGGTGATCACCTGACTGCCACCCGTCGCCGTGGCCGTGGCGACGACGCGGGTGTCGTAGTCCGCGTCGGTCTCCGTGATCTCGATCCGGGATCCCTGCTCTGCGGTGACCGTCAGGCCCACCCTGCCGCCACCTGCTCCCGCACCCGTCGAGGGCTTGCCGAGCTTCGGCTGCCGCGGCGCGGTGAGGTCCTCCTCCTCCACCGCGGGCTCACTGCCCCCGCGGCCGGGGCACTCGCTGAAATACCCCAGATCCCCGCACACGTAGGAGCCCGTGTCGGACGGACACGAGTGCCAGCGATGACAACCGTCCCGGTGGGCCTGAGCCGGCACCGGAAACAGCACAATGAACAGCAAGCTCACGACGAGGGCGGCTCCCGCCCGCGGAAACCCGCCTCTGCGCATGGTCAACACAGACCGAACAGACATCTATCCCACCCCATGATTCCCCCCACCCGGCACCTCGGACGTGGCACCGGGCCGGTATTCCTGACCTGCTCACCTCACGGGTGAACGAGGCGTTGAGAATAGGGCACAAACCCTCTGCGGTATCAACGATTGCGAAGAAGCCACTCGAACACGCCCCACGTCGAAGGCCTCCGACCCCGCCTCTCGCCAAGCAGCCACGGCAACTGCGGTTGAAGTCGCCGAGCGCCCGGTAGCCGCGGCCCAGTCCACCCAGGGCCACGGCAAACTGCACGCGGTCCATGCCGCCAGGTCCATAGCCGACCTCACCGACAGCCTGAAGCAGGTCTCAGGTATCGCTTGACGGCAACCACCGAGTCGCCGACGAACGGCCGCAGGAGGGTGGAGGGTTCATGATTCGCCGCATCACGATGCGCAGCTCCCCGACAACCATCGACTTCACCTCGCAGCTGGAGCGACGCAGCCTTCCTGGCCGGGAGTCCGTCGCCCTCGTCCGTGCGCACAGCCCGCTACGGCCACACCAGTGCTCGGTGGACCGACGCAGCAGCGCATGCCCCGGCGTTATCCGGGCGTCCTGTACGAGCTCGCCGACCCGTCGGGGCATGACGATCAGGGGCTGCCGGTACCGGTGCGACAGGAACTCCGGTGGTCAGCGGTACCAGTAACGGACGCCGTGGTGATGGCTGCAAGTGCCCTGGAAGTGGGCGGAATAGCTGTAGGTGCCGTCCTTGCATCTCGCGGTCGCCCCGCGCGGGTGAGCGCTACCGGCCTTGCACACCCCCACGGTGTGGCGGGCGCAGCCGGCAGCAGCGGCCGGTCCGGCGACGGCGATCGGGGTCAGGACAGCGGCGAGGTCGAGGTCGAGGGGCACCCGCGGACTGACCCGGATCACCAAGGCCTCCGGCTGTAAGCCGGCTGCGGTCCGTCTCATCCTCGAATGCGCCCACGCGGCAGCTCTTCTCGCGCACGACGGTCAGCAGCGGATCCTGACGACAATGGCGTTCGGCGCCTGGACGGCGAGCGAACCGGCCGGGCAGTACGCGCAACTCGCCCTGGCCTGGCGCACGATGCGCTTCACCCCCACCCGGACCACCCCGATCGCGACCCGCTACGTGCGCGTCCGGCAGCGGCCGCACCGTCAGGCAGGGGTGAGGGGCGAGGCTGTACGGCTGCCGCCCGACCGTGACGGTGGCTATGTCACTCCACCGGAAGAACCTCCCCTCGTCGGCCACCTCGCGCATGGCGATGACGGCCGCACCGATCCGCAGCTCCATCGGCTTGCGCCGGCGAACGGAGTACTGGCGCACCTGGGTCCAGCAGACAACCATGCCGAGCAACGACACCGTGACCGGGATCCCGATGCCCGAATCGCTGTCGAGCCGGTCGCTGTAGACGAACACCAACGCGTACACCGACACGAACACCGCGCTGAACAGCAACGCCCACATCGTCCAGACACGCGTCCGCGGGCCTTCGCCCAGGTCGGCGGTGAAGGTCCGCTCCCCTCCGGGGACGCTCAGTTCGGGCCCGGCAACCGTCACCGGGATCGGCGGCCGCACCGCGCGCGGTGCCGTCTCGAAGCGGTCGCCGGCGTACGAGGCGAGCGCGTCACGCAGATGCCCGACGTGCTGGTCCAGGTCCGCGCAGTTCAGCAGCGTGTAGCGGTCAAGGGCGTCCCGGCCGCGATCCTGCTTGCGCGGCAGCGTCACACCCGGCGCCGTCCACAGCCGCAGCCGCGGCTTGGGGGGCGTGGTGTCGCTGTCCGCCGGCTGCTCGTACCACAAGGAGACCGCGTTGATCTGCCACCACGGCAGTACGGCGTCGTGCAACGTGATCCCGAACGCGTCGATCCGCAGCCGGAACGGCCGCCGTGCCCTGCGCAGTTGGCTCCACCCGTAACAGGCGACCGGTACCGACAGAGCCGCGAGGAGCGCCTGACCGGGCTCGGGGCTGCCGGAGCCGGCCAGCTACACAATTGCTCCCGCAAGCAGCTCCAGACCCCATCCCGCCCACCATGACCCGCGTCTTCCCAACGTCCGCTCGACCGTGAATTCCACCGCTGCCCAACCCCCTTGGCCGTCTCCCCACCGGCACCATCAAGCATCGCGCGCAGTCAACGCCCCGCCCCCGCGAGCGGGTGGTCGCCCTACCGTGACGCCCACGGGACATCAACACCCGACCGTTCACCGCGATGCCGCCTCGCGGTACGCCGGGCGAGTGCGCGCCTCCGCGGTTGATCACATAAGGAGGCGTCACGCGGTCGACGGCGGTACTCATCGGTCCTGGCCCGCCGGAAGCGGGTGCCCGGCCGGACCGACCCCGGCCCCGGGAGCGCCCGGGACGGGCAACCCACCTCGCGGGAGGTCAGAACATGCGCCCGAATCCGCACGTGCGGCAACCCGGGAGGGAGAACTCGCCGCGAACGTTGGCGCGATGGACTTCCATGCGCTCGGGCAGCGTCCACGCCTCCTCGATCGTCATTTCCTTCATATTGCCGAACACCTTCTGGGCCAGGTAGTCCTCGCAACAGAGAATGAGCTGGCCGTGGGCGTTGATGTGCAATTCGTTCATCACGACGCCGCACGACTTCCTGGCCTTGACCTCCAGCGGAATGAGGCCGGCCCGGTTCGAGGCATTCGCCTTGATCTGCTGGCTGGTCTTGTACCGGAATTTCGGAGGACTGTTGTCGTACCGCTTCATGATGTCCTTCACGCCACGCGGCATGCGGTCACCGTGCTGTGTCACGATGAATGCGTCCACGGACTCACTCAGCTCATGGAAGAGGTCAAGCGTGAGGAAATCACCATTCGTGTAGAGAGCGATGCGGGCCAACGGCATCTCACTCCTGGAGAGTTTCAGCAACGCCGGCATCCTGGGGTCTGCCAGCGGCTCGCCGTAATTGTGGGGACTGAACTGGTTGCAGAAGTTGTTGCGCCCGAGATCGGACACGATCTTGTGGAACAGCTCGTCGGACATGCGCACCTCGTTGGCCCGAAGTCCACGGTCGAAGATGCTGTTGGGGCAGTAGTCACACCGTCGGTTGCAGTAGGTCGTCGTCTCGACCTCCACGAACATCGGCTGATAGTCGGAGAAAGTTCCCATGCCTGAACTCCTTCATTGTTCCGAAAGTGACGAGCGGGCCTCAGCTCGCGCGGGAGGGAAGCCGGCGCGAGTAGATCAGCAGGAAGTACCGGTAGTCCTCGGTCACGCGCAGCGGTGGGACGCAGGATTTGTTGCTCTCGTCGAAGTGGCTGACGACATAGGTATGACCGGCCTCGTGAAGAGCAGCCAATATCGCGTGCAGGGACTGCGGGAGCTCGGCAAAACCATGGTATTCGATGAGCACTTGGTCAACCGCGGCCAGCCGGTTCCCCAACTCAGAAATTACGTCGGCTTCCGCACCCTCAACATTCAGTTTCAGCAACGAGACCGGCTCATCCACATAAGGGCTCAGGCGGCGGGTCGGTACGGCGACGACGTCTCCTCGTGCCGCCGCCACAAGACTTCCGCTGTCGCTACCGGTTGCAGTGAAGGTCTGCTGGCCGTCGCGGCCGCTGAGCGCCGCTTGAACCGTCGTCACATTCTGCAGACCGTTGCGTTCGATGTTGCGGCACATCAACTGGAAGATGGCCGGATCGGGCTCGAACACGGTGATGTGAGCCTCCGGGAAGAGCTGCCGGAATCGCAGCACGCTCAGCCCGAGCCAGCCGCCGCCGTCGATGATCCGTGCCGGACCGGACAGGGGGTCGACATCGTAGATGCGCGCGCCGAACAACAGCCGAAGAGTGTGCGCAAAAGCACGCGGAGCAACGTACTCGAGTGTCCAGGGTCCGAGCCGGACAGTGCCGGCAGGTGCGCAGTCCGGCTCGAGCAGCGAGCCGACGACGCTCTCCAACTCCACCGGGTCCATGTCGGATCCGTCGAGGCGAGTGGTCGAGTGAGTGGTCATGGAAGCATGCCTCCGGTGTGTCGGTGCTCGCCGTGCCCCTCCCACACGCCAGTGCTGCCGGGCGGTGCGATCAGACGGTTTCGAGCTGGGGGAAGGGTCGTGATGCCTTCTCGATCGTGCGGTCCGCCGGGTCGAGGACCAGGACGGCGACCGGCGCGGCAGGATCGTTGCTGAGGGGGTCCGACGCGCGGGCGCAAGGCTTCACCACGAAACCGCGCGGCATCGCCACCAGGAGCCGGGGCCCACCGCACGTGTGGCGCGCCACGGTGTCGGGGGCGGATGCTGCCTGTGGATCGTCCTGCTCGGCCGACGCTCATGAGTCGCTGCTCTCGACCGCGGTGCGAGCAGCCCTGGAACCGCGTCCTGTGATGACACGCTTCCACCGGTCCATGGTGGTCGCCCACGCAGGAGCCGTGCCGTTGAGGACCCGTTCGAAGTCCGACACCAGTTCGTCGAGGATGAGACGATGGGCCGCCAGCGTCCGGCCTGCGACGTGAGGGGTGTGCACCACGCCGGGCATGCCCCGCACCCGGTGACCGACTGCCGGCGGTTCTTCTTCGTAGACATCGATGCCAAGACGCAGACGCCCCACGGCGACCTGGTCGAGCAGCGACTCCATGTCGACCGTGGAAGCGCGTCCTACGAGAACCACCACCGCCCCGGACGGCAGTGCGGCCAACACGTCGGCGCTGACCAGGCCGACGGTGTCGTGGCGAGGCTGGGTCGCGACGACGAGGATGTCGGAGTTCTCCGCAAGCTGCTGCACCGAGGCCGCCAGCGAAAGCCCTCGACTCCGGGATTCCGGTTCGGACAACCACGAGGAGTGGACGATGACATCGGCACCGGCCGCCAGGAAGAGGTCCGCGGCGTGCGAGCCTGTGCCGCCGAACCCGACGATGCCGACCCGGCTGCCGAAGACGCTTGTCCGCGGGAGGACTTTCCCCCCGCTCGGGTCTCCGCCGTCCTCCCAGCCGTCCCACCATCCGCCGGCAGCCATCAGGCTGTGCTTGCGGGGGAGGTCGCGCAGCGTGCTCACGCACAGGGCGAAGGCGAACTCCGCGACGACGCGGCCCATGGCCCCGGAAGCGTCGCAGCACGCGATGCCGCGGCTCACAGCGGCGGACACATCGAGGAACCGCCAGCGGCCGTCCTGTGTGGCACCGATGTACCGCAGGTAGGGAGCGCTCGCGAGGCGCTGCTCGTCCAGCTCCGGCGAGTCGATGGCCCACCCCAGGACGAACAGCGCACTGCTGCGACGCAGCTCGGCCTCCATCACACGCTCGTCCGCGGTGTGGGGCAGGACGGTGACCTGCGCGCTGCGGGCGAGGCGTTCGAGGGCCCCTTCGTCCACCAGATGCCGCTTTGCGAAGGCATCGACGACAACGAGCGCGCGCGGACGGTCCGGATCAGTCACCAAGCACCTCCCTGATGTCTGTCTCCCGGGCGTCCTGCGGCCGGACCGGACCTCGGGTGCGGGCTGCCTGGTAACCCGCGACGCAGACCTCCAGAGCGCGCACGGCCCGGGCTCCGTCGTGGACTGGGGCGCGGCCATCGGCGAGCGCGTCGGTCAGCTCGGCCAGGGACCGCGACCACTGCTGGGCGGCGAGAGCGCTCTCCCCCGTCTCTATCTCCTGCCAGCCGGTGGAGGGGCCGAGGACGCGAAGGACCGGACCGCGGGCCCAGCCCTCCCCCTCCGGCACCACACTGGCGAACTCGATCACAGCGTCGGTGGTGATGATGCGCAGCAGCGGCTGGCCCGCGACGTCGGCGCCGCACTCCAACTGGCCGCGCAGACCGCCGGCGTACTCCCAGACGAGGCGGCCACGGCCTTCCAGACGCAGACCGGCATGGGTCCGCCCATCAGTGAAGTCGATGGCGGCGTCCACCCAGGTGACCGGTGCGTCGTCGGCGACGAGGTGGGCAATGTCGATCCAATGCGGTCCCCAGTCGAAGAGGGTCGCGTCCTTCGCGTAGCCCTCGACGCGGACGGGGCGGCCCAGGTTTCCTCCGCGGGCCATCTCGACCGCCCGGCGTACGGCGAGACCGAAGCGACGCTGGTGGTTGACCGCCACCGTCATACCGGCCCCTGCCGCAGTCTCCAGCAGCCGCCGGGCCGCGGGCACACCGGTGGCCAGCGGCTTCTCGCACAGCAGTCCGGCATCGAATCCTTCGGCGGCCAGTTCGGCCACTACGCCCGGCTGTCCGAGCGGTCCGGTGGCGACGATCACCACATCCGGTCTGTGCGAGACCAGTTCGGCGATGGAGGTGACCGCCTGGCCACCGTGCTCCGCGCACAGTGTCCTCGCCTGCTCCTCCTCGGCGTCCAGAGCGGCCACGAGTCGGGCGTTGGGGAGCCGGCCCACGGTCGTGGCGTGCGCGGCGCCGGCGTCACCGCAGCCGATCAGAGCCAGCTTCCACACTCGGTTGGTCATGACGTTCCTCGTCTCCTGTGTCTCCTGGGCCGGACGCCCGGCTAGTTCCAGCGCGTCCGCGTACGCAGCCAGCGAATCGCCGTCTCCGCCTCGGCCCGCTGAAAGGCCCGGATGGAGGCGGTGTTCCAAACGGCCGGCTGACGGGCGGCAACCACGAACCGGCCGGCGAGCGCGGCAAGCACACTGTCCACGGCGGCGGGCGGGGCGGACCGCCCCGCAGGGTGGGCCAGAAAAATCGTCTGCGGGTCTGGATGGCCCTGCACCGCGGCGCACAGAGCGAAGATCATCGGGTCGATCCAGTCCTGGCCCTGGGCGGCCCATGCCCAATCGACAAAGGTGACCCGATCACGCGTGATCAGGATGTTGTCGGAGCGCAGGTCGGAATGGAGCAGGGTGCCACCTGCCGCCGCGGCGGGGAACTCCGTCTCCGCAGCGGCCAGGTTGCGCACATTGCGGCGCGCCCATGAGGGCACGTCGTCAAAGGAGTCGTCGGCGTCGAGGAGCGAGTTCCAGCCCTCCCATTCCTCCAGGCTGCCGCCCCAAACAGGCAGCGCCGGCAGCAGGTTCGCAATCGCCGGGACGGTGAGCGCGGTGAGCGCGGTGAGCGCATCGATGGTTCTCGTCAGGTCGTCCTGCCTCCAGGGCACTGCGGGCATGCGACCGGCGACGTCCTCGAAGAGGAGCGCCGTCCACGTCCCGTGGTCCACACGCCCGAGAAATGCGGGGGCGGGCAGTCCAAGGTCAGGGGTGAGGGCAGCCGCGACCACGGCCTCCTGCTCCGCGAGTGCGACGGTGACCGGGTCCGCCTCGCGGTCGACCGCCTTGACGAAGGCCCGCGAGCCGTCGGCGCAACGTAGGCGTGCCGCTACGCCGCGGGAGAAGCCTCCGGTCTGCGGCTCGGCGGCCACCACCGGGGAGCCCAGCCGGTACTCGACAGCTCTGCGGACCGCCTCGGGCATGGCGGCCCAGGGGAGGCGGGAAGCCCGTGCCACGGGAATCGGGTGTGCCGCACCGGCTGAGACGGCCTCGGTGACGGCACCAGGGAGCCGGCTCACGACAGCGCTCCCACGTGGTCCAGATCACCGAGGTGATCTTCGAGCGCCGCTACGACGGGCAGGGCGAGCTCGCTGAACAGACACGGGTGCGAGCGCAGCCAGGCCACGTCCATTGAGGCGGTGTAGTGACGGCTGAACCAGCCGTAGTGGTGCAGGATGCGGATGGAGTCCGTCTCTCCCGCGCGGGCCGGCCGGGTGAAGATCTCCTCCCATTCCTTCCAATGGCGGGGGAAGAAACTCCTCAGGTCGGCGAAGTCACCGGGCTCGGCTGTCTGACGTACGAGTCTGGTCCAGCGGTAGACGATGCTCTGGTAGACATCGAGGTCCTGCGGGGGCATCAACAGCAGGTCGTCCACCATGGCCGCGGGCAACGGATCGCCGGGCGGGAACCCCATGACGCCAATGTGAACGATCTTCCCGTCATCGAGCAGCAGCCGGTGCGGGAGGTCGTCCAGAGGGCGGGTGGTCAGGGTGTCCGTGTCGAGGTAGAGGCCGCCTCCATGGGCCAGTGCCCAGAAGCTGATGAGGTCCGAACGGTGTGCCACGTAGGTCATGCGGCGGTACAGCGCGGCGTGTTCGGGGGTCAGGCGGGACTCGGCGTCGACCGGCTCCACACTGATCCGGGGTACCTTGGCCAACAGGGAGAACCAGTGGTTGTCCACCGGAACTTCGTCGACCAGCAGCACGACCCGGTCGGGTGTATGCAGGCCCGCGGAGGCCACGGCAAGGAAGTTGCCGAAGTCGAAGTCCTGTCCCGACCAGTACATGTAGACGGGCATAGTGTTGCCTTTCGGGAGTGGCGCGGCCGCCACATCGACGGGGCGGGTCACACCGTGATCCGGGTGGTGATGCCGAGCGGGGTACGCATGCCCATGCCGATGCTCCAACGGACAGCGACGGGCGGCGGGGCGAGCCGGAACCGGGACACGTAGGCATCGAGTACCGGGCGGATGGTGTGGTGGGCGACTCTGGCTCCGAGGCAGGCGTGCCGCCCACGACCGAAAGCCACGTGAGCGCCGGTACGGTCCCAGCGGAAACTCAGGGGTTCCGGGAATCGCTCGGGGTCGCGGTTGGCCGCGACCAGGACCAGGACCACCCTGTCCCCGGCGGGGATGCGCTTGCCGCGCACGTCCAGGTCGCGTGCCGCACGCCGGGGCGCGAGGTGGAAGGGTGTCGCCAGACGGACGGCCTCGGTGACGAATCCGTCGGGGTCGGTGCGGTACCCGTGGACATGAGCCGGTCCGCCGCCGAGAGCTTCGACAGCCACGGCGAGAACGGCCACGGTGGGCTCCAGGGCCCCGGTGACGATCTGAGCGTAGATCGCCACCGCGTCGGCCAGACCGACGACGCCGGCGTCCACGGCTCTCCCGACGGAGGCCGCAAGAGGGCTCCCCCCGGCGGCGAGCGTCCTTCGCGTGAGGTCCGTCAGCTCGTCCAATGCCTTCTCGGCCTCGTCCACCAGCGCCAGGTCGATACTGCCACGGCCCACGAACTCCATCAGCCGCTCGGACCAGTCGACCAGACGCGGGAAGTCGGCAGCCGAAATCCCGAGCAGTGCGCTCAGCGCCGTCCGGCAAGCCGGCCGGAACAGTGTCTGCACCAGATCGGCCCCTGCCGCCCCGTCATGAGCGGGGCTGATGCTGTCCTGGACGATTCCCGCCACGCGGGAAACCTCGTCCGGCGTGAAAGCGGGCCGCATGACCTTGCGGATGACGGTGTGGCGTGGCGGGTCGAGGAACATCGGCCACCGTGAGAGGAATTCGACGAACGGCCGGGCGGCCGCCCTCTGCGGTTCGGCGAGCTCACGCAGGAAAGGCTCGGGACTGCGGGCACCGAGCCGGTCGTCCAGCAGTAGCCGCCAGACATCGTCGAAGCGCGTGATGTACCAGGACGCCGTCTCGGGGTGCCAGAGCACCGGCGATGTTCTGCGGGCGTCGTCGAACCAGATGAGCGGGTCGTCAGGGACGAACAGCTGATGCTGCTTCTCGGGCCCATGGGGCGCCACAGTTTGGGGAGCCCGGGTCGCGTCAGTCTGTGTGGGCATGGGACGGGGTTCCCCTTCTCTACGGGACGTGGCGTGGCCGGCACTGGACGGCTCACCCGGCTGTCCCGGCAGGCTGCCGTCTTCCGCGGGCGACACGGCGGCCGCGGTCGCAGGCTCCTGCCCGCGAACGGGAACCGTGGACATGGCCCACAAGTCGTCGTGGCATCCATGATTGGCGGCCCGCGGGCGCCGCCCAAGTCACGAGGGTCAGGTACCGCGAATGCGGGACACGTGGTCGCGCCCCCTGGCGCCGGTTGGCCGGAGAGATGTCCCGGCTTCTCGTGACTGGCGTTGCGGCGTCACGCCTGCCATATTGACGGCCGACGAGGAGCTCACCGGATCACGGCGGGGCGTACCAGCCCGCTCAGCACGGCATTCGCCCGTGTGGGAGACCCCTGCTTCGGCGCGGCCGGCACCGTCGGTGCGGCAGCGGATGCAGGGCGGCGCGCCTCTTGCACAGCTGACGCCACTTCGTGCTGCGTCGTTGCTTGTCCGGGGACCCCTCAGCGGTCTCGTGCCGTTCTCGATCGCCCCCTCTCCCGCCGGTAGCCGGCCCCTTCGTACTCCGCCCTTGACACCTGCCTGGAGGATCCGCGTGACCGAGACCCGACGCCCTTGGGCCGTTTTCGACATCGACGGCGTGGTGGCTGACGTCGCTCACCGCGTGGTCCATCTGACCGCTTCGCCACCCGACTGGGAGGCTTTCTTCTCCCTGGCGGGCAGCGACGCCCCTCTGCGTGCGGGAGTCGCCCTGGCGTCGGAGCTCATGGCCACCCATGAGGTGGCATGGATCACCGGGCGGCCGGAACGCATCCGCTCCATGACCACCGAATGGCTCCGGGCACAGAATCTGCCGGTCGTGCATCTCTCCATGCGTCCGGACGGGGACGACCGTCCCGCCAGTGTGCTCAAGACAGCTTGGCTGGCGGAGCTGGCGCGGATCCGTCGCATCGACCTCGTAGTGGAGGACGACGACGCGGTCGTCGCATCGGTCCGAGCGGCAGGCTGGCCCGTTCGGCAGGTGTCCTGGGCCACGCAGGCACCGCACCTGCACCTGGCGCAGGAGCAGTGGGGCCGTACCTGAGGCGATCACACCCGGTCCCACCGTCCGGAAATCTGCCGCACCAACGGCCCCGGTCGTCGTCAAGTCGGGCCTCTGTCCCGCCCGCCGTCGGCCGCTTGTCTGAACGAGCGCCCAAGGCCCCGGTCAGCTCCTCTCGACAGACGGTTTCCACCTCCGCGACGTTCCCGTACCCCCAGGGCATCGCGTTGCACAGCCGGCATCCCGTGATCGCCCACGTCAGCGGAGTGGTCGCTCAGGCACACGTCCAGCGGCCACCAGAGGTAGGCAACCGGGCGGGGCAGACCCTTCCGATGGATGACATGACGTCTCACCCTCCTGATGTGAGGCCGCGCCTACTGGCCGCCTTCGCGATTCGGCCGCGAGTCCGTGTCGCCGACAGGCGAAAAGGGACCGGTGGCGGCGCTTGAGAGGGAATCCCCTTCAGGAGGTTCGGGTCGTCGAGTCGGGCCGGGAGGAGTGGCGACCGGCGTGGACGGCAGTCGGCCGCCACATCGCCGTGGCCGCCGAGCTGGACCGGGTCCTGGTGACCTACGACGGCGTCGAGGCCGCCCGCCATGCCCGCGGACGGGCCTGCCGTCGGATCCTCACCGGTCCCGATCCCCGGGCCACCTGGGACCGGCACGACCCGCCTCGTCCACCGCACCACAAGCAACTCGCCCACGAGCGACCGCTCTTGCATGCACGGCCGCGACCTCGGCGGGTATCCGCTGCCGACACCAGGGAATGACCAACATCACGGGACACAGCGGGGGTCAACTTTCATCCACCGAAAGTGGGTCAAGGTTCACGCGTCGCCGACGAGTCCGATCCGTTACTCTGACCACCGCTAGTCGGCTCCGGTTATACGTTCTCCAAGCCAAGTCCCCATCGCAGTAAGGACGAAGCGTGCCAAACCTTCGGGTTTCCATCCTCGGGCTCCTTCAACTGCACCGGAACGGAACACAGGTCGATCTCGGCAGCCCACAGCAGCAATCTCTTTTCGTCGCCCTGCTCATGCGTGAGGGCAGGACCGCCACCGCCGGAAACCTCATCGAAGCGCTCTGGGGCGACAACGAGCCGGCCTCGGCGAGGAGAACGCTGCGCACTTATGCCTGGCGCCTGCGCAAGATACTCGAGGAAGACAGCAGGTTCCCCAGCACGCTGGTCTCGGTGGGAGACGGTTACCGACTGGTTCTGGACGGCGACTACGTCGACTTTCTGGACGCCGAACACTTGGCGCGCAGCGCCTATCACGCCCGCCGGGTCGACGACCTCGAAGGGGCCTACGATCGTCTGGAGGCGGCGCTCGCGCTATGGCGTGGTGAGCCCCTGGCCGCGATTCCCGGCCCGTTCGCAACTCTGCAGCGCGACAGGCTGAACGAAGTCCGCCTCGTTCTGCAGGAGGAGCTGATGGAGACCGGTCTCGCGCTCGGCCACGGCATCCGTTACCTGTCGGAGCTACCGGGGTTGATCGACCGCTATCCGCTTCGGGAACGGCTGTACACGCTGCTCATGCACGCGCAGTACCAGTCCGGGCGGAGAGCCGAGGCGCTCGACACCTACCGCAGGGCTCGCGATGTGCTGGTCGGCGAACTGGGTGTGGAGCCCGGGCCCGAACTGCACGCGTTGCACCAGCGCGTACTGGCGGGATGCGAGGAACTGCTGGATGCGGCGCCCTCACGCAAGCCCCATGTCATCGCAAACACGGTCGAGCACGCATCCCCGGCCGCCGCCGAGCCTTCTCCGACGGCGGACGAGCCGACGTCCACCCCACCGGGCCGCGAGGACCTCCCAAGCCGTCATCCGGCCCAGCTTCCGCCCGACCTCATAGACTTCACCGGTCGATCCCATCTCACCCTGACGATCGCCTCCTTGCTGAACTCGCCGCAGCGGTCCGCCTTGCCCGTGAGCGTGCTGCTGGGCATGGCGGGTGTAGGGAAGTCCGCCCTTGCGGTACATGTCGCCCACACCATCCGAAGCTCGTACCCCGACGGCCAGCTCTACGCCAACCTGCGGGCCGGCGACGGCGGTCCCGTACGGCCGGACGACGTACTGGCGGGTTTCATCGTGTCCCTCGGCTACTGTCCGGACGACGTCCCGGCGACCTTGGAGGCACGCACCGCGCTGCTACGGACGGTGCTGAACGGACGTCGTGTGCTGCTGGTCCTGGATGACGCGGTCGACGTCGAGCAGGTCCGTCCCCTGCTCCCCGGTTCGGCGGAGTGCGGCGTGCTCATCACCACCCGCACCCGGCTCGCGGGCTTGGCGGCCCTGCACGTGGAAGTGCCCGCCTTCTACCCCTCCGAGGCCCTGGACCTGCTGAAGCGGACGCTTGGTGCCGAACGCGTCGAAGCCGAGCGCACGGCGGCCCTGGAGATGATCGAGTCGTGCGCGATGCTGCCGCTCGCCATTCGGATCGTCGCCGCCCGGCTGGCCGCCCGGCCCCACTGGTCACTGCGTTCGCTCAGCAATCGCCTCTCCGACGAGTTCAAACGCATCGAGGAACTCCGGTCGGGAAGCATGACCCTCTCCACCGTCTTCGACCTCACCTACCGGCATCTGCCCGAGGACCAGGCAAAGGCGCTGCGCAGGGCAGCGACCGTGGACAGTCCCTCGCTCTCGCTGACGTGCGCAGCGGCGCTGATGGACATGGCGGAGAACGACGCGGAGGTACTGCTCGACGCCCTCGTCGACCAGGCCATGCTGGAGTCACCAGCCCCCGGACGCTACCGGTTCCACGCGCTGCTGCGTGACTTCGCACGCCGCAAGACCCACCCGGAGGAGCAGCGGCAGGCGGTCACGCGGCTGCTGGATTTCCTCCTCGCTTCTGCGAAGAACGCCTTCGCCCAGGTGGTCGCGGACCCCATGGAGAGCGCGCTCAGCCCGACTCGATCCGTGGGCCGGCGATTCGCGAACGCCGCAGAGGCCCGTGGCTGGGCCGCGGAGGAGGGCGAGTGCGCGCTCGGCCTGGTGCGGCAACTGGCCCGAATGGAAACGGCCTCGGCGGGCGGGGCACTGTGGGACGGGCCGCCGCAGGATGCGTTGTCGCGGCTGCGCTCCTGCGTCGACCTGCTGATCGTCCTCGGTGCACAGTGGCAAACGCTCAATTACTCCTTCTTCCAGGACGCCCTCGACGTCCTACAGGCGGCCGTGACGCAGTCACGGGACCTGCGGGCCATGGGCAGGGTCCATTTCCTGTACGCCGGTGTGGACCTGGCCATGGGCCGCTACGTCCGAGCGGAACAGCGGGCGTCCGAGGCGGTCAGGATGTGCGACGACTCCGACGACCCTGTCATCATGCGCCAGGCACTCAACGACCTCGGACTCGCCAAACAGAACCGGGGAGACTTCCAAGGCGCCATCGAGTGCTACGACAGAGCCATCGAGTTGGCGCGGCGGCTCGGCCACGCACGGGGAGAGCTGATCACCACCGTGAATGTCGCGCTGCTGAAGGTGCACATGGGCGAGCCGGGCGAGGCCGAACAGATCTGCCGGCGAGTGCTCGCCGAACTGGTCCCGCAGAGCAACGCCGCCGGTACCGCCTACGTCCATTACGTGCTGGGTCTGGCCCACCACCGTCTCGGCTCGTACGAATCGGCGGTGACCTGGTTCGAGAATTGCCTCGCCCTGTGCACCGCTGGTGGCCTGCGGGTTCGCGAAAGCCACACCCGGCTGCGGCTGGCGGAGTCACTGGCGGCCATGCAACTGTACGACCGGGCCGCCGAGCAAGCCAGGCTCTCGGTCGAGCTGTACGAGGACATGGCCGACACGCACCAGCTCGGTCAGGCACTGAGGGTGCTGGGCCAGACACTCCGGACTCTCGGCCAGGAGTCCGCCGCCGACGAGTGCCTCACCCGCGCCGATGAACTCGTCTCGAGCCTGCCGCTCTCGCCGGAGCCGTCCTCCGTGCCCACCACCCTGTCCGGCGGCAAGACCGGCAACCGTCCGTGAGACCGGGACCGTACGGAGCGGCGTCACGCTCGACGGGACGGGGCGTGATGATCACTCCCACGACACCGGGCCGGCCGGCGCAGGGGTACAGGCGGTGTGCCGGAGCCCCGACCGCGCCTCGGCACATCTCACCTCGGCGGCCCCGGGGGTCGTCGCGCGGCTTCGCTCCCGTACCCGACCTCGGCCTGCCGGTGGGGCCGGCGCCCGGTGTGCGATCCGGCACACCGCACTCACCGGAGATCGGGTCTGGCATGTGAGGCCACCACGAAGAGATTGGCTCCCCGGCCTCCCGAGTCGGGATCGATGAGCATCTCCTTCTCCATTGCGAGGACGCGCTGGAACAATTCTTCGTTCTGCAGCAGCCGTTCCGACTTCGAGCCCGGACCTGCACCGACGTCCGGGTAGATGAGGCTGGGGAACCCGGTCAGCAGATCCACATTGAGATTCGCCGCTGCGTGCGTGGCGCGAATCTCCCCGGGGGTGAACAGGTGACAGTACGGCGCTGGGTTGGTTGGCCAGTGCCGGCCTTCGAGGCTCCGTTCGATCTGTTCGGTCGCTCCCAGTGCCAGCTCCTCGAACGCCGCGTGCCAGCGGCTGGGCAGGAACGACACCATCAGCCCGTCGACCGAGAGCAGTCGCGCGAGCGACGCGATCACCGAACCGGGGTCGGGAACGAAGCCGAGCAGATGGTGGCTGTTGAAGACGAGGTCGAAGGTCTGCCCTTCCAGGAGGACCGCCGCGTCGTGAACATCAGCGCACAGATGCACGACCCGATGGTCGTAACCATGACGGACGGCCCTGTCCTTGGCCTGGTCGATCATCCCGGCTGTCAGGTCGTACAGCATGCCGCTGCTGGCCGGGTACTGGGTGGCGATCCGGTGAGTCCACCGCCCGGCCCCGCCCCCGACATCCAGGAACCGGAATCCCGGAGGCAGGCGGGAGAAGACGGACAGTTCCAAGGCCGCCCACTGCAAGGCATCCACGAGCCGTCCGTGGGCGCCCCGCCAGTTCTCGTCGTAACCGGAGGCCTTGCGCTCGAAAAAGTCCCGCACCGTGGCTGACGGATCCTCATACCTGTCCAACGTGGCACACACCCTTCCCCCGCGCTGCCCTCGCCCCAGCACCATGCACTATTGACGTGCCCCTGTCATAGATTTCGCCAAGCTCAACAGCAGGTGGGTCAGTGGTGCACGTCCAGGACGCATCCCACACCGCAGTCGAGGTCCAGCATGCCCCTGGAGCGAACCTGGCCGAGCTCGTGCAGTCCGAAGGAACTGCCGGGATAGACCACCCACACACCTTCCTGATGATCCATCATGCGCTCCCCGTAGACGGCCTCAAATGTGTGATCGCAACATGAGACCGTCACATGATCGCCCTCCTGCACACCGGCGGGATCGAAGGCGAACTTTGCGTTCCCGAAGTTGTCGACATGGACCACAAGGCCCTGTGACAGCGGAAGGCGTCGCACGGCGTCCACGGAGAACGGCTCGCCCACCTCGGCAGGGCGCCGGCCGGCTGCGAGAGCCCCCACCACTGGCGCGTGGACCGCCTTGCCGCCGAACGGGACGAATCCGGGATCCGCCATCTGGAAGCACTCCGCCACACCGAAGTCCGCGGCCAGCCATCCCAGAGCGCCCGTGTTGGCCCCCACGAAGATCAGACCGCCTCGCTCGGTGCGACCCACGAGCCGCTCCGATCTGACGGGTGCGCTGTTGAGCACACACATGATCACAGTTCCCTCAGCAGCACTCTCCGCCACCAGCCGCACCAGGAAGGCCGCGTTGATCTCCGAGAAGGGCTGAGCGATGACCAGCGGCTCGATTCTCACATCGACTCCGGGATCGATCGCCTCCGCGGCCTTCTGGATGACCAGACGCATCTCCACGAAAGCGACGTCACTACAGTCCGACACAATGACGATGCGCGACGCCATGTCTCCCTCAAGCGTCCTTCCACGAGTTGTCATGCGATGTGCTGTTCGACCCGCCAGAGCGGAAGCGCCCGGATCGCTCGTGCCGGCCCCCACCCTCACACCTGTGGTCCAAGACGACCGACGGCCCCGGCTCTGTCGTCCACACAGCCGGACGAGGCATCCGCCACAGCAGATTCAAGCAGAGCAGCACACCCCGGTCGCCACTGAGTTTTCCGGATTCAGCAGAATCCGCTGCCGCCCCGGACCCGGAGCAGGACCGGACGTGCGCATTCGGCGTTGATCCGGCTGCCATCTACCGCAGATCGTCCCCTGCAAGGCTCGTGCACGCGACCTGACGGCGGGAAGCCGGCGGCATCGACAGCACCGACGGGGTCGCGCCAGATCGAGAGGCATCGGAGGCTTGACAATGGGCACGTTGCACCCGTATTCGACTCCTCGTGCCGTCAATCGGTCAGGGAAGTCGTCAACGCCCCGCCTTCTTCTCGACGAACGGCAGCGCAGGCTCGTCCTCCTCCTGCTCGCCGGGCACACCGATGCCAGCGCGGCAGAAGAACTCGCGATCAGCCCCCGCACGGTGACCAACATCCTGCGAGGCATGATGAACCGCCTCGGCGTCGACAACCGCTTCCAGCTGGGCGTCGCACTAGGGGCCCGCATGCACGGCGCGGCACTCCCGGGATGCGCTTCCGATCCGGCGCAGTCGCCGTCCGCGCCGCAGCGGGTGCGGCGCAGCACTCCTTCTTGACACTGCTCAGCCTCTCCCGGAGGAAGGAACCGGATCATCTCGCCGCCCCGCAGCTAGCCCGGCTGTCGGCGCGTCAGGCGCCCGCGCCGGCCGTTCGGTCCGCCCTCGTACGTTCGCACCCGTCCGAGCCGCGGGACGGGCACACACGCACGCTCGGTCCCGGCCCTGATGGGACCGGTTCACGGAGCACAGGTCACGCAGCGATCCATGGACCCTGCCCTGCTTGCCCCCGGGCCAAGAGCGCAGCAGAAGAGTGATCCGGCTGGATCCGAGACAGCCGGCGCTGTCAAGTAACGCCTCTTCGGGACTTTTGGGTTCGCGCCCCTCGCGGTCTGATAGTCGCGGCTACGGAACCGCTTGCCCCGCGATCGCAAGTCCGGGCGGAGACGTGCGCGAACTGTCGATCAAGACATCAACTCGGGATTTCGGCAGTCGAATCACCGATGTCGACTGCCGCGGTCCGCACCTCTCCGCGTCCGTGTGCACACAACCCCCATCAGGTGACCGAGGAGCCAGTCATCATGAGCAACCCATTCGACAACGCTGACGGAACCTTTCTGGTCCTGGTCAACGACGAGAACCAGCATTCCTTGTGGCCCGAGTTCGCCGAGGTTCCCGCGGGCTGGACGGTGGTACACCCGGCGGACACCAAGCAGTCCTGCCTGGACTACATCGAAGCCAACTGGACCGACCTGCGACCCAAGAGTCTGATAGAGGGCGTGGGATGACCGCGCCCTACCTGCCGGTCTCCGATCCGCCGGGCGCAGGCATTCCTGCCGGCACGCCGTGGCAGCCGGTCGTCGACAGCAGCGACCCGTGGTTCCGCAGATATCCGGTCAGGCGCCCCGTCGCCCGCTTGCTCTGCCTGCCTCACGCGGGGGGCACTGCGGGCGTGTTCCACGGCTGGCCCCGATCATTGGCACCCACCATCGAGATGCTCGCCGTCCGGTACCCCGGCCGCCAGGAACGGCTGGATGATCCCTTCCCCACGAGCCTTGAGGATCTCGCGGAGGACATCGCCGAACAGCTGCTGCAATACCTCGATCTGCCGGTGGCGGTGTTCGGCCACAGCATGGGCTCCGCCGTCGCCTACGAGGTGGCTCGGCGGATCGAGGAATGGAAACCGAACGCGCTGGTCAGGCTCTTCGTCTCGGGCCGCCCTGCCCCCGCCGGAGGCCCGCTCGGCACCGGACACCTGGCGGACGACGAGGCCTTGGCGGCGTGGGCGGCCGAGCTGGGCGGTCCGACAGCTGAGGTCTACGCCGACCCGGAACTGCGCGACCTGCTGCTGCCGTCCCTGCGAAGCGACCTCGGCCTGCTGGACACCTACCGTCCGTCCCGGCTCGTGCCGCTGCGAGCACCGGTCAGCGCGTTCGGCGGCGACATGGATCCGGGCTGCACACCGACAGAACTGTGCACCTGGAACCAGGTTACCGAAAGCGATTTCGAGATCCTCAGGTTCCCAGGAGACCACTTCTATTTCATACCCCACTCGGCCGTCCTGGCCGAGGAGATCTCCTCCCGCATTCCCTGCTAGGACCCGTGACCGGAGAGGTTCGCCGCATGAGATCCGGCGAGCCTCTCCGGCCGTAGCACCAGCGGTCCTCGCACCGCCCCCTCTCACACCCCACCGGCCACACCAGGCGCAGGCATTCAGGTGAGCCAACCGCCGGCGGCACCGTGGGCCTCACGCACTCGCCTCCTCAGCAGCTCTTCCTCGAAAGTTGATGACGATGTCTTTCTCGCGTAACGGTTCCTGGCCGCTGTCCCTACCGCAGACCGGTATTTGGTTCGCGCACCAACTGGACCCGACCGGGTTCGCCTACAACATCAGCGAATGCGTGGAAATTCAGGGTCAGATGCATTCCGACCTGCTCCGGACCGCTCTCCGCCGGTCCGTGGCCGACGTCGACACCCTGCGTGTCCGGCTGGGAGAAAACGCTGACGGGCCCTACCAGTGGCTCGAGGACGGGAGCGAATTCGTCCTGGACGTACTGGACTTCAGCGACGAAGAGGATCCCGTGGCGGCCGCCTGGGATTGGATGCGGACCGACACGTCCACTCCCGTGGATCTCATCAAGGACGACTTGTGGCAGATGGCGCTGCTCAAGGCAGCGGACGACCGGTTCTTCCTCTACTACCGCTACCACCACATTCTGATCGACGGCTTCAGCGGAGCAGCGTTTCTTCGCCGCCTGGCCGAGGAGTACACCGCACTCTCCGAAGATGCGCCGAACCCGGAGAATGCGTTCGGACGGCTTCACACGCTCTTGGAGGACGACGCGTCCTACCGCGGTTCGGAGCGATTCCGGCGTGATCGCGATTTCTGGCGCGACCGGTTGGCGGGTATGCCCAGCGTCGCGACCCTGGCCATGCGATCGGAGCGGGGGTCCTCGCGAGGGCGTCTGCGCAGCACGGCACAGGTGTCGCAGCACACCCTCGACTCCCTGCGCGACAGCGCACGCCAGGCCCGCACGAGTTGGTCGGCGCTGGCGATCGGCGCCGCCGCCGCGTATCTGCACCGGATGACAGCGGCCGGCGATCTGACCCTGGGCATGGTGGTCGCGGCCAAGCCGGCCGCCGTGCGGAACATTCCCGCGGTGACGTCCAACCAGGTGCCGCTGCGATTCTCCATCGACCCGGGGACATCGCTGTCCGAGCTCACCCGGGCAGTTTCGCAGGAGGTCCGGCAGGCGCTGCGCCACCAGCGATACCGGTACGAGGACATACGCCGCGACCTGAAACTCGTCGACAATGGGGCAGGTGTGTTCGGCCTGTCCGTCAACATCATGCCGTTCGACTACGACCTGCGGTTCGGAACGCACTCCGTCACCGCCCACAACATCTCCAACGGCCCCGTCGACGGACTTGCGCTCACCGTTCTGGAACGATCCGACGGGCAGGGTCTGACGGTCATTCTCGACGCCGACTCGGACCTCTACGACGAGTCGGAAGTGGCCTCCCATCACAAACGCTTCCTGCGGATCCTGGAATCGGTCGCGTCGGCCGACCCCCACACACCGATCGGTCGAATCGACCTCCTCGACGCCGACGACCGAACGCGTCTTCTGTCCGTTCGGGCGGCCGGCGCAACGACTTCGGCCGACGAGACCGCCCTGCTCCCCGGGTTGTTCGAGGCGCAGGTGGTGCGGAGTCCTGAGGCGACCGCGGTGGTCTTCCAGGGGCAGGAGCTGAGCTACGCGGAGCTCAACGCACGCGCGAACCGGCTGGCGCACCTGCTGATCAGGTCCGGGATCGGCACCGAGGACCCGGTGGCCGTCCTT
>NZ_JBIVLH010000051.1:0-22164 GCF_044751185.1 Streptomyces sp. NPDC088733
GGAAGCTTCCTTCGAGGCCGTTTCACCGGCCCCTCCGGGCTTTCCCTTCGTTGTCACCAGCTTATCAGACTCTTTCGGGCCCGATTCCCGCCGGCGGGGATTCTCGCTTTCCTGCTTTCGCGTTCCGGCCTTTCGGCTTTCCCGCTTCACCGACTTTAGCAGATGCTTTCCGTCGGATTTACCACCGGATTACGAGGACACACGTTTCCGCAGCGACTCGTCCCGGGGGTTGTCCCAACCTAGTGGACCCGCCCGGTCGGAGCAAATCCGCTGCCCAGAGGTGTGGGCGGTAGGGAGGGGGTGGCAGACTAAGTGGTCTGGACCACTTGCAGGAGGCTTCACTATGACGACTGTTTCGGCGCCCCTGAGCGGGCGAGTCATCGGACTGGCCGCCGTGCCCGACCCCGTGTTCTCCGGCGCGATGGTCGGTCCCGGCACCGCGCTCGACCCCGTGCGCGAGCCGTCGACGGCGGTGTCCCCCGTCGACGGGGTGGTGGTCTCCCTGCACCCGCACGCGTTCGTCGTGGTGGACGCGGAGGGCCACGGCGTGCTGACGCACCTCGGCATCGACACGGTGCAGCTGGGCGGCGTGGGCTTCGAGGTGCTCGTCTCCAAGGGCGACACCGTGGCGCGCGGCCAGGAGATGGTGCGCTGGAACCCGGCGGCGGTCGAGGCGGCAGGCAAGTCCCCGGTGTGCCCGGTGGTGGCGCTCGAGGCGACGCCGGAGTCACTGTCCGGGGTCGTGGAGGACGCCGACGTGGTCGTCGGGGCCACCCTCTTCTCCTGGACGTAGCCTTTTCGGCAAGGCCACTCCCGACGCAGTTGAACAAGGAACGCGGTCGCGAACGTCCGCGACAACCGGAGACGGGTGAGATGGAGACAACGCTGCAAGGCGTCGGTGTCAGCCACGGTGTGGCGATCGGCGAGGTACGGCACATGGGCACCGCGGTGCTGGAGCCCCCGGCCAAGCAGATTCCGGCCGAGGAGGCGCCGCGGGAGCAGGCACGGGCACGGCAGGCCGTCGAGGCGGTCGCCAACGACCTGATCGCACGCGGCAATCTGGCCGGCGGCGAGGCGCAGGCGGTACTGGAGGCCCAGGCGCTGATGGCGCAGGACCCCGAACTGATGGCCGACGTGGAGCGGCGCATCGCGGTGGGGAGTTCGGCGGAGCGCGCGGTGTACGACGCCTTCGCCTCGTACCGGGCGCTGCTGGCGAACGCGGGCGAGTACCTGGCGGGCCGGGTCGCGGACCTGGACGACGTGCGGAACCGCATCGTGGCGCGCCTGCTCGGCGTGCCCATGCCGGGTGTGCCGGACAGCGACGAGCCGTACGTGCTGATCGCGCGGGACCTGGCGCCCGCGGACACGGCGCTGCTGGACCCCTCGCTGGTGCTGGGGTTCGTGACCGAGGAGGGCGGCCCCACCAGTCACAGCGCCATTCTGGCGCGGGCCCTCGGGGTGCCCGCCGTGGTGGCGCTGCCGGGCGCGACGGAGCTGACCGAGGGCACGGTCATCGCCGTGGACGGCAGCACCGGCGACATCTTCGTCGACCCGGGCAAGGAGCGGCGGGCGGAACTGGCGAAGGCGGCGGCGGAGCGCAGGGCCGCGCTCGCGGCGTCGTCGGGGCCGGGCGCGACCTCCGACGGGCACATGGTGCCGTTGCTCGCGAACGTCGGAGGGCCGGCCGATGTCCCCGCGGCGGTCGCGGCGGGTGCCGAGGGTGTCGGTCTGTTCCGTACGGAATTCCTGTTCCTGGACGATTCGAAGAAGGCTCCTTCCGAGGAGAAGCAGGTCGAGGCGTACCGGCAGGTGCTGGAGGCCTTTCCCGAGGGCCGGGTCGTGGTGCGGGTGCTGGACGCGGGCGCGGACAAGCCGCTGGAGTTCCTGACGCCGGCGGACGAGCCGAATCCGGCGCTGGGCGTGCGGGGCCTGCGGACGCTGCTGGCCCACCCGGACGTGCTGCGGACGCAGTTGCGCGCGCTGGCCACGGCCGCCGAGGGGCTTCCGGTGTACCTGGAGGTCATGGCGCCGATGGTGGCGGACCGCATCGACGCCAAGGCGTTCGCGGACGCGTGCCGGGAGGCCGGTCTGCGGGCGAAGTTCGGCGCGATGGTCGAGATCCCGTCGGCGGCGCTGCGGGCGAGGTCGATCCTTCAGGAGGTCGAGTTCATTTCGCTGGGGACCAACGACCTGGCGCAGTACACCTTCGCGGCGGACCGCCAGGTCGGGTCGGTCTCGCGCCTCCAGGACCCGTGGCAGCCTGCGCTGCTGGACCTGGTGGCGGCGTCGGCCGAGGCCGCTCGCGCGGAGGGCAAGAGCTGTGGTGTGTGCGGCGAGGCGGCCTCCGATCCGCTGCTGGCGTGTGTGCTGACGGGTCTGGGCGTGACCAGCCTGTCGATGGGCGCGGCATCGCTGCCCTACGTCCGGGCGACGCTGGCGAAGTACACGCTGGCGCAGTGCGAGCGTGCCGCGGCGGCGGCGCGGGCGACGGACACGGCCGACGAGGCGCGCCGGGCGGCGCAGGCGGTGCTGTCCGGCGAGTGAGGTGGACGCGGTTCCCACAAGGGGCGGCCCGCCGGTGTGCGGGGCGCCCCTCGGCGCGTCGGCCGCGGGCGCGTGCGGTCAGTCCTCCGGGGGCGGGAGGGGGAAGCCCGGGCGGTGGACGACGCCGGGCTCGGGCGGGACGGGTTCGCCGGTCTCGGCGTCCGTGCAGTAGGCGTTGAAGACCTCGGCCTCGCTCAGCGGCCTGAGCCAGCCGTCGCGCAGCGTCCAGCCGCGGACCTCGTCGGGTGGCCCGTCCCCGGGGCCGCCCCGTCCCGGGGAACCCGGGGAGAGGGCGGTGCTGCGCACGACGAGTCCGCCGGGGCTGTCCGTCGCCAGGCCGGCGGCGAGGACGGTGCAGCAGACCAGCGCCTCGGCCTCGGCGAGGTGGACCATGCCGTGCTCGTCGCAGCGGGCGTGCATCGCCGCGAGGAGGGTGGTGTCCTCGGTGGGGACGCTGCACACCACGTGGTGGCTGCCGGGGCCCGCGGTCTCCAGGAGGCGGGTCAGCGCGTGGGAGGCGCGGTCGAAGGAGGTGCGGGCGAGGTCGTCGCCGCAGCACGCGCAGTCCCCGGCGCGCGCGAGGATGTCGCCGGCGAGCTCCCAGGTCGCCTGGCGGGTCGTCTCGTACTCGATCTGCGTGACGAGGTGTTCCAGTGCCTGGCCCGCGTAGGGGACGGTGGGTCCGGAGGCGGTGACGTCCGCCGCGTACCGCGCCCGGGTGCGGGAGGTGTCGGGGTCGGCGCCGGTGTCCGCGCAGTAGCGGGCGTACTCCCCCGGGTCGAAGACGCCGACGCGGACGTGGATGCCGCGGGAGGTCAGCGTGCGCAGCAGCCCCTCCATGCGGCGCAGGTACTCGGCGTGGTCGTGGAAGCGGAAGCTGCGGTAGCCGCGCATGGCGGCGAGGTCCGCGGCGCCGGTCAGGAGCGCGACGGTGGTCGGGGCCTCGCGGCGCAGGGCGCGGCGGCCCGTCCTGACGGTGCGGCGGGCGTTCTTCGCGCGGTTCTTGGTGTGGGTCATGGCTCCCCCTGGGTGCGACGGTGTGATGCGGTGACGACCTGGCGGTCGATGCTCACTCACCGTAACCGGGGGCACTGACAGTGACGGTCCCGGCCGCGTCGGGGGCGGGTGGGGGCCGCCCCGCGGCGGGCGGCCCCGGGCCCGGTTCAGCCGCGGGTGCGGGCCAGTTCCTCGTAGAACGCCAGGAGCCGGATGTCGTCGACGGAGCCGGGGTTGACGGCCTTGGCGAGTGGGGTGCCCTGGAGGAGTTTCTTGACGGGCACCTCGATGCGCTTGCCGGTGAGGGTGTGCGGGATGCCGGGGACCGGGATGATCTCGTCGGGCACGTGCCGGGGGGAGAGCTGCTCGCGGATGGTGCGCTTGACCTTGTCGCGCAGGGTGTCGTCGAGTTCGGCGCCCTCGGCGAGCTGGACGAACAGCGGCATCCAGTAGCCGCCGTCGGGCTGTTCGACGCCGATGACGAGGGACTCGCGGATCTCGGGGAGGCGTTCGACGGCCTCGTAGATGTCGGCGGAACCCATGCGGACGCCCTGGCGGTTGAGCGTGGAGTCCGAGCGTCCGTGGATGACCACCGTGCTGCGGGAGGTGAGGGTGATCCAGTCGCCGTGCCGCCAGACGCCGGGGAACATCTCGAAGTAGCTCTCGCGGTAGCGGGCGCCGTCGGGGTCGTTCCAGAAGTGGATCGGCATGGACGGCATGGGGTTGGTGACGATCAGCTCGCCGACCTCGTCGGTGACGGGTTTGCCGTACGGGTCCCAGGCCTGGAGGTCGGTGCCCAGGCAGGGCGCCTGGAGCTCGCCGATGTACACCGGGAGGGTCGGCACGCCGCCCGCGAAGCAGCTGCACACATCCGTGCCGCCGCTGACGGAGGCGATCCAGAGGTCCTCCTTGACCTCGTCGTGGATCCAGCGGAAGCCGTCCGGCGGGAGCGGGGAACCGGTGGTGGCCACGCACTTGACGGCCGAGAGGTCGTGGTCGCGGCCGGGGTGCACGCCGGCCTTGCGGCAGGCGATGACGTACGCGGCGGAGGTGCCGAAGACGGTGGTGCCGGTGCGCTCCGCCACCCCCCACTGGGCGCCGGTGTCCGGGAAGCCGGGGCTGCCGTCGTACAGGACGATCGTGGAGCCGGCGAGCAGGCCGCCGACGAGGAAGTTCCACATCATCCAGCCGGTTGAGGTGTACCAGAAGAAGCGGTCCTGCGGCCCGAGGTCCATGTGGAGCCCGGTCTGCTTCAGATGCTCCAGCAGGATGCCGCCCTGCGACTGCACGATCGCCTTGGGCAGGCCGGTGGTGCCGGAGGAGTACAGCACCCACAGCGGGTGGTCGAAGGGGACCTGCTCGTACGCCGGTTCCCGGTCGCCGGAGACCAGGGCGTCCCACTCCAGCGTCCCCTCGGGCGCCGCGGTGCCCAGCAGCGGGATGTGCACGACGGCGCGCAGCGAGGGCAGTTCGCCGCGCAGTTCGGCCACGACGGCGGTGCGGTCGTGCTCCTTGCCGCCGTAGCGGTAGCCGTCGACGGTGAACAGGACCACGGGCTCGACCTGCCGGAAGCGGTCCAGGACGCTGCGGGCGCCGAAGTCGGGGGCGCAGGAGGTCCACACACCGCCGACCGCGGCGGTGGCGAGCAGCGCGACGACCGCCTGCGGGACGTTGGGGAGGTAGCCGCTCACCCGGTCGCCGGGGCGGACCCCGAGGACGCGCAGTTCATGGGCGAGGGAGGCGACCTGGCGGCGCAGTTCCGCCCACGTCGTCGCATCGATGTCGTGCCGCTCGTCGAGGTGGAGCAGGGCGGGCTCGCCGGCGCGGGCGGGGTCGCCGGCCGGACGCAGCGCGTGCTCGGCGTAGTTGAGGGTGGCACCGGGGAACCACCGCGCGCCCGGCATGGAGGCGTCGGCGAGCACCGACTCGTACGGGGTGGAGAAGCGCACGTCGAACCACGCGACGACGGCCTGCCAGAAGGCCTCCGGCTCGCGCACCGACCAGGCGTGCAGCGCGGCGTATCCCGCGACGGGGTCGGCGAGGTCGGGCCCGGGCGCGCCGTGGTGCCCGGCGGCCCAGGTCTGGAAGCGTGTCACCTGGGCGCCCGCGACGCGGTCGGGACCGGGCTGCCACAGCGGCCGCACGGCCTCCGCGGGGGTGGCGGGCTCGGATGTGGTGCTCATGGGGCGGCTCCCGGACGGTACGCGGCGCTGCGTGGTGTGCGGTCGGACCGCGGCGGGCGGAATGTCCCGGCGCGCGGATGGGCAGGACGATGCCACGTGATCGTCTTCGGCGCCAGGGCCCACCCCACACATTCGGGGGTGTCACCATGTGCCGGGCCCCCGCTGTGCCGGGGGCCCGCGGGCGGCGGGGCGGCCGGGAACGCTGAAAGGGTGGGGCTCATGGATGCTGGGGACCTGGTGCGGCAGGTGCGCGCGGTCGGGTCGGCGAACGGGCTGCGGTCGGTGCGCGCCGCGTGGCGCCGCCACCGGACGGACGCGCGGGACCTGCCGCGGCGGGGCCCCGAGCGGGCGCGGGTGCCGGGGGCGGCCGAGGGCGCGGACCCGCTGCCGGGCGGCGGGCTGGTGCGGTTCGCCCGGTCGAGCCTGCGGGTGCGGGTCACGGCGGGCGGCGCGGTCTTCTGCGGCTGGGACGGGGCGGAGCCGGAGCCGTCGTACGCGCTGGCGGCCGGCTGCCCGGACGCGGACGTCCGGGCGGTGATGGAGCCGGACAAGGACGGCTGGCGGGTGGTGTCGGAGCGGGTCACCGTGACGGTGTCGCGGCACGGCGCCGTGGAGTTCCGCACGCCCGGGGGGCTGCTGCTGCGCAAGGACCTGCCGCCGCGCTGGTGGGACCCGATCGGCTCCCCGGAGGGCACCGAGGCGCGCTGGGTGCAGCGCTCGGAGACGGCGGCGGACGCGGCGGTGTTCGGGCTCGGCGGGCGGGCGTCGGGGCCGCGGCTGGGCGAGGGCTCGTACCGGCTGTGGAACACCGACCCGGACGGGGCCTTCGAGCCGGGGACCGATCCGCTGTACATCACCATGCCGGTGCAGTTGGTGGTGGCGGACGCGGGCAGCCACCTGGTGTTCCACGACAACACCTGGGACGGCCGGGTGACCCTGCGCGACGGCGAGGAGGGCGCGGGCTCGGGGCACGACCGCCCCGGGGGCTGCGAAGTGCGCGTGGACGGCGGCCCGCTGCGCTACTGGGTGATCCCCGGCACGCCGTCGCGCATCCTGACCGCGTGGACCGCGCTGACCGGGCGCCCCGCGCTGCCGCCCCGCTGGGCGCTGGGGCACCAGCACTCGCGGTGGGGCTTCGGCTCGGCGGCCGAGGTGCGCCGCGTCGTGGCCGGCTACCGGGACCGCGGGCTGCCGCTGTCGGCGATCCACCTGGACATCGACCACTACGACGGCCACCGGGTCTTCACCGTCGACCGCGAGCGGTTCCCCGATCTGCCCGGGCTGGCGGACGAGTTGGGAGCCGGCGGCGTGCGCCTGGTGTCGATCGTCGACCCGGCGGTCAAGGAGGAGCCGGGCAACCCCGTGCACGACAGCGGGACGGCCGCGGACGCCTTCGTGCGCGACGCCCACGGCGAGACCGTCCGGGGTGTGGTGTGGCCGGGCGAGGCGGTGTACCCCGACTTCACCGACCCGCGTGTGCGCAAGTGGTGGGGCGGGCTGTACGCGGAGCGCCTGGCGCAGGGCTTCGCCGGGGTGTGGCACGACATGAACGAGCCGGTGTCCTTCGCGGCGTTCGGGGACGCGACGCTCCCCCGATCGGCCCGGCACGCCCTGGAGGGCCGCGGCGGCGACCACCGCGAGGCGCACAACGTCTACGGCCTGGGCATGGCGCGGGCCGGTTACGAGGGGCTGCGCGAACTGCGCCCCGACAGCAGGCCGTTCCTCTTCTCCCGCTCGGGCTGGGCGGGCATGCAGCGCTACGGCGGCACCTGGTCGGGCGACGTCACGACGGGCTGGCCGGGGCTGCGCGCCTCGCTGTCGCTGGTGCTGGGCCTGGGGCTGTGCGGGGTGCCGTACTCGGGGCCGGACGTCGGCGGGTTCACCGGCAGCCCGTCGCCGGAGCTGTATCTGCGCTGGTTCCAGATGGCCGCGTACTTCCCTTTCTTCCGCACGCATTCGGCGATCACGGCGGGCCGCCGTGAGCCCTGGGAGTTCGGGCCGCGGGTGCTGGAGGGCGCGCGGGCGGCGCTGCGCGAGCGGGAGCGGCTGATGCCGTACCTGTACACGCTGGCGCACGGGGCGCGGCAGTCGGGCGCCCCCTATGTGCGGCCGGTGTGGTGGGGCGACCCGGAGGACCGCAAACTCCGGTCGTGCGGGGACGCGTTCCTGCTGGGCGACGCGCTGCTGGTGGCCCCCGTGATGGAGCAGGGCGCCACCGAGCGGGCGGTGCGGCTGCCGCGCGGCGTCTGGTACGACACGGCGACCGGGGAGGCGTACCAGGGCCCCGGGCAGGTGCTGCTGCCCGCGCCGCTGGAGCGCATCCCGGTGCTGGTGCGGGCAGGGGCGGTGGTCCCGGTGGCGGAGGACGACGGCTGCGTGGTCCTGGAGGCGTGGGCGCCGCAGGCCGGGCGCACGGGCGGCGGCCTGCTGGTCACCGACGCGGGCGACGGCTGGGCGGAGCCGCGTACGGAGCGTTTCTCCTCCCGGCTCGCGGACGGTGCGGTGGTCGTGGCGCGCCAGGGGCACGACGAGGTGGGCCGGGCCGTGCGGGTGCGGGGCGCCGCCGCTCAGTAGCGGCCGGCGAACCAGTTCCGCACGGCCTCCGTGTGCAGCGGGAAGGCGAGCGGGACGGGCGCGGTGAGGATCTGCCGGGAGTCGGTCTCGTCCGTGGGGACGTCCGGCGGCAGGTCCTCCTCGGCCCGTTCGGGCAGCAGCCCGAAGAGCAGCACATGGCCGGTGTCGCCGCTGAGGGCGTCGGCGAGCCGGACGTCGTCGACGGAGGCCTTGATGCCGGTCTCCTCGTCGAGTTCGCGGACCACGGCCTGCTGCCAGGTCTCGCCGTGGTCGACGAATCCGCCGGGGAGGCCGAGCATGCCGCGCGCCGGCTCGATGGTCCGCCGGACGACGACCAGCCCCGTCGTGCCGTCCGTCCGCACGGGCAGCAGCGCGATCGCGACCGGCAGCGGGTTGCGGTAGGTGACGTTGCCGCAGACCGGACAAGTCCGCGGCCATCCGGCGCCGGGGCCGAACGCGGCACCGCAGTAGGAGCAGTGGCTGTCCTTCTGACGATTGGTCACCCGCGGACTGTACCCCGTCCGGTACGGCCTCAGGGTGTCGGCCGCCGATCCCTGTCCGACACGGCGGGTGACAGGGCAGACTGGCCTGCGTGACACCCGAATCCCTGCGAAAGGGCGCCAATCTCCCGGTGCCCGTACCGGCCGTGCGGGCCGTGCTGGACTGGTCGCCGGGCCCCGGCGTGCCCGATGTCGACGCCTCGGCGCTGCTGCTCACCGCCGAGGGGCGGGTGCGTTCGGACGGCGACCTCGTCTTCTACAACCAGCCCGTGCACGGCTCCGAGGCCGTACGGCACGTCGGGAAGCAGCAGGGCCCCGCGCTGGCGACGGACGCCCTCGACGTGGACTTCGCGCGGGTGGAGCCGGCCGTCGAGCGGATCGTGCTCTGCGCGTCCGCGGACGGCGGGACCTTCGGACAGGTGCCGGGGCTCCGGCTGCGCCTGCTGGACGCCCGCAACGGGGCGGAGATCGCGCGCTTCGACATGCGGGCGGAGTCGGAGACGGCCTTCGTCGGCGGGGAGTTGTACCGGCGCTCGGGCGTCTGGAAGTTCCGCGCGGTGGGCCAGGGCTGGGCGTCCGGACTCGCGGGACTGGCCACGGACTTCGGCATCACCGTCGACGCGCCGGCGGCCACCGCCGCCCCCGCCGTACCGCCGCCTCCCCCGTTCCCGGTGACGGCGCCCCCGCCCCCGCCCCCGCCCGCGCCGGTCGCGGCCGTACGGCTCACCAAGGGCGAGGAGCACCTGCCGCCCGACATGCGCAAGCGCCTGAGCCTGCGCAAGGAGCAGGTGGCCGTCAGCCTGCGCAAGCACGGCGCGGCGGACGTCGTGGCGCGGGTGGTGCTGGTCCTCGACGCATCCGGCTCGATGAGCGGCCTGTACGCGCGGGGCGTCGTGGCCGGGGTCGTGGAGCGCATGGCGGCCGTCGCGGCGCAGATGGACGACGACGGCGAGATGCAGGCGTGGACCTTCGCCTCCTTCCCGGCGCGCCTGCCGGACCTGCGCCTGGCGGAACTCCCGGAGTGGCTGCGGCTGCACGTGCGCGTCGGCGAGCTGAGCCTGTTCGGCCGGCCGCGGAAACCGCGCGGGGGCATGCAGCCGGGCCAGGTCGACATGCGGTTCGTCGGCATCCAGAACGAGGAGCAGAAGGTCATCGCGGAGGTCCGGGACTTCGTGCGGGCGAACCCGGCGCCGGTGCCGACCCTCGTGCTGTTCTTCTCCGACGGCGGTGTCTACCGCAACGCGCAGATCGAACGGCAGCTGCGGGAGGCGGTCGAGGAGCCGCTGTTCTGGCAGTTCGTCGGACTGGGCCGGGCCAACTTCGGTGTGCTGGAAAGCTTCGACACCTTGCCGGGACGGCGCGTCGACAACGTGGGGTTCTTCGCCGTGGACGACATCGCGGCCGTGCCGGACGCCGAGCTCTACGACCGGATCCTGTCCGAGTTCCCGTCCTGGCTGACCGCCGCGCGGCAGGCCGGCATCCTGCGCTGAACCTCCCGCTTGTCGGCGGCGGCCGGCCCGTACGACTCCAGGACGACGGGGGCGCCCAGCGCCGCGCCGACCGCCTCCGACCAGGCGGCCGCGTCCGCACCGGGGACGTCCCAGCGCGCGGGCCGGGCGGTCGCCAGCCGGGCGGTGAGGGCGGCCTGAGCGGTCAGGTCACCGGTGCGCGGGACGTGCAGCCGGCTCTCCCCGGTGTCGTAGCCGCGGACGAGGCGGAGCTCCGGGCAGCGGGCGGGGGCGTCGAGGTGGGTGAGCGCGAGGGCGTCCACGCCGCCGCACACCTCGACGGCGTAGGCGTGCGCCACGGCGTCGAAGTGGCCGACGCGGAAGGCTCCCTGCCAGGCGCCCGTGCCGTTGTGGGGTTCGGGCAGGACAGGGGCGAGCCCGGGGCCCTCGGTCATGTGCGGCCCGGGGCCGTGCCGCGTGGTGTACGCGCGGACGACCCCGAGGCGCCGTGCCGTCCGGCCCGACTCGGCGAGCAGCGCCTCGGCGTTGGCGAAGGTGGTCGTCGACCAGGTGGTGTACGGGTGGAAGCCGTGCCACTCGTCGAGGAGCACTCCCTGGGCGCCCTCGAACACCACGAGTCCGGTGCGCAGCACGCGGGCCAGGTGCGTGCCGTCGGTGAGGGTGACGGCGCGGGCGAAGGCGGTGAAGGCGTCGGCGCAGTGCTCCGGCGGCGGTGCGGGCAGGGCGCGCCCGAGCTCGTCGGCCAGGCGGTCGTGCAGGAGGCGGAGCTTGCGCAGCAGCCGGGGGCGGGAGACGCAGTCGCCCGCGGTGGGTGCGTCCTCAGGATGCGCGAGGGCGTAGGCCGCGGTCTCCCCGATGCCCATGCCGCACGAGCCGTGCCGCGCCGCCCCGCGCGCCCGCTCGCGCAGGCGGTTGGCGGCGGCGTGGTAGGGCGTGGTGAGGCGGGCGTCGCGGTCGACGGTCAGCAGGGCGTACGGCGCCGGGACGCCGAGCGCGGTGAGGTGGTCGGCCTCGGCGGCGAGCGCGAGCGGGTCGACCATCATGAAGCGGGACAGGTGCGTCGGCACCCCGTGCAGGGTGCCGGAGCCGAACTGGGCGAAGGTGTGGTGGCGTCCGTCGGCGGTGACGACGTTGTGGGCCGCCTGGGCGCCGCCGTTGAAGCGGACCACGGCGTGGACCGGCCCGGTGGCGCAGAGCCGGTCCACGACGGTGCCCTTGCCGGCGTCGCCGTAGCCGAGGTCGACGACGATGGTGTGCACGGTTCCCGGTCCCTCCGGTGGGGTGGTGCGGTTACAGGCGTGTCGTACCGCGGGAGTCACCCGCGCCGTCGGTGTCGTCGGTGCCGTCGGTGTCCTCGAGAAGCGAGGTGTCCGTGACCGCCACGGCCGAGCGGTCGCGGTCCAGGGCGGCCAGGGCCATGCCGACGGAGGCGGTGGCCGCGGAGCCGACGTCGTCGAGGTCGTCCAGCCCTTCGGCGAGGTCGATGGCCTGCTCGCCGAGACCGACGGTGAGGGCGATGGTCTCGCAGACGGCGTCCAGGTCGTCCAGCTCGATGACGTTCTGGCCGAGCAGCTTGCGCCAGGTGCCGAGGACCTCTGCGTTGCCGACGTACGAGGAGCCCGCCGGCAGGATGTAGTAGACGTCGAACTTCTGCCGGAGCTCGGCGACGATCCGCGTGACGGGGATGTCCTCGGGGAGGTCGTCGCCGAGCACCTCGTACACCTCGTCGGCCTTGACCTTGCCGTAGGGCAGCTCGTCGCCGACGAGGAAGAGGTAGCCGCGCCGGCCGCGCTTCTCGTGGCAGTCGAGGGCGGTGTGCCGGGCCATGGCGTAGAGGGCGAGTTCGTACGACTCGGTCATCTGGCCGCCGCCCCCGCCCTCCAGCAGGATGTTGCCGAGGTCGTCGTCCATGCGGTTGTCGGACTCGAACTGGCCGAGCTGGAGCGGGACCCGGTCGCACGTGGCGTCGCCGATCGCGCCGAAGAGGATCTGCGGGTGCTCGGTGTAGCCCTTGCGCAGCAGCAGCCCGAACAACTCGGGGAGCTTGGTCTGCAGCACCTGCGGGACGGTCCGCATGGAGCCGGTGACGTCGAACAGGACGGCGATGGCGAGCGAGGTGGGGTGCTCGTCGGAGTCGCGGCTCTCGCGGACGCCGATGCCCTTCGGGTCGAGCGAGGGGTGCGCGGCCCAGGAACCGCGCGGTGCGGACGAGGTGACGCGGTCGCTGTACGCGAAGGCGCCGGTGCCGGAGGCGGCGCGGTAGCGCGCGGCGGCGTCGTAGACATTGGTGGACCAGCTTCCGCTGCCCATGGTGTTTCCCCCTTGGTGGGTCAGGTGCGGGTGCCCGGCATGGTGAACGGGCGGAAGGTGCGCGGGCCGTAGAGGCGTTCCAGGGCCTCGTCGAGCTCGGCGAGCAGCCGCCACGCGTCGTGCGGACGGCGGGCCTCGGCGGGGAGCGTGCAACCGCGGAGGAAGGCGCGCAGCGGCGTGGGCGCCCGGTCCCCCATGAGTTGCGCGACGCACTGCGAGGCGAGGTGGATGTCGGTGGCCTCGGTGGCGGGACGCCGGCCGGTGACCTCGGGCGGGTAGAGCGCGCGATGCCGCTCGACGAGCGCGGGGACGGTCGCACCGCGCTCGGTGGCGTAGCACCAGTCGATCAGGACGAGGCCGTGCCGCGCGGGATGGATCAGGACGTGCTCGGGCAGGACGGCGCCGTGGACGATCCCCGCGCGGTGCGCCCAGCCGAGGGCGACCAGCAGCCGGCGCCACATCCAGGCGGCGTCGCGCGGGTCCAGGCCGCCCGGGTGGAGGGCGCGGACCTCGGCGAGAGTGTGGAAGCCGCGCAGCCGCCGGAGGGCCTTGACGCGGCGCTCGGTGCCGTCGGGGCCGCGGTGGCGGAACGACTCGACGAGACGGGGGGCGTAGGCGCGGTGCCGCGCGTCGGCGACGGTGTGCAGCCGGGTGAGGGCGTCCGCCTCACGCTCCATCAGGTCGTTGTCGGCGGGGCGGCGCGGGATCTTCAGCACGGTGTCCGGACCGCCGGCGCGCAGCACCGCCAGGTCGCCGGTGGCGAGCACACGGCCGAGCGGGTACGTGCCGCGGGCGGTGGTGAGCACGGGGCCGTCGCCCGTGTGCCGCCGCCACTGGGCGGTGAGCCGGACGAAGGCCGTCTCCGCCTCGGCCGCACGGCCGGCCGGTGCCGTGTCGGGGTGGAGCAGCCGGGCCAGGCGGCGGTAGTGGCGGGCGGCCTCGGCGCCGTCGAAGGGGAACGGGCGCCCCAGGGCGGCCAGCGCCTCGTCGAAGGTGCGCGGCCGGCGGGCGGTGGTGGTCATCGGACGCTCTCCTCCCGGTCGGGGCGGAGCAGTGCGGGATGCAGCAGGCGGGCGTCGCCCGCGCGGTAGAGCCGGGCGCGGGGGCCACCTTTGGCCCCGCCGCGCGCGGCGGTGGCGCCGGTGGACTCCACGAACCCGGGGACGGAGAGGATCTTGCGGTGAAAGTTCCCCGCGTGCAGGGTCCGTCCCCACACGGCCTCGTAGACGGAGCGGAGTTCGGTGACGGTGAACTCCTCGCCCAGGAAAGCCGTGGCCAGCGGGCTGTACTCGATCTTGGAACGGGCGCGTTCGAGGCCGTCGGCGAGGATCGTGCCGTGGTCGAAGGCGAGCGGCGTGCCGGTGTCGGACGGCGGCGCTTCGGCGGACCGGCGGCCGGAACCACCCCCGTGGATCCCGGCCGGCCGGTCCTGCTCCATGGGACGCGGCGGAGCCGCGTCAGGGTTCCCCTCCGGGGCGACGGACGCCACCGGGACCCACTCGGCCGCGGCGGCGTCGCTGCCGGCGCGGGCCTCGGGGAGGTCCGGGGCGAAGGCGAGATAGGCGACCGAGACGACGTGCATGCGCGGATCGCGGTCGGGTGCGCCGTAGGAGCCGAGCTGCTCGAGGTGGACGCGGCCGAGGCCGCGCTCCTCGTCCAGCCCGGTCTCCTCGGCGAGTTCCCGGGCCGCCGCCTGGTCCAGGGATTCACGGCCGGCCCGCACGAAGCCGCCCGGCAGCGCCCAGGCGCCCTCGAAGGGCGGCGCCCCGCGCCGTACCAGCAGTACCTGGAGGACCCCTTGACGCAGGGTCAGTGCGACGACGTCGACGGTCACGGCGATGGGGTCGAAGGCGCGTGGGTCATAGGCGGCGAGGAAGTCGTCCTCGCCCTGCCGGTCCGCCATCCCCCGCCACCTCCGGCCAGTTGTTCTCACTTCGAGTATTTCTCGCTTCGAGAAGAACCTAGCAGCCGACCCGGACGGGGTCCAGCCTGTTTTCGTCACGAACCGTGCGGCGCGCTCCCCATGAGGGGGCGTCACAGGCGACGGTGCGCCGGGCCCGTCCTCGACGGCGATGCCACGGCTCGTCGGTGGTCGTAATCAGGTGATCTGTCCGATAGCTTGACGGTTCATCACCCCAGGACAACACTTCCGGGTGGCGCGGAAGCCGGGCGGGAGGCGGGACCCTCTGCACCCGTGTCTCCGTGCGATTCTCTGGCCGGCGCACACCCGACACGTGCGCCCGCAGAAGGAGCCGCCATGTATTCCAACGGAGACGTCTTCGTCGGCGAGATCATCGGAACGGCGATCCTGGTCCTCTTCGGCGCCGGTGTGGTCGCGGGCGTGCTGCTCCACCACTCGAAGGCGCGGGCGTCGGGCTGGATCGTCATCTCCTTCGGCTGGGGGCTCGCTGTCCTCGCCGGCGCCTACACCGCCGGACCGCTGTCCGGCGGCCAGCTCAACCCCGCCGTGACCTTCGGGGTCGCCATCAGCTCGGGCAAGTGGACCCAGGTCCCGTACTACCTGGCCGGGCAGATCATCGGCGCGATGCTCGGCGCCGTCCTGTGCTGGCTCGTCTACTTCGGCCAGTTCCGGGCCAACGCGGAGGAGGAGGCCCGGCAGCCCACCCTGGCGGTGTTCTCGACCATCCCCGAGATCCGCGTCTGGTGGCAGAACCTCGCCACCGAGACCATCGCCACCATGGGCCTCGTCCTGCCGATCCTGGCCTTCGGCCTCAGCAAGGGCCTCGGCGAGACCGGCACCGGCACCCTCATCGTGGCCCTCCTCGTCACCGGCATCGGCCTGTCGCTCGGCGGGCCCACCGGCTACGCCATCAACCCCGCGCGCGACCTCGGGCCGCGCATCGTCCACGCCGTGCTGCCCATCCCGTTCAAGGGCACCTCGGACTGGACGTACGCGTGGATCCCGGTGGCCGGCCCGCTGCTCGGCGGCGCCCTGTCAGGTCTCATCTACAACGCAGCGTTCAAGTGAGGCGGTCATGACCGAAACGTCCGACCAGGCCACGCGATACGTGGCAGCCATCGACCAGGGCACGACCTCCAGCCGGTGCATCGTCTTCGACTCCCACGGGTCGGTCGTCGCGCTCGACCAGCGCGAGCACCGCCAGATCTTCCCCAAGCCCGGCTGGGTGGAGCACGACGCGACGGAGATCTGGTCCAAGGTCCAGGCGGTGGTGGCGGGCGCGCTCGCCAAGGCACGGCTGCGCCCCGACCAGCTCAGCGCCCTCGGCATCACCAACCAGCGCGAGACGACCGTGCTGTGGGACCGCGCCACCGGCCGCCCGGTGCACAACGCGATCGTCTGGCAGGACACCCGGACGGCCGCGCTCTGCGCCCGGCTCGGCGGCACCGACGGGCAGGACCGCTTCCGCGAGTCCACCGGGCTGCCGCTCGCGAGCTACTTCTCCGGGCCCAAGGCCGCCTGGCTGCTGGACAACGTACCCGGACTGCGGCGCCGCGCGGAGAACGGCGAGATCGCCTTCGGCACCGTCGACTCCTGGCTGATCTGGAACCTCACCGGCGGCACCGAGGGCGGCGTGCACGTCACGGACGTCACCAACGCCAGCCGGACGATGCTGATGAACCTGGAGACGCTCCAGTGGGACCCGGCGATCCTCGCCGCGATGAACGTCCCCGAGGCGGTCCTCCCGGAGATCCGCTCCTCCTCGGAGGTCTACGGCACCGCGGTCGGCGCCCTCGCCGGGGTCCCGGTCGCCGCCGCGCTCGGCGACCAGCAGGCGGCCGTCTTCGGCCAGGCCTGCTACGCGGCGGGCGACGCGAAGAACACCTACGGCACGGGCAGCTTCCTGCTGCTCAACACCGGCGACCGCCCGGTGCCGTCCAAGAGCGGGCTGATCACCACGATGGGCTACCGGCTGGGCGGCGAGCCGCCGGTGTACTGCCTGGAGGGCTCGATCGCCATCACGGGCGCCCTCGTCCAGTGGTTCCGCGACAGCCTCGGCATCATCAGGTCCGCCGACGAGATCGAACCGCTGGCCGCGAGCGTCGCGGACAACGGCGGCGCCTACATCGTCCCGGCCTTCTCCGGCCTGTACGCGCCCTACTGGCGCTCCGACGCGCGCGGGGTGATCACCGGCCTCACCCGGTACGTCACCAAGGCGCACCTGGCGCGGGCCGTGCTGGAGGCGACGAGCTGGCAGACCCGCGAGGTCGTGGACGCGATGTACCAGGACTCCGGGGTGCGGCTGACCGGGCTCAAGGTGGACGGCGGCATGACCGCCAACGGCCTGCTGATGCAGCACCAGGCGGACGTCCTGGGCGTCCCGGTGGTGCGGCCCCGGATCCCGGAGACCACGGCGCTCGGCGCCGCCTACGCGGCGGGGCTCGCCACGGGTGTGTGGGACGGCCTGGACACGCTCAAGGCGCACTGGCAGCAGGACGCGCAGTGGGAGCCGCGGATGGACGCGCAGACCCGTGAGGAGGGGTACCGCAGCTGGAAGAAGGCGGTCGAGCGCAGCTTCGGCTGGGAGGACGAACCGACCGGCGCCGCCGGCGCCGGCGAGGACGACGATCTCGACGACCGCGAGGACGACGTGCCGGTGCCGGCCGTCTGAGCGGGCCGCGCGGCTCAGTTGGCGGCGGCCGCCCGCCGGACCCCCGCCAGCCGGGCCGCGTGCTCGACGACGGTGATCAGCACCCTCTTCGCCGAGGCGCGGTCCCGCGCGTCGCACATCAGCAGCGGCACCTCGGGGTCGAGGTCGAGCGCGTCGCGGACGGCCTCGGGCTCGTGCTTCTCGGCACCCTCGAAGCAGTTCACGGCGACGGCGAAGGGTATGCCGCGCCGCTCGAAGTAGTCGATCGCGGAGAAGCAGTCCTCCAGCCGCCGGGTGTCGGCCAGGACGACCGCGCCCAGGGCGCCCTGCGCCAGCTCGTCCCACAGGAACCAGAAGCGGTCCTGGCCGGGGGTGCCGAAGAGGTAGAGGACCAGGTCCTCGCGGAGGGTGATGCGGCCGAAGTCCATCGCCACGGTGGTGGTGCGCTTGGACTCGACGCCTGCGATGTCGTCCACCGGGCGGCCCGCCTCGCTCAGCGCCTCCTCGGTGCGCAGCGGCCGGATCTCGCTGACCGCGCCGACGAGCGTGGTCTTGCCGACGCCGAAGCCGCCCGCCACCAGGATCTTGAGGGTGACCGGCTCGACGACGGAAGGACGGCGGTCAGAGCGCCCGAAGACCATCGATCACTCCTGGAATTGTCGGACGGTCGGCTCACGGCAGGGGGAACCCTACTACGATCCGACCGCCCAACTCGCCGCGGCCCCCGTGCCGTTGCGGCCCGGTGGGTTCTTCCCGGACGGCGCCGTCGTCACAGGGCGCGCAGGCCGTCGATGACCTCGCGCAGCAGCCCCTCGTCGGGCAGTTCGGCGGGCGGCACCGGGCGGGTCACGTGGACCAGCCCGGCCTCCAGTACGTCACCGACGAGCACGCGGACGACACCGACCGGCAGATCGAGGTCGGCCGCGAGTTCCGCGACCGACGTCGGCTGCTCCCGGCACCGTTCCACGATGTCGACGTGCTCGGGCGACAGGGTGCGGTCGGCGTCCTCCTCGGCGTCGCCGGAACGGGACTCGGAGATCACCAGGGCGATCAGGTCGAGCCGGCTCTCGGCGGCATGGCTGGTACGCCCGCGCGTCATCGCGTAGGGCCGCACCACGGGCCCGGCGTCGTCGTCGTACCAGCGGTCCGCTTCGGAAGTCATCGCGCGCCCGTCACACCGCCCGGGCGTCTTCGTCGCGCGGCGCGGTGGCCAGGTGCACGCCCACCCGCTTCACCAGCAGCGCCATCTCGTACGCGATCTGGCCGACGTCGGAGTCGGCGTCGGCCAGGACCGCCAGGCAGCTGCCGTCGCCGGCCGCCGTGACGAACAGGAATGCCTCGTCGAGCTCCACGAGGGTCTGCCGGACCTGGCCGGCCTCGAAGTGGCGTCCGACGCCCTTGGCGAGGCTGTGGAAGCCGGAGGCGACGGCGGCGAGGTGCTCCGCGTCCTCGCGCGACAGTCCTTCGGACGCGCCCGTGGCCAGGCCGTCGCCGGACAGCACGAGGGCCTTGCGGATGCTGGCGACGCGGCCGACCAGCTCGTCGAGGAGCCAGCTCAGCTCGCGGGTCGGGCTCGATGGTGCGGTCATGGACCGTTCCCCTCAGTGGTGGTTCTGGTTGCGCTGTCTCCCCCCGGCTCCGCCGGGGCAGCCCCCGGGCGGGCGGGACGGGGGGCGTCTGGTTCGTCGAGGTGGTCCGCCCGGCCGCGTTCCCAGCCGCGCTGGAGGGAGGCCATACGGTCGCGCACCTCCTCGGGGGTCCGCTCACGGCCGCCGCCGTCCCCGGTCGGGCGGGCGGCGGGAACGGGCGTCTCCGTGCTCGTGTCGGTGCGCAGTTGCGGGGCGAGGCTGGCCTGCCGCACCCGGCGCGGGAGCCCGCCGGTGGCGGCCGCCTCCGGTGCGCGGGGCGAGTCGGGCGCATCAGGCACATCGGGGTCGGGCGCGGGACGCTCCTCGGTGCCCGCGGCGACCGGCCGGCCGTTCTCGGCGACCAGCACCGGGGTGCGGCGGCGGCGCGGCAGGGCGCCCGGCTCCGCCGGTTCCGGCGCGGCCGCCGGAACCACGGTCAGCGGCGCGGCCCCGGGGCCCGGGTCGTGCCTGCGGTGCTCGCGCGGCTCCTCGTCCGGCTCCGGGTTCAGGCCCCAGGTGCGGAAGCCGTGCTCGGTGGCGGTGGACATGGCGTCGTCGCCCCCGTCGGGGCCGCCGAGGTCGACCGGCTCGCCGAAGACGGCGTCCTCGGCGCGGCCGCCCGCGCCGGCGGCGTCACCGCCGTCGGTCAGCAGCTCCGTGGGGACCAGGACGACCGCCGTGGTGCCGCCGTACGGGGACTGGCGCAGCGAGACGCGCACGCCTTGGCGCCGGGCGAGCCGGCTGACCACGAAGAGGCCGAGCCGGTCGGTGTCGGAGAGCTCGAACTCGGGGGTCTCGGCGAGCCGGAGGTTGGCCTCCAGCATGGCGTCGGGGGTGAGCCCGAGGCCGCGGTCGTCGATCTCCAGGGTGAAGCCGTTGGCGACGGCCTCGCCGTGCACCTGGACGTGGGTGTGCGGGGGCGAGAACACCGCGGCGTTCTCGATGAGTTCGGCGATCAGGTGGGTCAGGTCGGCGACGGCGGTGCCGGTGACCGCGAGCCGGGGCAGCCGGCGCACCTCGACGCGCTCGTAGTCCTCGATCTCGGCGACGGCCGCGCGGACCACGTCCATCAGCTGGACCGGCTTGCGCCACTGCCGTGACGGCACCGCGCCGGAGAGGATGACCAGGCCCTCGGCGTGCCGGCGCATGCGGGTGGTCATGTGGTCCAGGCGGAACAGGTCCGCGAGTTCCAGGCCGTCCTCGGTGCGGCGCTCCATGGCGTCCAGCAGCGTCAGTTGGCGGTGCAGCAGGACCTGGCTGCGGCGGGCGAGGTTGACGAAGACCTCGGAGACGCCGCGGCGCATCTCGGACTGGCGCACGGCGGCCTCGACGGCGGCCCGCTGGAGGGTGTTGACGGCCTTGCCCACCTGGCCGACCTCGTCGTCGGAGTAGTCCAGGCGGGGCGCCTCGGTCTCGACGTCGACCTCCTCGCCGGCGGCGAGGCGGCGCATGACACGGGGCAGCCGGACGCCGGAGACCTCCTGGGCCTCCTTGCGCAGCCTCGACAGGTCGCGGATGAGGCCGCGGCCGATGCGGAAGGAGACGACGACGGAGGCGATCACCGCGACGAGGCCGAGACCGCCGGCGATCGCGGCGCTCGCCAGCAGCCGCATGGCGATCGGTTCGGCGCTCTTCTTGTAGAGGTCGCCGGCCTCGGTGCCGGTGCGGTCCAGGTCGCCGAGGGCGGCGGTGGCCGTGGACTGCCAGGAGGCGCGGTCGGCGGCCCTGGGGGCGCCGCCGGCCGCGGCGGCGATCACGGCGTCCTCGGCCGTGCGCAGGGCGCGGGCGGCCGGGCCGTCCCAGTAGTCCCGGTAGACGGCGCGCTCCGCCTCGGTCAGCAGGCCGAGGTTGTCGGCGAAGTAGGCGCGCTGCTCGGCCACGGCGAAGGTGAACGAGCGCATCTCCTGAGGGCTCATGCGGCCGGCCGTGACGGCGGCGGCCATGAGCGCGTCCTCCTGGCTGACCGCCTCGCGGGCCCGGGCGAGCTGGATCAGCGCGCGGCTCTGCTTGTCGATCGCCGCGTTGTTGAGCGGGTTGAGCGTGTCGAGGAAGTCGTAGCAGGGGCGGAACAGCGCGCTGTAGGCGGCGAAGGCCTCATTGCGGCCCACGGTGCCCTTGACGACCTTGTCGCGCAGCGCGTCGACGGCTCCGAAGCCGCTGACGACGAGATCGAGACGGCGGCGCGCGTCCTCGGTGAGCGGGGCCCGGTTGGCGGGGGAGCCCGCGTTGGAGCGCAGTCGCGCGATCAGGCCGTCCGTCTCGCGCTCGCGGCGCAGCAGGACGCCGCGGGTGTCGGACCGGCGAGGATCGGCCAAGTACACCAGGGAGGCCCGGCGTTCCTGCTGGAGCGCCTGAACGGTGTCCTCGACCGGGTAGCGGAGTTCGTTGACCGTGCGCTCCACACCGAACAGGCCCCACACCTGACGGCCCGTCAACGTGGCCGCGAAAGCCCAGATGGCCGTGAGGGACACCAGCGGAATGAGCAGCAGTGCCACGATCTTCCGCCGGATCGTCGTACCGCGAAAGCGCATGGCCTCCCCAACGTCGGACCCGGTCACGGGGCGTCCTGTTCCGGCAATAAACGGCGCGAGCCTACTACTGCAACCTGCCCCGTCCGAAAGCCCGCCTTCCACTCTTGTCCCGGGACGACCCGATTCGTACGGATGAACGGCGGCCGTCCCTGGCCGAAATGCAGCGCATCGGGAACCACGGGCACCTGTCGTTCGTGATCGGGGCGGGAGGGGCGCTCCGGAATGCGGGGGGCATTCATCGGCGGATACCGGGCAGCCACTCTGGAGTCGGACATCGGGGGTCCGGCACCGCACCACCCGGATCCCGCGAGGGAGCAGATTTCGTGGACGACCTTGTCGAGGACGCATTGGATCGGGACATTCCGGAACGCCGGAAGCGGCGCTCACTGTGGGTCGAGGAGCCGGTCGGGCGGCCGCGCATGCCCGATCCGGTCCGTGTCTCGGCCGTGCGGGCGGTGCTCGTCGTGTCCTTCACGCTCATCGCGGCGGTGGTCGCGACGCTGGGGGCGGCCGGCCACTCGTGGATCGCGGCGCCCGCGACGCTCGCCGCCATAGGCAGCACCGTGGTGGCGACGTGGGCGGTGCTGGACGTGTGGATCACGCGCCAGGTGTGGAACCAGCGCAACGGCGTGATCTCCAGCCCCAGCAGCGCCGCCCGCGCGCTGCGCCGCGAACGGCGGCGGGAGCGGCGCCGGGCACGCCGCGGGACACACGGCACGGGCGGTGCCCGGACGCTGCCCGGGCACCGGGCGCGGGTGGCCTCCTAGGGCGTGTTTCGAAAGTAGCGCCGGCCGCCCGGAGGGCGGGTCCCGCGGCTCCCCCAGCTACCGCTGGGGGTACCCCCAGGTGCGGTGCATC
>NZ_JBIVLH010000052.1:0-20782 GCF_044751185.1 Streptomyces sp. NPDC088733
GGAGCGAGCAACTCCCACTCCCGGTCGGTGAGTTCATGGCGACGTATCACCCCACCATGATCCACCACCCGATGATCTTTGAAGACGGACCCTAGCACCCGTGCCCAAAGACTCGGGACGCATCAGCGGCAATATGCGCCGCCGCACCGCTACCACCGCCGTCTCCTGCGCGTGTTCTACCTCTCCGCCCAGGTCGCCGCCCGTTGCTGCCCCACGTCCCAGGCCTTCTACCGGCGCAAACGAAGCGAGGGGAAAACCCACAGCAAGCCGTGCTCGCCCTCGCCCGACGCCGCCTTGACGTGCTCTGGGCCCTCATCCGAGACCAGCGCACCCTCACCACCGAGCCACCCCAACGCGGACTCACAGCGATGTGACGTGATCACCAAGCGTCACCGACGCCCTTGACGAACTCCATTGGGAATCATTGTCTGCGCCAGCGAAGTTCGGCTGGGCATTCCGGCGGTCCAGCCGATGTTCTTCACAACGCCGCCGTCACGGAGCGCGGACCAGGCGTGCGCCAGGTAGGGGCCTCCTACGTTGTGGATCGCGACGTCGACGCCTTCCACCCCGTCGAGGTTAGAGAGCACCTCGTGGGCGCCCAGGTCAGCGAGACCTCTGGTCCGACGGGCTTGGGCCACAACGTGGGCGCCGGCGCCTGCCGCGAGCTGGACGGCGAACCGACCTACGGTGCCCGAGGCTCCGGTCACGAGGACTCGCTTCCCCGGGAGGTCGCCAGACTCCCTTGGCGACCTCCGCGTTGGAGGCGCCCGCGGCCACGTGCCCCGCGGCCTCCATCCGGATCCGCTCGCGAAACGCCTGCCGTTCAGGCGTCAGCCCACCACCCTGCGGCTTCCCGCAGGTGGCGACCACGATCAGCGTCGAGATCGGAAACGACAAGGACGTCGACGTGGTACTCGGCCACTCCCTGGGATGAGACCCACGAACCGCTGCCACAACACATCTTCAAGGAGGCGGAGCCCGATGCGGTGCCCGCAGGGCTCAGGGCGCAGCCCGGTAGAGGCCGCGGCCCGCACGCACGGCGCGTGAGTTGCCAACCAACCGGTCCAACGTGCTACGTACAGCGTTGATACTGCCTGCTGTAGCGTCCCGACCGAGGGCTGCGGCAACATCGCGCGCCCTGACCTCGGCATCGCCCAGGGTGGACAGATACTCAAGGATCTGCTCGGTCAGCCGGCCGTAGCCGCCCATGCCGGACACACCAGACCCGGCCGATAGCGGCCTCAGTTCTTCCGCCCCCTCAACGACGTCGATGGGGAGCGACGCCGACGACGCAGCCGCCACGTCGCTCTGGCTCTGTTGTTCTGTCGCATCGCCGGTGAGGCATACAACCGAAGTCAGTTTTCGCAAAATATCGAGGGCTCCGCGCACGGACTGAAGGTGTGCGGCGACTGCCGCCAACTCCCGATCGAGCCCCCGCTTCTGAGCCTCCAGCCGTTGCATCTGTTCCTCGAGCATCTGGGCCGTGCCCTCTATGCCACCGTCGTCATACCTGATGAGGGTTGTGTTTACTCTCATCCTCGCCCCCTTCCCCTGTCCTGACGCTGTACGTGCCGAAGGCGTCGCGCCCATGGGTATCATGCACGTCCCGTTGGCGGTTCACTGCGCGGCGGACACACGCGCCTCCACACACGCGTCCTCGGTCTTGACGCCGCGGGCAATCGCCGATCAGAACCTCGCCCTGTCCTCACGCCAGGTCGTAGGCCGGCCCGGCGACGGAATCTGCCCGCGATATGCGCGCACCCGCTTGTGACGCTCCAAGACACCCATTCCTTCCCCCCTTGATCAAGGTGTTGCGGCGGCCGGTTGAATCCGCTCGATACACCTCGATCGCGTTCACGGAGCGCCTGGCCAAAGCCGGCATCGCACCCTTGATCGGAACCATTGCCGACGCCTACGACTGTCAGTCTTTTCGCACCTCACTCCAGTGATCGTCCCCACGGCGAAGCGGCCGTCGGCTCCGAAGGCCGGGGCGGGCGGTGAAGTCCCTCTTGCGCCACATGGGGTCCTGGACCGAGAGATTAATGGGGTGTGCGTACGCAAGCAATATGATCTCGCGATCCGGATCCACTTCTGTCGGCCGCGTGATCCCGAGGCGAAAGGCCTGGTCGGGCGGGCGAACGGCTATCTGGGGACCAGCTTCCTGCCCGACCGCGTCTTCACCGGCCCGGGCGACTTCAACGGTCAGCTCACGGCCTGGCTGCAGGTCGCCAACCGGCAACGGCCCCGCAGGATCGACGCCCACCCGGTCGACCGCTGGGAAGCGGATCGGTCGGCGATGCTCGCCCTGCCGCCGGTCGCCCCGCCGAACTGGTGGCCGCGCACCATCCGGCTCGGCCGCGACCACTACATCCGCGTCGACACATGCGACTACTCCGTCCACCCCCGCGCGATCAGGCACCGGATCACCGTTCGGAGCGACACCGAGAGCATCGTCGTGACCTGCGGCAATGACGTGGTCGCTCGCCACGGCCGCTGCTGGTCCCGACACCAGACCATCACCAACCCCGAGCACGCCGTCGCGGCACGACACCTGCGCGACCAGGCCCGGCCACCGGTCCGCACCACCACCGCGCTGTCCACGGCTTTGGCCATGGACGACCTGGGCATCGAGGTCGAACAGCGGGCGCTGGTGTCCGCGTACAAGGTCACAAAAAGGAGTCCGACGGAAGTATCCAGCGACACCCTTGCGGGCCCATGTGCGCGGCCGAGCTCTGCGGCCACCGCCACACATCAGGGGTTCAGCGCACGCGATGGCGCCTTCCGGAACTCCTCTCAGCTGCACAGGCCGGCGTCCCACCGGAAAGTCCTTGCCTGGACAGTCAAGATCCACTGTCGGTGATCTCGCTGCAGGAGACCTGTTCACTCGGAGCCGAGGCTGCCATGGCCAGCGCCTACGACTTAGGGACTAGGTCACTTTTCCGATATGCGAGCGTCCTCGCTTAGGGTGTAATTGCTTGCGCAGGCACCAACAGCGCGAGGCGGCGCGCATGCCTCGGCAGCGCTGCATCAGACCGTTGATCGACTTGATCTCCTCCTCCACGCGCCGAGGCCTCCGGGCTCAGGCGTTCCGCACTGAAATGGATCACATCATGCCCCACACGCCGAATGTTGCCGTCATCTACTACTCGTCCACCGGCACCATTTACCAGCTGGCGGAGACCATTGCCGCCGGTGCGGCCGAGGCTGGAGCCAACGTACGGCTGCTGCGTGTGGCCGAGCTCGCGCCCAAGGAAGTGGTCGCAGGCGTCAAGCCGTGGGCCGACCACGCCGCAGCGACCGAGCACATTCCGGTGGCCACGCCGGACGACATCAAGTGGGCCGACGCTGTCATCTTCGGCACCCCTACTCGCTTCGGCAACGTCGCCAGCCAGCTCAAGCAGTTCCTGGACACCCTCGGCGGCCTGTGGTCCCAGGGCCTGCTGGCGGACAAGGTCTACAGCGGCTTCACCTCCACCGCGCAGCTGCACGGCGGCCAGGAGTCCACCCTGCTGGCGCTCTACAACTCCATCCACCACTTCGGCGGATTCATCGTTCCCCCCGGCTTCACCGACCCGGTCAAGTTCACCGACGGCAACCCCTATGGCACCTCCCACGTGACCGGCGCCACAGGTGAGATCCCCGTCGACAGCACCGCCCGCGCCTCCGGCACCTACCAGGGCAAGCGCATTGCCACCGTTGCCAGGATCTTCAAGGCCGGCCGCGCGGCGTAACAGCCCCAGCGTCGAGCCCGGAAATCCAGAAGCCTCGGGCACCGCTCGACACGTGCGGGACCCAGGATCAATCAGTGCAAAACAAAGGAGTTTCTGACATGTCAGTTCCGCAGACCCACGCTGGCCGTGTGGCCGTCGTCACCGGCGCCGGGCGCGGCATCGGTCAGGCCATCGCGCTCGACCTGGGCACGCGCGGCGCGACCGTCGTTGCCGTCGACCTCGACAGCCCTGACGAAACCGTCGCCCTGCTCGCCGGCAAGGGACACAACGCACTCGGCCTCACCGCCGACGTGTCGAACCCGCAGGAGACCGCGGCCGTGGGCAAGGAGGTCGCCGACCGACTCGGGCGCGCCGACATCCTGGTCAACAACGCCGGCATCTTCCCCTTCCGCGACATCGAAGACCTCGACTACGACACGTGGAAGCGCGTCATCGCCGTCAACCTCGACTCGCAGTTCCTCATGGTCAAGGCCGTACTGCAGACCATGAAGAAGGGGGGCTGGGGCCGCATCGTCAACCTGACCTCCAACTCCATCGTCACCAACGTTCCCGGCATCTCCCACTACATGGCCAGCAAGATGGGCAACATCGGCTTCAGCCGCGGCCTGGCCAACGACCTCGCCCCGTTCGGCATCACCGTCAACGCCGTCGGCCCCACCCTCACCATCACCCCCGGCAGCCAGCAGGCTCACCCTCAGGAAGCCCGCGACGCCGCCGCCCAGGCCCAGGCCATCAAGCGAAACGGCCTGCCCGAAGACCTCACCGGCACCATCGCCTTCCTCACCAGCGACGACGCCGCCTTCGTCACCGGCCAGACCATCATGGCCGACGGCGGCTACGCCCGATAAACCATCCGCCAGCCCGCCGATCAGCTCCTCCGGGGTCGATGAAGGCTGCGCGAAAACGTCTCACCCCGGCCCAGGTCGTCCGGCGACGCCGCCGGACGACCTGGCCCCGACACCCGCAGAGAGAAAAAGGAGTCGCGGATCATGCGCAATGTGAAGCGCGCCGTGCTGGTAAAGCCCGGTTCTCCCCTGGAGATCTGGGAGCGCCCCACCCCGTCCGCATCCAGCCGTGACGTCATCGTCTCGGTCGAGATGTCCGGTGTGTGCGGCACGGACCATCACCTCCAGTCCGGCGATATCACTCTGCCCAACCCGATGGTCCTCGGGCACGAGGCCATCGGCCGTATCGAGGAGCTCGGCTCCGAGGTCGCCACGGACTACGCCGGAGAGCCCGTCGCGGTGGGAGACCTCGTGTACTGGCAGCCCGCGCTGCCGTGCTACCGCTGCTACTACTGCACCGTCCTGGAAGACGTGTCCATGTGCCCCAACCTGGTCACGTACCAGTTGCATCAGCACGGGGACAAGCCGCCAGTGGGTACCTACACGGAGTACGCCTGGCTGCCGGACGGTATGACGTTCTTCAAGATCCCGCGGGACGTCCCGGCCGAGGCCCTCATCGCCTTCGGTTGCGCCATGCCCACGGCGCTGCACGCCCTGGACCGGCTGGGCGGCATCCAGTACGGGCAGGACGTCATCGTGCAGGGCTCCGGCCCCGTCGGCCTGGCCGCCACGCTTCTGGCACACCTCGCCGGCGCGGGGAGCGTCACGGTCCTCGGCGCACCGGCCAATCGGCTCGAGATGGCTGAGAAACTCGGAGCCACCACCGTCATCGACGTGACGAAGACGACCGAGCAAGATCGGGCCGCCGCAGTTATGGAGATCACGGACGGCCGTGGTGCGGACGTCATCATCGAGGCCGCCGGCAGGGTCCCGGCGTTCACCGAGGGTCTCCCGCTTGTCGCCACCAACGGTACGTACGTCATCCTCGGTCTGTGGTCCGCGCCGGGCACCTCGCCGGTCGAGCCGCGCTACCTCAACAACCGCAACATCAGCGTCATCGGCTCGGCCTACACCACGCCGCGGCACATGTACAACACGATCCGGATCACCCGGATGTGCCACCAGCGGTTCCCGCTGGCCGAAATGGTCACCCACCGCTTCTCGCTCGATCAGGCGCAGGACGCGTTGGACTCTGTGGGACGCGGCGAGCCGCTCAAGGCCGTGATCGTGCCGTAGTAGCCCGCTCAACGCCGTTGCATCAGAGATCTTCGGCCATGGGCAGTAACGGGACTCCTGGTGGATCAAGTTGTGTCGAGCAGGGTGGTCGTCGATTCCAGGAGTCCCGTTGTCGTCATCCCGCGCACGATTGAGGTGGCGGGGGCTGTACACACCAGGGCATCCGGGCGAATTGCCAACGGACTTTCCCTTGGTGCACGCAGCACTGAGGAGACGCGGGACGCGGTAGCGGCGGCTCGCTCGACGGCTCACCGCTTGGGCTGGACCTGGAAGCCTCGCCAGCCCGGCTCCTTGCGGACGATCTCCAGGGTGCGTTGCAAGGCGGCGGCCCAGTCCACGAGGCGGTCGGCGAAGCCTGATCGCCCCAGATATTCCGCACGGTGGCGTGGCCGAGTCCGGTCCGCAGCAGCAACTGTCGGGGGTCGTCGCGGTCCTGGACGCTGGCGGCATGACATGTACGGTCAGTCGAGGTCACGGTCACGGCCGACGCTCTGCACACTCAGCGGGGCCATGGTGCGATTCCTGGTGGAGGCGAAGAAGGCACACTACCTGTTGGTGGTCAAGACCGACCAGCCCGGGCCGCACAGCACGCTCCGGTCGCTGCCGTGGAAGGAAGTCACCGCACGGCGCTACGACCGCGAGACCTGGCTTAGGCGCAAGGAGACCCGCGTGACCAGGGCCTTGACCGTCACCGGCTTCGGCCTGGACTTCCCCCATGCCGCCCAGGCCGTGCGCATCCTGCGTCACCGCACCGACCTCAAGACCGGCAGGTGCAGCCGACAGGCCATCTACGCGATCACGGACCTGATCTCGCAACAAGCCTCGCCCCAGAGGCTCGGTCGGCTTGCCCGGCCACAGCAGACCATCGAGAACCGACTCCACTTCGTTCGCTACACCACCTTCGGCGAGAACGCCTCCAAGATCCACACCGGCAACGGGCCCGAGAACATGGCCACCTTGCCCAATCTGGCGATCAACGCGCTCCGCGTCGCCGGACACCGCAACCGACAGGCGCGGGTCAGGTCGCCGACCGAGACGGTGCCCGAATTCCATGCTGGTACTGCCTTTCTGAGCGCGTGAGGTCGCCGTACGAAGTTCGCGCGGACCTGGGCAGGGCCGGGGCGATGCGGCGGTCCACGGGCGGACAACCACTCGGGCCGAGGGCCGGCCCCGGCGGGCCCAATCCTCTGCCCATCTCGCTGCATGGCCGCCACGGAACTTTCCCTGCGGGCGAATCCCAGCCGCATAGGACAAACCGGATATCTCACCGACCAAAGGGACTGCGTGTGATCGCTCAGCGGGACCACCGCGACATAGAGGGTGCGCACAAGCCAATGCACCCGCACATATTGCTTGCGTACGCACTTTCTACTAACGTCGCACTCAGAACCACTACGGCGGCGACAGCTTCACCATCCGCACCGGCCTTCGGAGCCGACGGCAGCCCCGCCGCAAGGATCATCACTGGAGTAATCGATGAAGCTCTCCTCGTCTGACGGCCCCGCCAGTCCGAGCCGCCGAACGCTGCTCGGCGGGATGCTGGCCGCCACGGCCATGACGGGCATCGGCGTCGGCTCTGCCGCCGCGACGCCCAAGACCGCCTACCGGCCTCCCCGCACGATCAAGGTGATGGGACATGACGTCGACGTCAGCCGTGCCACACCCTGGCTGGCAGACTTCTTCACGTCCTACTTCGAGGCCAAGTCGGGAACCGACGTCGACCGCCTGATGGCGCACTTCTCACGCAAGTCGATCGTCTACACCGACGCCACCGTCGGCTGGGCCTTCCCCGACTGGCAGCACCTGTACGACCTTTTCGCCCAGCTCATTCCGACCTGGCCCGACTCCGCCATGGCCTACCCGACCCGCATCGTCGGCGACGACAACAGCGCCGTGGTCTTCTTCACCGACTCCCCTGAGCTGTTCGGCCGCGAACTGCGCGCAATCGGCACCATCAACTTCCACCATGGCAAGGTCGTCCGCTGGGTCGACCACTGGGACGGACGCTCCCTCACCGTCAAGGGCGTCGCCGACATGCGCGTCCCCGTCGACCAGTTCCCCACCGACTTCGGGGAGAACACGGTCGGCCAGACCGCCGCTCCGGCTCTCCGGAGGGTAGTCAGCAAACTGGTGGCCGCACTGACAGCCGGAGACGCCGCCAAGACGGCCTTGCTTCTGGACCCGGACGTCCTTCTCGAGGACATGGCCCTCCACACCCAGGTGATCGGCCGGGGTCGGGCCGAGGAGTTCCTCAGCCACACCCTGACGACCCTCCCGTACGGTCGGAACGTAACCCTGCGACACACTGTCGGCAGCGCCCAGGGCGGTGCCTTCGAATGGATTGGTCGCACCCCACTGCCACTGGGAGCGACCGCGCTCGAACTGGGCACCAACGGCCTAATCACCCGAATGACGTCCACCTGGGACAGCGCCCTGTGGCAGGAAACGGCCATCGGCCAGGTCCAGGCCGCCGCGATCCTCGGCTGACCCCCTCCCTCGCGCCGGGCCGGCTCCCCACGGGAGCCGGCCCCGTCCGCCCCTCAGGCCAGCACGCAAGCCGGTTCGTGGCGCGTGGAGACCTGCCGGACGAGCAGTGGGCTGTGCTGGAGCCGCTGCTGCCGATGCGCAAGAAGGCCGGTCGACCGGCGACATGGACCCGGCGGCAGCTGATCGACGGCATACAGCTCCGGGTCCGCACCAGCATCCCCTGGCGAGACGTGCCCGGGCAGTACGGCCCGTGGGCCGGGTGTACGACCTGTTCCGCCGCTGGCAACGCGCGCGGGCCGGGACAGTTGACGTAAGCAGGCCCTTCCAGGACCCAGACCTGGTCCGACCGGACCGCGGGCAGTTCCGACCAGGCCGGCAACGCCGTGAGGGCTTCCCGTTCGCGCAGTGTCCGCTCGGGTGCGAAGCCGCACGGCAGGACCAGCACGACATCGGGGCCTGCCGCGCGTACCGCGTCCCAGGCCATGGGCTTGGTGTGCTCGCCAAGCGCGGCCAGCAGGGCCTCGCCCCCGGCGCAGCTGATCTGCTCCGGCACCCAGCGGCCCGCGGGCCACAGCGGGTCGAGCCATTCGATCGCCACGACCCGGGGACGCGGACGGCAGCTCGCTACGGACGGTTCGAGCTGCTGCGACCAGGTTTTCCAGGGAAGCGCGGATCTCGGGCCAGCCGCGGGTCTTCAGGCCGCAGTCGGGGTTGACCCACAGGCGTTCTGCGGGGATGGCCCTCAGGCCGGTGCGGAGCAGGGCGGCCGCCTCGTCCACGCCCGGGACGCGGGGCGAGTGGATGTCGTAGACGCCTGGTCCCGCCTCACGGGGTAGCCGTGGGCGGCGAGTTCGCGGGCGGCCTGCATGTGGGAGCGGGCGGCCTCCAGGCTGATGACGTCGGCATCGAGGTCGTCGATCGCCGTCACGATGTCACCGAACTCGGCGCAGCACATGTGGGTATGGATCTGGGTCCGTAGTGGCAGGGTCTCGCGCAGGGCGCACTCGTCGACTTGGCCGACCGGCGTTCCCGCGCGCTCCAGGTCGCCGACCTCGTCGCGCAGGGACAGGGCGACTTGGCGCGCGGTGTCGGCGAGGGGCTGGTCGTCGCGGACGAAGGACCAGGCGGGCATGGTGACCGGCCCGGTGAGCATGCGTCCCCGGCGAGGACCGGCGGGCGGACGTAGCGCGTGCCGTAGGACTGCACCCAGCCGTGCTGGGTGGCGAGGTAGCCGGTGAGCCGCTCGGCGAAGTACTGGACCATGTCGTTGCGTTCGGCCTCACCGTGCACGAGGCCCTTGGGCCGGGCGCTGTCGGCCGCGGGCTAATCAACTACAGGACGGAGTGGTGGCACTGGTCGTACAGCGACCGGTATTGGGCGCTGCACACCGAGCAGCGAACCGCCCTCTATGCTCTTGGAACTTCCATCTTGCAGTACCCGCTGACCAGGGCTAACGTGCTCCGGGACCGCTACCGCTTTCCTCAGAACTTCGCAGGGGCGAGGTTCGCCGTTCCCGCCTCGCTCAGGGTCGACACCCACGCGATGGGCCGCGGCACGACCACCGAGGTCAGGAGCTTGTAGAACGGGGTGCGGCCCATGGCCTCGGGATCGAAGTCGATTCGCATGGGCGTCAGTATCCCCCTTGAGGGACGCGGATCGTGGCGGCCCTCTCCGCCCCGGCCGAACGCCAGGCTCCGACGAAAGGGCCGGGTATCGGAGGACACGAGTCACCGGCGTCGATCACCCCATGTCCACGCCGTACGAGTGGGACGACATGCTCATTCCGCCGCAGGCACGCGGCGACCGCGTCACCCCGAACGTCACCGACGAGCTGGCCGCGTACCTCCCCCAACGGCCGGCTGCCTATCCGCTGGTCTCCTCCGACCGTTTCGGCACCGAAGCCGGAGTCGACCGCCGGGAGGAAGACGCCGAGGACACTCGGGCACGGCTGCGCTGGGGACCGTTCGCCAAGATCTACAAGGAGAACGACACCTCGGCGTTCAAGAGGGTGCACGGTGGAAGTGCGGCTCCGCTCGCATACCCCGGCAAGTTCATTGCCCGCGCGGCGGGGCCGCCCCGCTCCTGCCGGCAGGCACCGGGCGAACGGACCTGACCACGCGGCGAACTGCCTTCAATGAGGGCCGCCACGCTCGGGATGACCGCAGGGGCAGGGTGTGATGTCAGGCATCGCCAGGGCGATCCTGACTTCGTTCTGAGAGAGCAAGCGTCCGGCCGCATCCGGGCAGTCTCCGCGATGGAGTATTGCCCTGATAGAGCCGCTCTTGTCGTCCGGGACATGCTGCAGGCGCCAGCCGGCCGAGTCCTCAGCGATCGGGTGCGAACGCCGTGACACGACCGGAGGGTCGACAGGCGGTCGCAGCCCTTCGATCTCGCGGATCCGTGCGTCAACCCCATCGAGTTGCAACTGCAGGTACAGGCGGGTGACCCGCAGCCGATCCAGATCCGGAGGGAGGTAGCTCATGCGTTCGACATTACGTTCGGTAGGCGTGCCCGGCCAGCCAGGCCGGTGCTCCCTGAGCAGGGACTTATGACGGGGGCTCCGTCCCTGGGAGCAAGTACCCGGCGATCAACTTCCACCTCCCGACATGAGCGCTACGTACCGGGGCGACCCAGAGCAACGAGGGCGGCCCCGCTCCGAGGGCTGCCGGTGGCAGGGACCTACTGCAAGGGCCCTCTGATGAGTGCCCCGACGGGCGCGGTGACGGAGTGGCATATATGGTGACTGTGCGTATTCGTCGGAGTGCTATGCACCTGGCATGTGCCAACGGCCGACGGTCGGCCTCCCCGCGAAAGGAACACCAGTGAACGCTCGATTTGGCGTGCGCCGAGGCGCGCTCGCGGTCATAGCCCTGGCCGCGATAGCGGCGTCGACGGTCTCGGGACCGGCCTCTGCTGTCGCAGATGGGAGAGATCTCTTCGCAGACAACTGGGGTGTGATCACCCGTAACACGATCGGATCCCCCGTTGCGATCCTGCGGAGCGGGCCGGTCGGCTCCTTCGGCGTACCGGCATCCGCCGCGCGGCCGCCCTACGGCACCGGCAGCCTGGGCATCGAGGTCGCGAACAACTCCACCACGCTGGCTCCCCCCAGTGAGAAGGTCGACTTCGGCAACGAGCGCGACTTCTACGGCAACCCCGTACTGGGCCTGACCAAGGTCGGCTTCCACGTCTTCCAGACCAGCGAGAACGTCGGCTACGGCGGCCCGACCAACATGCCGAACATCAGGTTCGAGATCGACCCGAACATGACCACCGGCGACAACTACTCCACCATGGTGTGGACCCCGCCCGCCGTCGCGGTGGTTGACCGCTGGAGCCCCTACCTGGACGCCACCACCAGTGGCACCTGGTTCCTCACCGGCAACGAGACCTCCTGCACCCAGACCACCCCGTGCACCTTCACCCAGCTGAAGGCCTCCTTCACCGGCGGCATCGCACCGCCGACCATCCTCACCGTCGCCGTCGGCAAGGGTCGCGACCACATGTGGATCGGCGCCATCGACGGACTGCGCATCAACCGCAACATCTACGACTTCGAAGCCGACGGCGTCAAAACGCGCCTCCAACTCTTCGGATAAGCCAGCCGGCACGCCGGACCATCGTGAAGCCAGCCCACCAGCTGGCCTTCGCGCCTACCGCCGGCCATGGGCATCCGAAGCCCGCTCGTCTGGCGACCACCACCGGTCCCTCCGTCGCCGGACCCGGTTCTCTGTCGAGGACATCGCCCGCCGCCAGAGCAGGAAATAGACCGGACAACGGGCGGGCCGAACCCGACGCGCTCAGCATGCGCTGGCAGGTATGAACGGCCGGGCCAGGACTCCGCACAAGGAGCCCGGCCCGGCCCCTCCGTAGCGCAGTGAGCGGCCTGCTGGCGCCAAGTGGCCATTTGATCGGGCTCGAACTCCCCACCCGACGCTCGGCCGTGGAAGGCACTGCTCGCCTCGATTCCCCACCCCCCTGGCTGCTGACCTGCGATAGGGCGCCGCAGCGGAGGGGCCGCCCGATAGCAAGCCAGGGGCGGGGCGAGCTGTCCAGGGTGGACGCAGCCCAGCGCGTTGCGCCGCCGGAGGCGCTCCCACGCAGCCAGACAGGTTCACTACCGCATGCTGGGACACGCGCTCAGTGGCTGCCGAATGCGGCTTCCTCTCGGTCGAGGTCGTGCTGGAGGCGGCGCCGGGTGATGTCGCTGATCCGGTGTTCGTCATAGAGGCGGTGCAGTTCCATGCTCTGGACCGTGATCACCGACAGCCGCAGTCGGCGGTAGGCGGCGTCCAGGGTGCTGCCATCTGTGCCGTCGGTGCTCTGCTCCAGGCGGGCGCTGAGTCCTCTGCGGACCCGGTCGATGACGGTCTCGGGCATCACTTCCAGGGTGGCGAGCTCGTCGACGTGGACCAGCGCGGCGCGGTTGAGGGTGTCGCGGGCTTCGGCTTCCTCGCGGGTGGTGTGCTCGGGCTCCAAGGCCAGCCCGGAGCGGTTGACCACAGATGCCAGGCTCAGGCCTTGGACGACCAGGGTGAACACCACGACCGCGGTGGTCAGCACCAACAGCAGTGGGCGGCCGTCCAGCGCGGTGCCACGGTCCGAGACAATCGGGATCGACAAGGCGGCGGCCAATGGCATCACCCCGCGGGTCCCGGCCCAGGACACCACGGCGGCCACGCGCCAGGACTGGCGACCGCGGCTGGGCTTGACCACGCGAGTCAGCGGGAGCATCGACAATACGCGGACCGTGATCAGCACGGCGGCCAACGCCAGAGCCTGAAGCGGCCACCAACCGCTGCCTGCGGGCAGCTCCCGCACCAGTGAGGGCAGCTCCAGACCGACGATGCTGAAGACCACGCTCTCCAGGAGGAACACCACTACCGCATATACGGCGTGGAGCTGCAGGCGGATCCGGGCGTCGGTGAGGCGGTGGCCGGAGCGGCCGAGCAGGACGCCGGCGACGACGACCGAGGTGACTCCGGAAGTGTGCGCGAACTCCGCCAGCACATAGGCGGCGTACGGGGTCACCAGCGCGATCACGGCTTCCAGTACCGGGTCGATGGTGCGTCGGCGGATCAGCCACACCAGCCCGGCGACGGCGGCACCGATCACGCTGCCGCCTCCTGCGAGCAGCAGGAATTCACCGCCGGCCGCAGGCAGGCTCACCGCTCCGCCCGTGGCCACGGCGATACCAATGGCCACCTTGAACAGGACCAGTGAGGTGGCGTCGTTGAACAGGCTCTCCGCCTGTACCAGGACCTGCACGCGGCCAGGCAGGGCCAGGCGTCGACCGAGCGTGGTGACGGCCACAGGGTCGGTGCTGGCCAGCACGGCACCGAGAACGAACGCGATCACCGGCGGCAGCCCCGTCACCGCGACCGCCACGAAGCCGACCGCCGCTGCCGAGACGAAGACCAAGCCAAAAGCGAGGATCGTGACCGGTTTCCACACCGCGCGCAGGTCGCGCAGCGACAGCTCCTCGGCAGAGGCGTACAGCAGTGGCGGGAGGACGACCAGCGCGATTGCCTGCGGCGGCACCTGCAACGCCGGCACACCCGGTATCAGCGCCACTCCCAGCCCCGCCAGGACCAGCAACGAGGGCGCGGGCACGCGCCAGTGCCGGGCAAAGGTGGCAACAACAGTGGCCAGAACCACCAGGAAGAGAACAATCCCCACGGCGCGCATCTGCGAAAAACCCCATCACGACGACCGGGGTCGCCGCCGCCAGACGCTGCAGTCATTCCCCGAGCCGACCAGGCTTCCCGGCACACCTAGACGACATTTTATCGCGACGCTAGCGGGACTCGTTCATGGACCGGCCCTGGGCAACCCGTCGTACCGTGCCCGTGGACACCCTGACTTTGATGGAAATCAGCGGCCTGGCCGAACGCGAGCTGTACAGGCTGATGTTCGAGGTCCTGGCCAACATCGCCGCGCGCCTTGACCCGCCTGGGTCAGACGGGCTGTGGGTCGCTGGTATTGCTCCAGCACCCCGTACTCCTGTTCTCGGAAGGTGTGGCGGCAGCCTCGAGTGGGGCACACCAGACGCCGAACCCGCACACGGACCACCACCCGGCGCCCGTCGACCGGAACGTCGGCCACCGTCCCCCGGTGATAGCCGTGCACCCCTCCCGACGAGGCCCCGCTTACCTTGCAGACCGCGATGTCTGGCGGCGTCCGGGCCGGCACCACAATCCGGTCACCTTCGTCGGCCACATCCTCCAAGAGCAGCGGAGACAAACCCGGAAATACCAGCCGCACATGGGGCTGGAAGACGGCGGTGTCACTCCTGCCGGACCTCGGGGATCGGCGACTTCTCACGATCCCGGCTGCTACGGCGGAGCGGGTTTGAGCCCGGGACTGCGCGAGGCTGCGCAGGAAGGTCGTCCTCGTCAACCTCGACTGCCCGTCTCAAGGCGAGTAGGGACGGGCCACCGGTCAATGTCCGCCAACCAGCAGCACAAGAGTCATCGCAATGGAAGCCAAACTGTGGAGCGTTCAGGTCTACATCACCCAGCACGGTGATCGGACGCACGCATGAGCTGTGCTGACCACCCGTTACAGCTCGAACGTCACCGGTACGGGCGTGGCGCGGCGCACGTCCGCGGACTCCGTTCCCGAGATCGGTGATGAACTCGCCGCGGGCCAGGCGCTGGAGGACCTGGCTCTTCGGTTGCAGGCCACCGCCGTCGATGACGAACGGGCCGGCTCCCCCGGATGGAAGTCCCATCGGGGGACGCCCGACGGCGACTAGCTGGCTCGGTACGCCGCCAGCGGCCACCCCTTTGTCACCCGTGGCCCTGCGGGCGGCGCGGCATCAGCGGCTCGGCAGCTCGATCAGACGGGAGCGCCCCGGTGGGACCGACCAGGTCCGGCCAGCGACGCGGACCCGGACGGGCGCCGATTCGGAGACGGGGACGACGATCCCGACGTGACGAGCCTCGACGTGCACCCCGACTCCCCAGTGGCCGCGGTAGCGGATGGTGAAACCGAAGCGCGACAACTGCGGCAGTGGCACCGGGTCGAGCCACAGGGCGTCCTCGCGGGGCTCCATGCCGGTCAGACCGCGCTGGACCAGATCGAGCGTGCCGGCCATGGCGCCGAGATGGATGCCCTCCTCGGTGGTGCCGCCCTGGACGTCAGTGATGTCACCCAGCAGTGCTTCCTGGGCGTAGGGCCAGGCGTCGACGCGATGGGCTCGGGTCAGTACCCAGGCGTGGACCACGCCGCTGAGGGTCGAACCGTGGCTGGTCCGCCGCAGGTAGTAGTCGAGCGTGGAGCGCCAGTCGCTGTCGTCCAGGCGGTATCCCAGTCGGTCGAAAAGGCCTCGGAGTTCGGCGGGAGGGAAGAGGTAGCCCAGCATGAGCACGTCGGCCTGTTTGGATGCCTGGTAGCGGTCGACCGAGTCTCCCTCCGCCTCCAGGATCCGGTCCAGGCGCCGGATGTCCCCGTACCGCGGTCGGTACCCCTCCCAGTCCAGTTCGCGCAGTTCCCCGTAGCCCGCGAACTGGCTGATCACACCGGCGTGCCGGGGGACGTACAGCTTCCGCGACACGTCATCCCAGCGCTGCGTCTCCTCCGAGCCGAGGGCCGTGCGTTCGCGCAGTTCGTCGCGGCGCGGGGCGGGCAGGGTGCGCCAGAGTTCCAGGGCGCGGGCGAGCACCCAGGCGGCGGTCACGTTGGTGTACGTGTTGTCGTCGAGTCCGGGCGTCGCGGAGCCGGGGTAGGCGTCGTGGTACTCGTCCGGGCCGACGACGCCGCGGATCCGGTACCGCCCGGAGTCGTCACATTGCGGATCCCAGGTGGCGGAGGCCGCCCAGAATCTGGCGATCTGGAGCAGCATCTCGGCACCCTTGGTGTACAGGAACTCCGTGTCGCCGGTGGCCTGTCCGTAGCGCCAGATGTTGTAGGCGACGGCTGAGCCGACGTGGTGCTGGAGGCGGGAGTGGTCCGGCAGCCATCGTCCCGAGCGCGGGTTGAGATGTTGAGTCTGGGTCTCCTCGCGACCGTCGCTGCCGCTCTGCCACGGGTACATCGCCCCGGTCAGCCCTGCGTGGGCGGCGGCTCGGCACGCCTCGTCGAGACGACGGTGGCGGTACTCCAGCAGTGCCCGCGACACTTCGGGGAAGTGCAGGTTGAGGTACGGCAGGACGAACAGCTCGTCCCAGAAGACATGGCCGCGGTAGGCCTCTCCGTGCAGCCCCCGCGCGGGTACACCCACGTCCAGTTCGGCGGTGTGCGGTGAGAGGGTCTGCAGGACGTGGAAGGCGTGCAGCCGCAGGATGCGCCCGGCGTCGCCGGGGACGTCCAGCGCGGCGCGGCGCCACAGCTGCTCCCATGCGGCGGTGTGCGTGGCCAGGAGGGCGCTGAAGTCGGGCGCGCGGTCCGCGCGGTCGAGGGCGGCGTGCAGCGGATCGCTGATCGCCGGGTCACGGGAGGTGTGCAGGGCCACCGTCTTCTCCACGACCGCCGGCCGGCCGGGTGCCACCGGGACCGTGAGCCGGTGGACCGCGGTGCGCTCCCCCGCTTCCAGCGCGCGGATGGTCTCCCGAACGGTCGTGGCGCGGGTGCGCGCGGCCAGGGCGACGCGGATGTCGGACGAGGTCGTGCGGCATCTCAGCCACACCGTGTCCGGTTCGGACGTCCCCGCGTGCATCCGGGTCAGGTGACGGCCGTTCAGGTCCCGGTAGCGGGCGACTCCCGCGTTGCTGACGTCACCGTCGAGTGCGGATTCGACGTCGAGGTCGGCCGACCAGTCGCCGTCGGCGGTGAAGACGGTGCGCAACGCGGCTAGGTGCGGGTCGTGCATGTGGACCAGCCGCGTCTGCTCGACGGCCAGGACCCGACCGCGGGGATCACGCAGCCTGAACGTCCTGGTGAGTGTGGCGCGGCGGAGGTCGAGGTCCTGCCGGTGGTCGAGCAGTGATCCGTCGTCGGGGCTGAACCACGTCCCACCGTCGCGGAACCGGAAGCGCAGGGGCAGCCAGTTGGGCAGGTTGACCATGTCCTCGTTCCGGACCTTCCGGCCCGCGATGGTGGAATGGAGGCGGTTGTAGCAGCCGGCCACGTAGGTGCCGGGGTAGTGGTGCTGCCCCGCCGCGCATTCCGGGGCGGCACCACGGGTGGCGAAGTAGCCGTTGCCCAGTGTGCACAGGGCTTCGCGCAGCCGTTCCTGCGCGGGGTCGTAGCCTTCGTACGACCACGTCCATGCCCGCATCGTCATCCCTCCCGGAAACCGGTGGGCCGGGCCGGCACATGAGGTCCCCCGGCCGGAGCCGCGGCGGCGCTCCGCCTCTGCGGTCGAGTCTCGCCCGCAGGGACCTGCCGCGCCCGCGAGGCGGGTCCGAGCGCCACTCGGGTCAGTCCTGCTGTGGGACGACGGCGACCGGGCAGGGGGCGTGGTGCAGCATGGAGTGGTTGACATGGCCGAGCTGGAGGCCGAAGGGGCTGTGGCGGCGGCGGGCACCAACGACGAGCAGATCAGTGTCGTCGAGGGCCGCGAGAAGGACTGTGCGCGGATGGCCCTCGCCAGGGTGTCGGCGGTAGCGGACCGCGGGGTGGGCGGTCGCCGCCGCACGCAGCGCCTCGTCGAGGTGATCTTCGGCGCGGCGCTGATGCGCCTTGACGGCCTCGTCCTCGTAGCCGGTCCATTCGGCCGTCTCACCGGCCGGTATCCGCCAGGCGTACACGGCCTTGACGCCGCATCCACGCAGTTCGGCCTCGCGGAAGGCGAACTCCACGGCCGCCGAGGAGTTGTCGTCCGGGCCGACGCCGAGCGCGATCCACTTCCGGCCGGCACCGGTGTCCCGCCGCTGCCACTCTCCCCTCACCACGACGACCGGACAGGTCGCGCGTCCGGCGAGGGACAGTCCGACGGAGCCGAGCAGCAGGCCGGCCATGCCGCCACGGCCACGATGTCCCACCACAGCGCGGTGGCATGGGTTCCCTCGCGGACCAGCGCGGACGGCACGTCCTCGGCCAGGACCTGGGCCGAGACCTCCAGGTCCGGTCGGCGCAGACGGGCCCGCTCCTGAGCGGAGTTCACCATGTGTTCGGCAAGGATCTGCTCCTCGGGGCGGTGCAGAGCGAAGGACGGTGCCTTCCCCTCGTATCGCTCCCACAGCGAGGCGTGCACGATCCGCAGGGGCAGCCTGCGCAGGGCGGCCTCGTCGGCGGCCCAGTCGACCGCTTCCAGAGCGGTGTCCGAACCGTCGGTGCCCACGACCAGGGGAGACGTCATGGCCTCCACCGCCTCTCGATGTCAGTGTTTTCGCAGCGCGGGGGGCCGAACACGATCACGTGTGCGGGACCACTGCGACAGGGGCAGCGCTGTGGTGCATCACCGCGTGGGTGACCGGGCCGATGTGGCTGCCGGCCGTGGAGCGACGGATGTGGCGGCCGACCACGACCATGCAGGCATCGGCGGAGGCGTCCACCAAGTGGTCGGCCGCCCGGCCGACGGCTTGGTGGGCATCGACGTCCACCTCTGGATGCTTCAGCCGCCATGGCCGCAGGGCGTCGGTGAGCGCCCTGTCGAACTCTGAGGCGACCTCTCCGATCAGGTCGGGCAGTACCGTGCCAGTGCCGTGCACGTACGGGTGCAGCGTCCACCCGTAGATCACCCGCAGGCGCGCGGCCCGCCGGGCGGCCGCGTCGAACGCGAAGCCGAACAGGGCTTCGTGCGGACGGTCCAGGTCGAGGCCGAGAACGACGTCACGGTAGGGGGTGGTGGCCGAGGCCAGCCCGTCGGCGTCGGGCAGGTGTTCGTCCTCGGCGGTCACGCCTGATCTCACCAGGACGGCCGGGCGGTGTACCGAGGCGATCACCGCGAGGGCCACGGAGCCCACGAAGAAGCCGGTGATGCCGCCGAGGCCACGTGAACCGAGCGCCAGCACCTCGGCGTCCTCGGCCGCGGACGACAGGACTGCAGCCGGCCGTCCGGCAATGTCCGCGGAGCTGATCTCCAGTTGCGGGTACCGGCGGCGCAGGGCGTCGGCCGCCTCCCTCGGCACGCTCTCGGCCCACGCACGCATGGCCACGGGCCCGCCCAGAGGCGCCTGAGCATAGGGCTGCCGCTCCCAGACGTGCAGCAACCGCAAGGGAAGCCCCCGCGAGGAGGCTTCCCGGGCCGCCCAGTCGGCGGCCGACAGGCTCTCGGCCGAGCCGTCCAGGCCGGCGATGACGGGACGCGTCATGACGATGACCCCCTCACGGAGAGAGTGGCGTGACGGGCGTGGCTACTGTCTCCAGCGTGCCCTGCGGCTCCTACGACGGCATGGGCCGCAGGTCCCCTTGCGGGACCGACCGGCCCATACGGCGCATCGGAGGCCCCAGCCGCGAGCCGCCACTCGTCCCCGTACGCGCCGATGGCTCAGTCGACGCTGCGGCCCGGGGACGTAGGTCCCCGGGCCGGTTGACGCGTCTCGCACAGGCGCTCAGCGCAGCCAGGCGTGGTCGCGGACCAGAGGCAGACGGGCCCAGACCCGGCCCAGGCCCCACGTGGCGCCGGCGGAGACGGCGGCCAGTGCGATCAGCACGACGGCGTAGATGACGTGGTAGTCGGCGAACGGGTTGGTCGACATGCTCGGCGAGCCGTCGGCCAGGTGCCTCGCGGGCGGCCATTCGGCGATCCACATCATGGCCACCAGGGCGGTGCCGGCGACGGCGGCGAGCCGCAGCGCCACGCCGCTCATGACGGCGGCACCGACGCCGAGCAGGCCGAGCATGAACAGCCAGTCCACCCAGCCGGCGCCGGCCCAGCTGTGGAACGTGGACTGCATCGGTCCGGCGGCCACACCGCTGAGGAATCCCTTGGTGGGCGATCCGCCGTCGATCCAGCCCCTGCCGGACGCGGTGGCGTAGCCGAAGCCGAAGGTCTTGTCGAGGAAGGCCCACAGGAAGACGAAACCGGTCAGGACACGCAGGCCGGCGAAGACGTGCGCGCGGATCGCGACGGCCGTGGTCGCCTCCTCGCCGGATGCCTGCGCGGCTCCGGTCCTGCGCAGCGACGGAAGGCGGGGCCCGGTGTGCCGGTGGGGGTGTCCTTGGATGGCCATGATGCTGATCCCTTCGGGACGGTGCGCGAACGGTGGGTGGTGGCGTCTTTGTCGCGTGTTCACTGTCCCGCCGGACGCGGCGCACCGCCGTGGGCCGAATGCCCATTCCCTGGGGGCCGAACAGCCCTGCCGCGAGGGCTTGTTGGGCGGCGGTGGCCGGAAAGCCCAAGGGCCGCCCCCGCATGGGGAGCGGCCCTTGGGCCGTGTGTGCTCATCCCGTCCACGTCCAGTCCGTCACCTCCGGGAGGTCGGTGCCGTGCTCGCGGATCCAGGAGTGGTGCCGCAGCCGTATGTCCTCCATCTGCTGCCGTACGGCGGCGGCGCGCACTGCGAGGCCGGGGACGCGGTCGATGACGTCCATGACGAGGCGGTAGCGGTCGAGGTCGTTGCGGACCACCATGTCGAAGGGGGTCGTGGTGGTGCC
>NZ_JBIVLH010000053.1:0-15512 GCF_044751185.1 Streptomyces sp. NPDC088733
AACTACGCGGCGGCCAACGTCTTCCTCGATGCTCTCGCCGCGCACCGCAGGGCGCAGGGCCTGGCCGCGACGTCGCTGGCGTGGGGTCTGTGGGATGGCGGCATGGCCGGCGAGGTGGCACGTACCGGTCGGGGCGGCGTGGACGCCCTGACGGAGGACGAGGGCCTCGCCCTCTTCGACACCGCCCACGCCACCCAGGCCCCGGTCCTCGTGCCCATGAAGCTCGACCTGGCCGCGCTCCGCGCCCAGGCGGGCAGCGGGATGCTGCCGCCGCTGCTGAGCGGCCTGGTCCGCGTTCCCGCTCGCCGCGCCGCGAAGGCCGGTTCGGCCGCGGCGGGCAAGCTCGCCCGGCAGCTCGCGGCACTGCCCCAGGACGAGCGGGCCGAGGCCGTGCTCGATGTGGTGCGGGGTGAGGTGGCGGGTGTTCTGGGTCATGGTTCGCTCGACCAGGTGCCGGCGGATCGTGCGTTCAAGGAGCTGGGCTTCGACTCGCTGACCGCGGTGGAGCTGCGGAACCGGTTGGGTTCGGTGGCGGGTGTGCGGCTGCCGGCGACGCTGGTCTTCGACTACCCGACGGCCGGGGCGCTCGCGGAGTTCTTGCTGGGCGAGGTTCTGGGTCTGGTCGAGCAGCCGGCTGGCGCGGCGTTGGTGCCGGTGCGGGCCGGGGTGCTGGACGACGAGCCGATCGCGATCGTGGGCATGAGCTGCCGGTATCCGGGCGGGGTGGAGACCCCCGAGGATCTGTGGCGGCTGGTGCTGGGTGGCGGCGATGCGATCTCGTCGTTCCCGCAGGGTCGTGGCTGGGATCTGGACGCGCTGTTCGATCCGGACCCGGACGGCCGGGGCACCACCTACACGCAGTCGGGCGGCTTCCTGCACGACGCAGGTCGCTTCGACCCCGCCTTCTTCGGGATCTCGCCGCGCGAGGCCGTGGCGATGGACCCGCAGCAGCGTCTGCTGCTGGAGACCTCGTGGGAAGCCTTCGAACGCGCGGGCATCGACCCGGCCGCGATGCGCGGCAGCCACACCGGCGTCTTCGCCGGTGTGATGTACCACGACTACTCGAGTCGTCTGACGGCTGTTCCCGAGGGCGTCGAGGGATACCTCGGCACCGGCAATTCGGGGAGCATCGCGTCGGGTCGTGTGTCGTACGCGTTCGGGCTCGAAGGTCCGGCGGTCACGGTGGACACCGCGTGTTCGTCGTCGCTGGTGGCGCTGCACTGGGCGATCCAGGCGCTGCGCAACGGCGAGTGCACGATGGCGCTCGCCGGTGGTGTGACGGTCATGGCGTCGCCCGGCACCTTCACGGAGTTCAGCCGGCAGCGCGGCCTGGCCCCCGACGGCCGCATCAAGTCCTTCGCGGCCGCTGCCGACGGCACCAGTTGGGCCGAGGGCGCGGGCATGCTGCTCGTCGAGCGGCTGTCCGACGCCCGCCGCAACGGCCACCCGGTCCTCGCGGTGGTCCGCGGTTCCGCGATCAACCAGGACGGCGCGAGCAACGGCCTCACCGCCCCCAACGGTCCCTCCCAGCAGCGCGTGATCCGGCAGGCGCTGGCCAATGCCCGGCTCACTGCCGCCGAGATCGACGCGGTCGAGGCGCACGGCACTGGCACGACGCTGGGCGACCCGATCGAGGCCCAAGCCCTCCTGGCCACTTACGGCCAGGAGCACGGCGACAAGCAGCCGCTGTGGCTCGGCTCCGTCAAGTCCAACATCGGTCACACGCAGGCCGCAGCCGGTGTCGCGGGCATCATCAAGATGATCATGGCGATGCGTCACGGCGTGCTGCCGCGGACGCTGCACGTGGACGAGCCGACCCCGCACGTCGACTGGTCCGAGGGCGCCGTCTCCCTGCTGACCGACCAGATGGACTGGCCGGAGACCGGCCGCCCGCGCCGCGCCGGCATCTCGTCCTTCGGCATCAGCGGCACCAACGCCCACACGATCATCGAGCAGGCCCCCGACGACCTCGCCCCGAGCCGTGTCGTCGCCCACGCTCCCGCCGAGGACGACGGTTCCGTCCGCGCGTACGTGCTGTCGGCGAAGACCCCGGACGGCCTCCGCGACCAGGCGGCCCGCCTGCGGGCCCACCTGGAAGAGGCACCCGGCCTCGCCGCCGCCGATGTGGCGTACACCCTCGCCACCCGCCGCGCAGCCTTCGAGCACCGTGCGGTCGTCGTCGCCCCCGGCCGGGACGAGCTGCTGCGCGGCCTCGCGGCCGTGGAGGCCGACGGCCCGGCGGCCTCGGTGGTGCGGGGCACGGCGGGCGCCGGAAAGCTCGCCTTCCTCTTCACGGGGCAGGGCAGCCAGCGCCTCGGCATGGGCCGGGAGCTGTACGACACCTACCCGGTGTTCGCCGACGCGCTCGACGCGGTCTGCGCGCACCTCGACGTGCCGCTGAAGGACGTCCTGTTCGGCGACGACAGCGACCTGCTGAACGAGACCGCCCACACGCAGCCGGCGCTCTTCGCCGTCGAAGTGGCGCTCTACCGACTGGTCGAGTCGTGGGGCGTGAAGCCGGACTACCTCTCCGGCCACTCCATCGGCGAGATCGCCGCAGCCCACGTCGCCGGGGTGATGTCCCTGGCGGACGCCAGCACGCTGGTCGAGGCGCGCGGACGGCTGATGCAGGCACTGCCCACCGGCGGCGTGATGATCGCCCTCGAAGCGGCCGAGGACGAGGTCCTGCCGCTGCTGAACGAGCGGGTGAGCATCGCCGCCGTCAACGGGCCGCGTTCGGTGGTCATCGCGGGTGACGAGGACGCCGCGGTGGCCATCGCCGCGGAATTCCCGGACCGCAAGACCAAGCGGCTGACGGTCAGCCACGCCTTCCACTCCCCGCACATGGACGCCATGCTCGCGGACTTCCGCAAGGTCGCCGAGGGCCTGTCCTACGCCGCGCCCCGCATCCCCCTCGTCTCCAACCTCACCGGCGCCCTGGTCACCGACGAGGTGACGTCGCCCGACTTCTGGGTCCGGCACGTCCGTGAGGCCGTCCGCTTCCTCGACGGTATCCGTGCCCTTGAGGCCGCGGGCGTCACCACCTACCTCGAACTCGGCCCCGACGGAGTCCTCTCCGCCATGGCCCAGGACTGCCTGACGGAGGACGGGGCCTTCTTCGCCCCGGCCCTGCGCGGCGGCCGCCCCGAGGCCGAGACCGTCACCACCGCACTCGCCCAGGCCCACGCCACGGGAGTGACCGTGGACTGGGAGGCGTACTTCGCGCGGACCGGCGGCCGGCAGGTCGAACTGCCCACCTACGCCTTCCAGCGCGAGTGGTACTGGCTGGAGTCGGGCGGCCACTTCATCGGGGACGTCACGTCGGCCGGACTCGGTGCGGCGGACCACCCGCTGCTCGGCGCGGCGGTCGAACTGCCGGACTCGGACGGGGTCCTCTTCACCGGGCGCCTGTCGCTGACCACGCACCCGTGGCTCGCGGACCACGCGGTCATGGGCTCGGTGCTCCTGCCGGGCACCGCCTTCGTCGAACTGGCCCTGCGCGCAGGCGAGCAGGTCGGCAGCGAGGTCCTGGACGACCTGACGCTGGAGGCGCCGCTGGTGCTGCCGGAGTCGGGCGGTGTGCAGCTGCGGCTCTCCGTCGCCGGTGCGGACGACGACGGCCGGCGGGCCGTGGCGCTCCACTCGCGCGGCGAGAACGCGCCCGCCGACGAGCCGTGGACGCGGCACGCCGGCGGTGTGCTCGCCCCCGCGGCGGCGGTCCCCGCCCCCGCTTCCGACCTGGCGGCCTGGCCGCCGCCGGGTGCGGAGCCGATCGCCGTCGACGGGCTGTACGACGGCATGGCGGCCGCCGGATTCGACTACGGCCCGGTCTTCCAGGGCCTGCGCGCGGCCTGGCGACTCGGTGACGAGGTCTACGCCGAGGTGAGCCTCGACGAGGACGCGGCCGCGACGGCGGAGTGGTTCGGGCTGCACCCGGCCCTCCTCGACGCCACCCTGCACGCCGCCGGCCTCGGCGGACTCGTGGAGGACACCGGGCAGGGACGTCTGCCGTTCGCGTGGGGCGGAGTGCGCCTGCACGCCACCGGTGCGGCGGCGGTACGCGTCCGGCTGGCCCCGGCCGGCCGCGACACGGTGTCCCTGCACCTGGCCGACGCGACCGGGGCGCCCGTCGCCTCGGTGGAGTCGCTGGTGCTGCGGGCCGTTTCGCCCGAGCAGATCGGCGCCGCGGCGCGCGGCGGGCGCATGGAGTCGCTCTTCGAGGTCGACTGGACGGCGCTGCACCTCGCACCGGTGCCGGCCGCCCAGCAGCGCCCCGTGGCACTGCTCAGCGTCGACGGCTCCGGCCACGCGGGTCTCGACGCCGCAGGCGTCCGTTACGAGATGTGCGCGGGCCTGACCGCGCTCGCCGGCGAGGGCGAGGCCGTGCCGGAGGTCGTTGTGGTGCCGCTGGCCGTCGCCGCGTCCGACGACCTGCCGGGTGCCGCGCATGCCGGGACCGGGCGAGTGCTCGCACTGCTGCAGGAGTGGCTCGGCGACGAGCGGTTCACCGACGCGCGGCTGGCCTTCCTGACCCGGGGCGCGGTGGCCTCCGTCGAGGACGACGAGGTTGCGGACCTGGCGCATGCCCCGGTGTGGGGCCTGGTGCGGTCGGCGCAGTCGGAGAACCCGGGCCGCTTCCTCCTGATCGACACCGACGACGCCGAAGCCTCCTACCAGGCGCTGCCCGCCGTGCTCGCCGCGGGCGAGCCGGAGGCCGCGGTGCGGGACGGCGCGGTGCGCGTGCCGCGCCTCGTCCGCGCGGTCGTGGCACCGGACGCCGCGCCGCTCGCCCTGGACGGCACGGTGCTGGTGACGGGCGCCAGTGGTGCGCTGGGCGGCCTGTTCGCCCGCCATCTGGTGACCGAGTACGGCGTACGGGACCTGCTCCTCGTCAGCCGCCGCGGCGAGGACGCCCCCGGTGCCGCGGACCTGACCGCCGAACTGGCCGGTCTGGGTGCGTCGGTGGCCTGGGCCGCGTGCGACGTGGCCGACCGCGATGCGCTGGCCGGGGTGCTGGCGGAGCGTCCGCTGTCGGCGGTGGTGCACACCGCCGGTGTGCTGGACGACGGCGTGATCGCGTCCCTGGACCAGGAGCGCCTGACGGCGGTCCTGCGTCCGAAGGTGGACGCGGCGTGGAACCTCCACGAACTCACGCAGGACATGGACCTGGCCGCGTTCGTGCTGTTCTCCTCCGCCGCCGGTGTCTTCGGCGGCGCGGGCCAGGCGAACTACGCCGCCGCCAACTCCTTCCTCGACGCCCTCGCCGCGCACCGCAGGGCGCACGGCCTGGCGGCGACGTCACTGGCGTGGGGCCTGTGGGACGGCGGCATGGCAGGCGAGCTGGAGGCCGGCGAGGTGTCCCGCCTCGGACGCGGTGGCGTCAACGCCCTGTCCGAGCAGGAGGGCCTGGCCCTCTTCGACACCGCCGCCGCCTCAACGACCGCGGCCTTCGTACCCGTCAAGCTCGACCTGACCGCCCTGCGTGCCCAGGTCACCGGCGGAGGCATGCTGCCGCCGCTGCTCAGCGGTCTGGTCCGGGTCCCCAACCGGCGCGCGGCGGGTGCCGCCGACGGCGGTACGCAGGGAGGCGCAGCCCTTCGGGAGCGCCTGGCCGGCCTGTCGAAGGAGGGACGCGAGGAGGCGCTGCTGGAGCTGGTCCGCGGTCACGTCGCGGGCGTGCTCGGCTTCGCCGGTCCCGAAGCGGTCGACGGCGCACGGTCGTTCAGCGACGTCGGCTTCGACTCCCTCACCGCGGTCGAGCTCCGCAACCGCCTGGGCGCGGCAACGGGGGTGCGGCTGCCGGCCACGCTCGTCTTCGACTACCCGACCCCGAACGCCATCGTGGAATTCCTGCGCGACGAGCTCTGGCAGGGCGGCGCCGCGGCGGTTCCCCCGCTGCTCGCCGAACTGGACCGCCTGGAGCGGACGCTCGTCGAAGCCGTACCGGACGACGACGGCCGGAACCGGATCACCGAGCGGCTGCAGGCCCTGCTGGCGGCGTGGAGCGCGGCCGGTGAGACCGAGGGCTCCGACGGCGCCGACGTGGCCGAAGTGCTGGAGACCGCCACCGATGACGACCTCTTCGACTTCATCGGCAAGGAATTCGGGATCTCCTGACGCGACGGGTCCGGCCCGCCCTTCCCACGACTCCGCCTTTCTGACTTCCGTACGAGGGATGCAAGCATGAACGAGGAAAAGCTTCGGTACTTCCTGAAGCGCGTGACGGCCGATCTCCACGAGACCCGTCGCCGGCTTCAAGAGGTCGAGTCGTCGGAGGCGGAGCCGATCGCGATCGTCGGCATGAGCTGCCGCTACCCGGGCGGCGTCGAGTCGCCCGAGGACCTGTGGCGGCTCGTGTCGGAGGGGGCCGACGCCATCTCCCCGTTCCCCACCGACCGGGGCTGGGACATGGAGCGGCTGTTCGACGCCGACCCCGACGGGCAGGGCACGAGCTATGTGCAGCAGGGTGGCTTCCTGCACGACGCCAACTGGTTCGACCCCGCGTTCTTCGGGATATCGCCGCGTGAGGCACTGGCGATGGACCCGCAGCAGCGGCTCCTGCTGGAGACCTCGTGGGAGGTGTTCGAGCGGGCCGGCATCGACCCGGCCTCGCTGCGCGGCAGCCGGACCGGCGTCTTCGCCGGCGTCATGTACCACGACTACGCGGCGCGCCTGCGGTCCATCCCCGAGGAGGCCGAGGGCTACCTCGTCACCGGCGCCTCCAGCAGCGTCGCCTCGGGCCGCGTGTCGTACACCTTCGGCCTGGAGGGGCCGGCCCTCACCGTCGACACGGCCTGCTCGTCCTCCCTCGTCACCCTGCACCTCGCCATGCAGTCGCTCCGCAAGGGCGAGTGCTCGCTCGCCCTCGCCGGCGGCGCCACCGTCATGGCCACGCCGGGCACCTTCACCGAGTTCAGCCGGCAGCGCGGCCTGTCCTTCGACGGCCGCTGCAAGTCCTTCGCCGACGCGGCCGACGGCACCGGCTGGGCCGAGGGCGCGGGCATGCTGCTGGTCGAGCGCCTCTCGGACGCCCGCGCCAACGGCCACCCCGTGCTCGCCGTGGTCCGCGGCTCCGCCGTCAACCAGGACGGCGCGAGCAACGGCCTCACCGCCCCCAACGGCCCTTCCCAGCAGCGGGTGATCCGCGCCGCCCTGGCCGACGCGCGCCTCACACCCTCCGACGTCGACGCCGTCGAGGCGCACGGCACGGGCACCACGCTGGGCGACCCCATCGAGGCGCAGGCCCTGCTGGCCACTTACGGCAAGGAGCACAGCGACGAGCAGCCGCTGTGGCTGGGCTCGATCAAGTCGAACATCGGCCACACGCAGGCCGCCGCCGGTGTCGCGGGCATCATCAAGATGGTCATGGCGATCCGCAACGGCAGGCTCCCCAGGACCCTGCACGTGGACAAGCCCTCGTCCAACGTGGACTGGTCGGCCGGCGCGGTCTCCCTCCTCACGGAGGGTCAGGAGTGGCCGGAGACCGGTCGCGCGCGCCGGGCCGCCGTCTCGTCGTTCGGCGTCAGCGGCACCAACGCGCACATCATCATCGAGGAAGCGACCGCCCCCGCTCCTGCGGAGGCCGAGACCGAGACCGACGCCGAGGTCGCGGAGACCGCCGACGAGGCGGCGACCGCGGAGCCGGAGCAGCCTCCCGTCCTGATCGCGTCGAGCCTTTCCGACGTCCTGCCCTGGACCCTGACCGCCAAGAGCGAGAACGCGCTGCGCGGCCAGGCCGAACGCCTCCTCGCCCACCTGGAGGCCCATCCCGCCCTGCGCCCCGCCGACGTGGGCCACTCCCTGGCCACCACCCGCGCCGCACACGCACGACGCGCGGTCCTGGTCGGCCGCGAGCGTGCCGACTACGTACGGGCCCTCACCGCTCTTGCGGAGGGCGAGCCGTCGTCCCACGTCGTCCAGGGGTCGACCCTCGGCGGCAAGACGGTGTTCGTCTTCCCGGGGCAGGGCTCGCAGTGGGTCGGTATGGCGGCGGAGTTGCTGGATTCCTCGCCGGTGTTCGCGGAGCGGCTGGGGGAGTGCGCGCGGGCGTTGGAGCCGTTCACCGATTGGTCGCTGGTGGATGTGCTGCGTGGTGTGGAGGGTGCTCCGTCGCTGGAGCGCGTGGACGTGGTCCAGCCTGCGTTGTTCGCGGTGATGGTGTCGCTGGCGGAGGTGTGGAAGGCGGCCGGGGTGCGTCCGGCTGCGGTGATCGGGCACTCGCAGGGCGAGATCGCGGCCGCGTGCGTTGCCGGGATCCTCTCGCTGGAGGATGCCGCCCGGGTGGTGGCTCTGCGCAGTCAGGCGATTGGCCGGGTGCTGGCCGGTCTGGGCGGGATGGTGTCGGTGGCGCTGCCGGCCGCGCAGGTGCGGGAGCGGATCGCTGCGTGGGGCGAGGACCGGATCTCGGTTGCTGCGGTGAACGGCCCGTCGTCCGTGGTGGTTTCCGGTGAAGTGCAGGCGCTGGAGGAGCTGCTGGCCTCCTGCGAGGCGGACGGCGTGCGGGCGCGGCGGATCGCCGTGGACTACGCGTCGCACTCCGCTCAGGTCGACCTCCTCGAAGAAGAACTCGGGAAGCTGCTGGCGCCGATCACCCCGGGTGAGGCGCAGGTGCCGTTCCTGTCGACGGTGACCGGCGAGTGGATGACCGGTCCGGAGCTGGACGGCGGTTACTGGTTCCGGAACCTGCGTCAGACGGTGGAGCTGGAGCAGGCGGTCCGGACGCTGCTGGAGCAGGGCTTCGGTGTGTTCATCGAGTCCAGCCCGCACCCGGTTCTCACCGTCGGTTTGCAGGAGACCGTCGAGGACTCCGGTCGTGACGCCGCGGTCCTGGGTTCGCTGCGTCGCAACGAAGGCGGTCTGGAGCGGTTCTGGCTGTCGCTGGGTGAGGCTTACGTCCACGGTGCGTCCGTGGACTGGCAGGCGGTGTTCGCCGGGACCGGCGCACAGCGCGTGGACCTCCCCACCTACGCCTTCGAACGCGAGCACTACTGGCTCGACGCCGGAACCATCGGCTGGGATGTGACCTCGGCCGGCTTCCGCTCCGCCGACCACCCGCTGCTCGCGACCTCCGTGGCGCTCGCCGACGCCGAGGGCCTGCTCCTCACCGGCCGGCTGTCGCTCGACACGCACCCGTGGCTCGCCGACCACGCCGTCTCCGGCACGGTGCTGCTCCCCGGTACGGCCTTCGTCGAACTGGCCGTTCGCGCCGGCGACCAGGTCGGCTGCGGCCTGGTCGAGGACCTGACCCTGGAAGCCCCGCTGGTGCTCCCCGAAGAGGGCGCCGTCGAGTTGCAGATCAGCGTCGGCGCGCCCGACGAGTCGGGACGCCGCCCGGTCGCCTTCCACTCCCGCGCCGACCGTGCCGGCGACGACGAGCCGTGGGTGCGGCACGCGACCGCGGTCCTGGCGGACAGGGCGGAGGAGCCGGCGTTCGACCTGGCGGCGTGGCCGCCGGCCGGCGCCGAGCCCGTCGCGATCGACGGACTGTACGAGGCGCTGGCCGTGGCCGGGTTCGAGTACGGCCCGCTCTTCCAGGGACTGCGAGGGGTCTGGCGCGAGGGTGAGGACGTCTTCGCCGAGGTGAACCTCGGGGACGAGACCGAGCCGGACGCCGAGCAGTTCGGCCTCCACCCGGCCCTCCTGGACGGCGCGTTGCACGCCATCGGTGTCGGTGGCCTCGTCGACGACACCAGCCAGGGGCGTCTGCCGTTCGCGTGGTCGGGTGTGTCCGTGCACGCCGTCGGCGCGTCCGAGCTGAGGGTGCGGCTCTCGCGCGCGGGCCGCGACGCGGTGGCGTTGCAGGTGGCGGACGCCGAGGGCGCGCCGGTGGCGTCCGTGCGCAGTCTCGCGCTGAGGACGTTCTCGCCGGAGCAGTTCGCCGGACCGGGCGGCCGTCAGGGTGACGCGCTCTTCCAGGTCCAGTGGACGACCGTCCCGTCCGGCGGCTCCGCGGCTGCCGCCGCGGAGTGGACGACGCTCGGCGGCCCCGAGTCGGCGTACGCCGACCTGGCGGCGCTGGGCGCGGCGCTCACCGAGGGCGACGCCGTCCCCTCGGTGGTGGTCGTACCGTGCGTGAAGGACGATGCCGTACGGGAACTGCCCGACGCGGTGCACGCCGAGACCGGGCGGGCGCTGAGCCTGATCCAGGAGTGGCTGGCCGACGAGCGGTTCGCCGGCTCGCGCCTGGTGTTCCTGACCCGGGGCGCGATGGCCGTGCTTCCGGACGAGGACGTGACGGATCTTGCTCACGCCCCGGTGTGGGGCCTGGTGCGGTCGGCGCAGTCGGAGAACCCGGGGCGCTTCGGTCTGGTCGACCTCGACCTCGACCTCGACGGCGAGGGCGACGCCGAAGCGGACGCGCGGGCGCTGTCGTCGGCCCTGGCCTCCGGCGAGCCGGAGATTGCCATCCGGGCCGGGGAGTTCCTGGCGCCGCGCCTGGCGCGGGCCGTAGCGGATCCCGACGCCGAACTCCCGGTGCTGGATGGCACGGTGCTGGTGACGGGCGCGAGCGGCCTGCTGGGCGGGATGTTCGCGCGTCACCTGGTGACCGAGTACGGCGTGCGCGATCTGCTGCTGGTCAGCCGACGTGGCAGCGACGCCCCGGGTGCTGAGGACCTGACCGCTGAACTGGCAGAGCTGGGCGCGTCGGTGGCGTGGGCGGCGTGCGATGTGGCCGACCGGGATGCCCTGGCCGGGCTACTGGCGGAGCGTCCGCTGTCGGCGGTGGTGCACACCGCCGGTGTGCTGGACGACGGCGTGATCGCGTCCCTGGACCAGGAGCGTCTGTCGTCGGTGCTGCGTCCGAAGGTGGACGCGGCGTGGAACCTCCACCAGCTGACGCAGGACATGGACCTGGCGGCGTTCGTGCTGTTCTCCTCCGCCGCCGGTGTCTTCGGCGGCGCCGGTCAGGCGAACTACGCGGCGGCGAACGTCTTCCTGGACACGCTGGCCGCGCACCGCAGGTCGCGGGGTCTGGCGGCGACGTCGCTGGCATGGGGTCTGTGGGACGGCGGCCTGGCGAGCGACCTGGACGCCGATGACGTCTCGCGCCTGGGACGCGGCGGTGTGAATGCCCTCTCGGAGCAGGAGGGCCTGGCGCTCTTCGACACCGCCACGGCTTCCGGCACCGCGCTGTTCGTGCCCGTCAAGCTCGACCTGGCCGCCCTGCGTGCCCAGGTCGCCGGTGGCGGGATGCTGCCGCCGCTGCTCAGCGGCCTCGTTCGCGTCCCCAACCGGCGTGCCGCCCGCGCTGCTTCGGCCTCCGCAGGCAAGCTGGCCCGGCAGCTGGCCGCCCTGCCCGTGGCCGAGCGCGAGGCGTCTGTACTGGAACTCGTCCGCACCCAGGTCGCCTCGGTGCTCGGGTTCGACGGCCCGGACGCGGTCGACCCGGCACGCGCGTTCAGCGAGGTCGGCTTCGACTCGCTGACCGCCGTCGAACTGCGCAACCGGCTCGGCACCGCGACCGGAGTGCGGCTGCCCGCCACCCTCGTCTTCGACTACCCGACGCCCACCGTCCTGGCCCGGTACCTCACCGCCGAACTGCTCGGCTCGCAGGAAGCGGCCGCTCAGACCAGGGTCGCGGTCCGCGACGACGAGCCGATCGCGATCGTGGCGATGGCCTGCCGCTTCCCCGGCGGGGTCCGGTCTCCCGAGGGCCTGTGGGACCTGGTTTCGCAGGGGCGGGACGCCATCTCCGAGATGCCGGACGACCGCGGCTGGGACATCGCCGAGCTGTTCGACCCGGACTCCGACCGCCCGGGCACGACCTACAGCATGAACGGCGCGTTCCTGTACGACGCGCACCACTTCGACCCGACGTTCTTCGGGATGTCGCCGCGTGAGGCGCTGGCGACCGATCCACAGCAGCGGCTGCTGCTGGAGACGTCGTGGGAGGCGTTCGAGCGGGCCGGGATCGACCCGGCGACGGTGCGCGGCAGCCGTACGGGCGTCTTCGCGGGCGTGATGTACAACGACTACGGCACTCTGCTGCACCGCGCTCCGGAAGGCCTCGAGGGTTACATCGGTACGTCGAGTTCGGGCAGCGTCGCCTCGGGCCGGGTGTCGTACACCTTCGGCCTGGAGGGCCCTGCCGTCACGGTCGACACGGCGTGCTCGTCCTCGCTGGTGTCACTGCATCTTGCCGCTCAGGCGCTGCGCAACGGCGAGTGCGATCTGGCGCTGGCCGGCGGTGTCACGGTGATGGCGACGCCGGGCACGTTCGTGGCGTTCAGCATCCAGCGCGGTCTGTCCGCCGACGGGCGCTGCAAGCCGTTCGCGGCTGCCGCCGACGGCACGGGCTGGGGTGAGGGCGTCGGCATGCTGCTTGTGGAGCGGCTGTCGGACGCTCGCCGCAACGGCCACCCGGTTCTGGCGCTGCTGCGCGGCTCGGCCGTCAACCAGGACGGCGCGAGCAACGGCCTTACCGCGCCGAACGGCCCGTCGCAGCAGCGCGTGATCCGTGCCGCGCTCGCGAGCGCGAGCCTGTCGGCGGCAGAGATCGACGTGGTCGAGGCGCACGGCACCGGCACGACGCTGGGCGACCCGATCGAGGCGCAGGCGCTGCTGGCGACGTACGGCCAGGAGCACAGCGACGAGCAGCCGCTGTGGCTCGGCTCGGTGAAGTCCAACTTCGGCCACACGCAGGCCGCCGCCGGTGTCGCCGGTGTGATCAAGATGGTGATGGCCCTGCGGCACGGGGTGCTGCCGCAGACCCTGCACGTGGACGCGCCCAGCCCGCATGTGGACTGGTCCGAGGGCGCGGTCTCGCTGCTCACGGAGCGCATGGACTGGCCGGAAACGGGACGACCCCGTCGCGCCGCCGTGTCGTCGTTCGGCATCAGCGGCACCAACGCCCACACGATCATCGAGCAGGCCCCCGACGGCCTCGCGCCGGCCGTCGGCGCGGCGGAGCCGGCGCCCACGGAGGACGCCGAATCGGCCCTGCCCTATGTGCTGTCGGCGAAGTCCGCGGACGCCCTGCGCGACCAGGCGTCCCGTCTGCGGGATTCCGGGCTCGCCGGTGCCGATGTGGCCTACACGCTCGCCACGAAGCGCGCGGCTTTCGAGCACCGCGCGGTGGTTGTGGCCTCAGGTCGGGACGAGCTGCTGCGCGGTCTGGCCGCCGTGGAGGCCGAGGGCCCGGCGGCGTCGGTGACGCGGGGGGCGGTGAGCTCCGGAAAGCTCGCCTTCCTCTTCACCGGCCAGGGCAGCCAGCGCCTGGGAATGGGACGGGAGCTGTACGACGCCTATCCGGTGTTCGCGCGGGCGCTGGACGCGGTGTGCGCGCACCTCGACATCCCGCTCAAGGATGTGCTGTTGGGGGACGACGCGGAGGCCTTGGACCGTACGGAGTTCACGCAGCCGGCGCTGTTCGCGATGGAAGTGGCCCTGTTCCGCCTGCTGGAGAGCTGGGGTGTGAAGCCGGACTTCCTGTCCGGGCACTCGATCGGTGAGATCGCCGCCGCGCATGTGGCCGGGGTGTTCTCGCTGGAGGACGCGTGCACGCTGGTCGAGGCGCGCGGGCGGCTGATGCAGGCGCTGCCGGGCGGCGGTGTGATGATCGCGGTGCAGGCGTCGGAGGACGAGGTCCTGCCGTTGCTGACCGAGCGCGTGAGCATCGCCGCCGTCAATGGCCCGCAGGCTGTGGTGATCGCGGGTGACGAGGACGCCGCTGTCGCGATCGTGGAGGCGTTCCCGGACCGGAAGTCCAAGCGCCTGACGGTCAGCCACGCGTTCCACTCGCCCCACATGGACGGGATGCTCGACGCGTTCCGTGAGGTGGTGTCGGGGCTCTCCTTCGAAGCCCCGCGCATTCCGGTGGTCTCGAACCTCACCGGTGCCGTGGTCACCGACGAGATGGCGTCGCCCGACTTCTGGGTCCGCCACGTCCGCGACGCGGTCCGTTTCCTCGATGGCGTCCGTGCCCTGGAGGCCGCAGGTGTCACGGCATACGTGGAGATCGGGCCGGACGGCGTGCTGTCGGCGATGGCCCAGGAGTGCCTGAGCGCCGAAGGCGCTGCCTTCGCCCCCGCCCTGCGGTCTTCCCGCCCCGAGGCGGAGACGGTGATCGGCGCTCTCGGCCTCGTGCACGTGCGCGGTGGCAGGGTGGACTGGGAGGCGTACTTCGCGGGGACGGGCGCCCGCCTGGCGGACGTCCCGACGTACGCCTTCCAGCAGGAGCGGTACTGGATCGACGTGCCGGTCGCGCAGGTCGGCGATGTGGCGTCGGCCGGTCTCGGGAGAGCGGAGCACCCGCTGCTGGGCGCGGCGGTCGAGCTCCCCGACTCCGAGGGGTTGCTGTTCACCGCTCGGCTGTCGCTCGACTCCCACCCGTGGCTGGCGGACCACGCCGTCTCGGGCGCGGTGCTGCTGCCGGGGACGGCGTTCGTCGAGCTGGCCCTGCACGCCGGTCAGCGGGCAGGCACCGAGCTGCTGGAGGAACTCACCCTGGAGGCGCCGCTCGTCCTGCCCGAACGCGGCGCGCTCCAACTGCAGATCAGCGTCGGAGCGTCCGACGAGGCGGGCCGACGGCCGGTCGCCTTCCACTCCCGCGCCGATCGCGCGGTGGACGAGGTGCCGTGGGTGCGGCACGCGACCGGACTGCTCGCGGAGCGGACGTCGGAGCCGGCGTTCGACCTGGCGGCGTGGCCGCCGCCCGGCGCGGAGCCGGTCGCGATCGACGGACTGTACGAGGCCCTGGCCATGGCCGGGTTCGCGTACGGATCGGTCTTCCAGGGGCTGCGCTCGGTGTGGCGCCGTGGCGAGGACGTGTTCGCCGAGGTCGCACTCGGTGACGAGACCGCCCCCGGGGCCGAGCAGTTCGGGCTCCACCCCGCGCTGCTCGACGCGGCCCTGCACGCCATCACCGTCGGCGGTCTCGTCGAGGACACCGGGCAGGGACGACTGCCGTTCTCCTGGTCGGGCGTGGCCGTGCACGCGGTGGGTGCGTCCGAGGTCCGGGTGCGGTTGTCGCGGGCGGGCCGTGACGTGGTGGCGCTGGAGCTGGCGGACGCCGAGGGCGAGCCGGTGGCGTCGGTGCGGGGTCTGGCGTTGCGGGCCTTCTCGCCGGAGCAGTTCGCGGGGCCGGGTGCCGGGAGCGGCGACGCTCTGTTCGAGGTCCGGTGGTCGCCTGTTTCCGGTGGTGGCACGGCGGTCGAGGACTGGATGCTGCTGGGCGCCGGGTCCCAGGTGTTCGCGGATCTCGCGGCGCTGGGCGCGGTGGCCGCGGAGGGCGGGACCGTCCCCGCGGTCATGGTCGTGCCGTGTGTGCCGGACGAGCCGGTTCAGGACGTCGCGGACGCCGTGCACGCGGAGACCGGGCGCGTGCTGGACCTGGTGCGGGAGTGGCTGGGCGACGAGCGGTTCGCCGACTCGCGTCTGGTGTTCCTGACGCGGGGCGCGGTGGCCGCTGCACCCGGCGACGGGGTCGCGGATCTGGTGCACGCCCCGGTGTGGGGCCTGATCCGTTCGGCTCAGTCGGAGAACCCGGGCCGGTTCGGTCTGATCGACCTCGA
>NZ_JBIVLH010000054.1:0-15069 GCF_044751185.1 Streptomyces sp. NPDC088733
ACAACACCAAGCCCGAATCAGCCACTACAAACGACGCGGTCACACACCACCCGAAGCTGCCCACCCGTCACGACAAAGACCGTTGCAGTACTAGGACGCTTTTGCGGCCGAGACGGTCCATCAGGTAACTCGTAGGAAGCCCGACCAGGGCCATACCGAGCGTGAAACCGGTGGCGAGCAGCCCTGCCTGGTCGAGGGAGAACCCGAACTCCGCGCGGATCTCCGGGAGCAGGGGGTAGAAAACCTGCCGATCCATGGCGTTGACCATGTACGACACGCACAGCACCGCGAACCCGACGACGACCCCGGCGCGCGTGAGCGACCTGGAGGAGGGCCCGGAGGAAACGGCCTGTGCAAGGGGTTTATCTGTCATGTGAGGGTTCCTTGAGGGACGACGACAGACGGCGCCCGAATGGACGGACACATGTCCGTCTAGCGAACACGTAAGCGTTGGGCGCAACGATGGGCACCGCATGAGGGCCTGTCAAGACATCCCGCACACCCATCCGTTGACAGACAACCGGGGGCGACGCCCCACGCACAGGGCTTCGGTGAACGTGACGCAACCTGCCCGGAAGGCGTCGTGCGGGTGGTATTGCGACAGCATTAGCGCATCGTCCGGCACCCGCGCCACGGGAGAACCATGGCGGAGCAGGTTGGAGTCCATGGCCTCCGGAAGGCCGTGCAGTCGGCCCCTACGCCCCGATCGCGGAGGGCCGCGCCCTCCGCGGACAATCGTCCGCTTCTATTTGCGCGCGCACAAACATATGTTACGGTCACGCTAACTGCCCCGGAGATCGCACCACCGTGATGCCATCTTCCGGGCGGTATCAGCGGCAGCGGGCGAACCACGTTCCGGCGCGACTCAGTACACCGCGGTCCTGTCCTTGCCCCAGCGATCGATCATGATGGGAATTCCGCCTCGCGACCTCGCTCGGCGACCTTCCCGTGGCCCCGGAGAACGAACCACACCGTCGATGAACGGAGAGGACGATGGGAAGTCACAGCAGTGAGGTGCGGGACGGCATGCGCATCGACTGGGATGTCCCGATCCCGATGGACGACGGGGTGGTGCTCCGGGCGGACGTGTTCCGGCCGGCGGACGAAGGACGCCACCCGGTGATCATGACGCACGGTCCGTACGCGAAGGGGCTTGCCTTCCAGGAGGGCTATCCGGGTATGTGGGCACCGCTGTCCGCCAAATACCCGGACGCGACGGCCGGCTCCTCCAACCGCTACCAGAACTGGGAGACCGTCGACCCCGAGAAATGGGTGCCGGAGGGGTACGTGTGCGTCCGCGTGGACTCGCGGGGCGCCGGGCGCTCACCGGGTCTGCTCGACATCTTCTCCCCGCGTGAGACCCGGGACTACTACGAGTGCGTCGAGTGGGCGGGCACCCAGCCGTGGAGCAACGGCAAGGTGGGTCTGCTGGGGATCTCGTACTACGCGATGAACCAGTGGCAGGTCGCCGCTCTGCGGCCACCGCACCTGGCGGCCATCTGCCCATGGGAGGGCGCCAGCGACCTCTACCGCGAATTCGCGCGGCACGGTGGGATCCTGAACACGTTCACCTCGGTGTGGTTCCCGGTGCAGGTGGCGGCGGTGCAGCACGGTGTCGGCGAGCGGGGCGTCCGCAACCCCAACACCGGGGCACTCGTCGCGGGGCCCGCCACCCTTTCCGACGAAGAACTGGCCGGGCGCCGTGCCGACGCTGCCGCCGAACTGCTCTCCCGCCCTGTCGAGGACGGCTGGTACCGGGAGCGCTCACCGGAGCTCGAGAAAATCGACCTTCCCGTGCTATCTGCCGTGAACTGGGCCCACCACCTCCACACCCGGGGCGGGTTCGAGGGTTACGCCCGCGTCGGATCGGCCGACAAGTGGCTGGAGGTGCACGGCAACGAGCACTTCGCGGAGTTCTACACCGACTACGGCGTGGGCCTGCAGAAGCGCTTCTTCGGGCACTTCCTCAAGGGGGAAGACACCGGCTGGAACCGGCAGCCGCCGGTCCAGCTCAACGTGCGCCACGTCGACGGGACGTTCGAGCAACGCGCGGAGCAGGAGTGGCCGCTCGCCCGTACCCAATGGACTGAGCTGGACCTCGATGCGGGGACCGGGGCACTGAGCGAGAAGGCGGACACTGTTGAGGAGCGTGCGGACTTCGCCGCCACCGGCGAGGGACTGACCTTCACCACCGAGCCCTTCGCGGAGGACACCGAGATCACGGGGCCGGCCGCCGCCCGCATCTACATCGCGTCCACCACCACCGACGCGGATCTGTTCCTGACCCTGCGGGTCCTGGACCCGGACGGCAAGGACGTGACCTTCGTCAGCGGCCTGGATCCAGCCGGCGTGGTCGCCATGGGCTGGCTGAGGGCCTCCCACCGCGCCACCGACCTCGGACGCAGTCTTCCCTACCGCCCGTGGCACACCCACGACCGCGTCAAGCCGCTCACACCGGGGGCCGTGGTCTCGCTGGACATCGAGATCTGGCCCACCTCCGTCGTGGTGCCGGCTGGCTACCGCCTCGCCCTGACCGTCACCGGCCGTGATTTCGAGCTGCCGGGCACCGGCCCCTGGCCCCAGGTCTACGGCGTGCCGATGAAGGGCCACGGCATCTTCCTGCACAACGACCCCGACGACCGCCCGGCCGACGTCTTCGCCGGCACCACCACCCTTGTCACGGGCCCCGCCCACCCGTCCCACCTCCTGCTCCCCTTCGTACCCAGGAGCACGCACCCGGCGTCGTGACCGCGGCGCCCCGCCGCGAATCATCCGCAGGGCGTGACCATGGTGAGCTGCGGCGCCGGCGAGGGGACCCGGATACCGCATCGCCCCCGAGCGGTCAGCTCAAAGGACTTGCTCGGCCCAAATTGTCTTGCCCAGTGAGGCGTAGCGGGTTCGCCAGCGATGGCAGCATCGGGCGAGGCTCTGTCTCACATCCGGTGGTAACGCCTGGTGATGTCAAATGCGTTGAGTAATAACCGCAGCTCAGGCCGCGGCAGACGCCCATGGGCCGCACGGAGCAACTTCATGGTGGAAGTCGGCCAGGACCCCGGCGGTATCGCCTCGGTCTGCAATAGAACCCTTCAGAGCGACCTCCGCCACGATGACTCTCCGCCACCACCGGATGTGGGACAGAGCCGTTCTTTGTGCAGTCCCTCTCCGCATGCGCACAACCCGGCCCTCCGGCGTGCCGACTCACCCCTGGGAGTGACCGAGTTCCACGTCGACGTCCTTGGCGCTTCCGTTGCCGACGGTGATCGTGGTCGCCATCGGCGGGAAGCCGCTGGCTATGAGCGAGTACTCGCCCGCGTCCAGGTCGCCGAAGGCGTAGGAGCCGTCGCCGCCGGTGGTGCCGCTCGCCACGACGTTGCCCGCGGCATCGACGAGGGTGACGCGGGCCTCGGGCAGCGGCAGCCGGCCGGCGCCGCCGAGGACGGTGCCCCGGACCCGGCCGCCGAGCCGCAGGGCGATGTCGACGTGGTTCGGGCCGGTGCCGGCGACCTCGACGGGGAGGGCGACCGGCCGGAAGCCGGTGGCGTTGACGGCGAGGGTGAAGTCGCCCGCGGAGAGCTTGTCGAAGCCGAAGCCGCCGTCCTGCCCGGTGCCGCCGCTGGCCAACACCTCGCCGCGGATGTCGGTGACGACGACCACGGCGCCGTCGACCGGGATGCCGTCGGCCTCGGAGGTGACGGTGCCGGTGAGGCCGCCGGTGCCGGACAGGACCACGTCGTAGGCGACCGGCTCCTCGCCGACCACGACCGTGGAGGCCTGCGGCTGGTGGCCGTCGGCCGCCGCGATCAGCACGTACGAGCCGGCGCCGGGCGCGCTGAGCGCGTAGCCGCCGTCGGGGCCGGTGGCGGCCCGGCCGAGCTGCTTGCCGGTGAGCGAGATCAACGTGAGCGTGACCCGCTCCACACCGGAACCGTCGGAGTCGCGGACCTCGCCATGGATGACGCTGGCATCGGCCACCGCCGCTTGTTCGGGCGCGGCGAGCCGGGGTGCGGCCTGTGCTGCCGCCCGCTCCCTGGGCTCGGCGGCACCCATCGCCTGCTGCATCCCGCTGGCGGTCCTCAGTGGCACTTCCTTGATGAAGACCACCAGCAGCAGCGCCAGGAACGACAAGGGGGCCGCCACCAGAAAGACGTCACCGGCGCCGTGCCCGAACGCGGACTCCACGACGGTGCGGATCGGCGCCGGGAGCGTCTCGAGGTCCGGTATGCCGCCGTCGGCGGAGCCGGCGGACGTCATGCCCAGCGCGGACAGGCCGTCCTTGGTGTAGTCGGTGACCCGGTTTGACAGGAGGGCGCCCAGCGCGGAGACGCCGATCGCGCCACCGAGGGTGCGGAAGAAGGTGACGACGGAGCTGGCCGCGCCCAGGTCGGCGGTCTGCACCTGGTTCTGCACGGCGAGGACCAGGTTCTGCATCATCATGCCGACGCCCAGGCCCAATAGCGCCATGTACATCGCGGTCTGCCAGAACGGGGTGTCGTACCGCAGGCTGCCGAGGAGAGCATTGCCGCCGGTGAGCAGGACGGCGCCGGAGACGAGGAACGCCTTCCAGCGCCCGGTGCGGGTGATGATCAGGCCGGAGACGGTGGAGGAGGCGGACAGGCCCGCGATCATCGGTATGGTGCAGATCCCCGCCATGGTCGGCGTCTTGTCGCGGGCCAACTGGAAGTACTGGCTGAGGAAGATCGTGCCGCCGAACAACGACACACCCAGGAGGAGCGAGGCGACTGAGGTGAGGCTGATGGTCTTGTTGCGGAACAGCCGCAGCGGCATGATCGGCTCGCTCGCCCGCGATTCGACCAGGACGAAGATCAGGACGAGCAGCAGCGCGCCTGCGACCATGGCGCAGGTCTGCCAGGAGATCCAATGATATTTGTCGCCGGCGAAGGTGACCCAGACCAGCAGCAGGCTGACGGCGGCGGTGATGAAGAAGGCGCCCGCCCAGTCGACTTTGACCTGGCGCTTGACGACCGGCAGGTGCAGGGTCTTCTGCAGCACGATCAGTGCGGCGATCGCGAAGGGTGCGCCGATGTAGAAGCACCAGCGCCAGCCCAGCCAGTCGGTGTCGACGATGACGCCGCCGAGCAGCGGGCCGCCGACAGTGCCGATCGCGAAGGCCGCGCCCAGGTAACCGCTGTAGCGGCCGCGCTCCCGCGGCGAGATCATCGCGGCCATGATGACCTGGGTCAGCGCGACCAGGCCGCCGACACCGACGCCCTGGACGACGCGGCAGGCGATCAGCATCCCGGCGTTCTGCGACAGACCCGCTACCAGTGAGCCCGCCACGTAGATCACCAGGGCCAGTTGGACCAGCAGCTTCTTGCTGAACAGGTCCGCGAGCTTGCCCCACAGCGGGGTGGTGGCGGTGCTGGCGAGCAGAGTGGCGGTGACGACCCACGTATAGGCACTTTGTCCACCGTGCAGGCTGGTGATGATCCTCGGCAGGGCGTTGGAGACGATCGTGGACGACAGGATCGCCACGAACAGCCCGAGGACCAGTCCGGTCAAGGAGCGCACGATCTGCTGGTGCGACATCGGTCCCGAATGATCTGGTTGGCTGCTGGTGTTGGCGTGCGCCCTCCGTATACGGGCCGGTGATGTCGTTGTTGCCATCGTCTTCCTTTTCGTGGAGTCCATGGAGGCCAAGGGCAATTGGCCAGGGCCAGAGTCAGGGGCAGGGACCGGGCACAGGCGTCGGATGCACGAGGTCCGCAAGGAGTCGCGCACGTGGTCGCAAAGCCGACTCGGCGCTCGCCCACCCGGTGAGTGATCAGCCGCAGCTGCTCCGCCACATGTGCTGCCTGTAGAGCCCGCACACTGCGCCGACATCCGGGTGGTGACGAGCGCATTGACTCGCTGATGTCGGTGGGCTCCGCCGGGCTCACGGAACGCCTGCCGATGACGGGGTGCGAACGGAAGCGGCGGCTGACTTCTCGTACAGCTCCTGCGATGCCCAATGGGCACCACGTTCCACTCATTCTTGCCCGAAGTAACCGTAAACGGACTTGATTTGTGGAGACAAATTTTTATGAGTAAAGACTTTCAAACGCGATAACCCGTCTCCGGCAAAGAGGGCGTACGCAGCATGCAGGATGGCTTCGGCATAAGGTCGTGCACGATCAGGGAACTTGCTATCGACAGGGCAGGCCGGCCACTCGCCGATGGGTATGCGGCGACGCCACCTTCGCGCTCGTTGGCTCTCATTGAGCCCGCGCGAAGGAGCCTGGACGAGAGCCCGAGCGCCGAGACCCCGGCTGAGCCTCCGCCGCACCGCACCCGCCTCGCGCCCAGCGCCAAGGCCCCGGGGGTACGTGCCATGGACAGCACCAACGCGGCAGCGACCCGTGCTCCTGGATATTTTCCGTCACTCGGCGGAGTTCAGCCCTCGACGGTGACGGCTCGTCGGTTCTTGGCGGTGGCTGGTTCCAGCGTCTGGGTCGGTTGTAGGCAGCCTGGGGTCCGGTTCCAGCGACGGTTGGATGCCGCGCTCCACGGCCTGTTCGGTGGTGCTGCTGAGCAGGGGAGCGGCGGCAGCACCACCGCGGCTGGCTCCCATGGCCTGGATCGGTTGGTCAGAGCGGCCCCGGCATCCGGGCGAGTGGGCCGAGGCGTTATGGACGATCTCCAGCCGGACAGGGTTCTCCGCGGCGTCGCGGTGCGCGCATGGCGTCGGTCAGGAGTCCCGCACGCTCGGCATTGCCTCCGTAGACAGCGGCTCGATCCAGTGCGTTCAGACCGCTGGTCTCGATGTCGGACACCGCGCGCTGCAGGGAACCGCGGTAGGGATAGTCGGAGCCGAGCAGAATCCGCTGTGCCGACATCGTGGCCTCCGCGCAGCTCAGTGCGGGCTGATGGTAGGAACAACTGTCCACAAGGCAGCGGGTGCGCAGGTATTCCAGGCAGTCGTACTGCGCGGCGCCGGTGCCGCTCTGATCGATGAGGCGCTGAGCGAGGTAGGGAAGTACCCCTCCCAAGTGGGGAATGATCAGCGTCAGTTCAGGTACGCGGTCGAGCGTCCCGGACAGCATCAGCTGCGCCGCCGTCACGGTTTCCTGCACGGGCGAGGCGATGCTGCCGAACAGCGTGAACGCCTCGAACGAGGGGTGCGCGGTGAAGTCATCCATGACCGGGTGCAGCATGAGGGAGAAGTTGCGGCGGGCCATCGCCTGGTAGACCGGCTCGAGGCGAGGCTCGTACAGACTCCAAGGACGCGTCACAGAGAAGCCGATGACGCCCTTGACCAAAGGGTGTCCTGCTACACGCTCGAGCTCTTCCAGGCTGCCCTCGGTGTCGCCGAAAGGAAGTGCGATGAGCACCGCGAACCGGTCTGGACGCCGTTCCGCTGCGGCCAGCAGCTCGTCGTTGCAACGTCGGGCCAGGGCGAGATAGCCGGCCCGATCGTCGCCCGGCGAGAGACGGCACGGGTGCGGGATGGACAGCAGGGCGGCGTCGATTCCGCACGCGTCCATCTCGGGCAGCCTGCCGTCGAGCTCGACGCAGGGTTCGGTCAACATCTTGAGGCCAGGGGATTCCTTGGCGACAGCCTCCGTGAGAGCAGGAGGGGAGTAATGCTGATGCACGTCGATGATCATGCTGGTCCTTTCTCGGAGTTGCCCCGGAAGCGGCCGCTCAGTCGGGCATCGCGGCGACGATCTGTTCCTCGGTGAGCGGCAGCGAACGCACGCGCACGCCGAGGGCGTCGTAGAGGGCGTTGGCGATGGCAGCGGCCGTCGGACCCTGTGCTGTCTCCCCGACACCGAGGGGCGGATTGCCATCGCCCGGCATCAGTGCGATATCGACCGCGGGGACCTCGGAGAAGCGCAGGATCGGATAGCTCTCCCAGTCCTCGCTGGTGACCGTCATCCGGTCGAAGCGCACGCGCTCCTTCAGCGTCCAACTGGTGGCTTGAACGGCACCGCCCTCGATCTGGTTCCGCGCGCCGTCCGGGCTGATGACCAGCCCCGCGTCCACAGCAAGGGTCAGCCGCCGTACCCGGACCTCGCTCACCGCCTCCACCTCGGCGACCACTGCGCAGTATGCGGAGGTGTTCTTGTACCGGGCGTAGGCGATGCCGTGCCCCAAGGATTCCGACGGCCGCCAACTGTCCCATTCCGCACGCCGTGCGACGGTCTCGACGAGGGCACGCGCCCGGGGGTCGGTCAGATGTGCGAGACGGAACTCCACCGGATCCCGTCCTGCCTCCAGGGCAAGTTCGTCCATGAACGACTCAGCCGCGAACACGTTGACGAAGGCGCCGAGCGACCGCAATGCGGAGGTTCGCAGCGGGACGGGCAGGACACGGTGGTTGACCGCCTTGCGGTACCCGAAGTCGTAACCGGGGACAGAGTTGCGCCCGGCTGCGCCACCATGGGTAAGGGGCGCCTCCGGCCCCGACTCGATCTCTTTGCCACCCTCTCGATGGCTCGCAGCCAGCAATCCGATCGAAGGCGTCATACCGGGCCGGGTGATGTGGCTGTTGCCCCAGATCTCCTGCTCCCAGGCCAGCACCTCTCCACCGGTGCCGACGTCGGCTGCGACCCTCACCACTGCTGCCGGTCCGAAGGGGGACCAGCCCAGTTCGTCGGCGCGCGACCACACGACCTGCACGGGACGGCCCGGAACTGCCAGGGCCAGCAGGGCCGCGTCCATGGCGCTGTCGTCCGCACCGTTGTGCCCGTAGCAGCCAGGCCCCTCGACATGGGACACGGTGATCTGCTTATCGCTCATATCAAGCGCCCGGGCCAGCTCCTGGCGCAGAATGTAGACACCCTGACTGTGCGTCCAGACAGCAAGCCGGTCCTCGCCATCTTCCGTGGTGAGGAGCGCGGTTGCGCTGGAAGGCCCCATTGACGCGTGTGCGATGTACGGGCGGTGGTATGTGGCTTCGTGGGACCGGGCCACCGCGAAGGCGGGGGGGCGCTCGCCTTGGTCGGCGAGCAGAGTGGTCACACGGGGGGCGGTGGTGAGGAACTTCGGAAGGTCGTCTTCGTCCGGGAGTGTCGGCGACTGTTGCCACACAGCACCCTTGCGCAGGAGCTCCACAGCTCTCAGGGCCACTTCCTCCCGATCCGCGATCACGGCAAGGAAATTCCCGTCGCGCACGGTCGTCACGACACCGGGCACGGCCAGGGTCGGCTCGGTATCCGCGGTATCCAGCGTCGCGCCCCGTGACGGCGGCCGCACGATTCGGCCGTACAGGAGCCCCGGGAGCACGAGGTCGTGTGCGAACCGGGACCTGCCGGCCAACTTGTCCGGCAGGTCGACGCGGGGCGCGTTGGTGCCCACCACCCGGTAGGCCGACTCGGACTTCGGTGCGACCGTCGCGGTAGCAGGCCGGTCGAGCAGTGCGTCGTCAGCCAGCTGCCAGTAGGTCGTGGTCCGCCCGTCAGGCGTGGTGATGCGCCCGTCGTCGACGGTGAGCTGCGTCGCATCGCACTGCATCAGAGCCGCGGCACGGTTCAGGTAGACCGCCCGAGCCTCCGCACAAGCGAACTGCAGTGCGGCACCGGAGTGCTGAATGGAAAGGCTGCCCGCCGTGAGCCCCTCGTTGGGGCTGACGCCGGTGGTGGCCGCCGTCATCCGCACCCGGGACACGTCCACGTCCAATTCCTCGGCGGCGATCTGCGCGAGGGCGGTGAGCACCCCCTGGCCGATCTCCACCTTGCCGGATCGGACCTCCACCTGGCCCTCTGGGTGGATGCGCAGCCAGCTGGACAACCAGGGGTTCGCTGCCAGGGACGGGGGCATCGCAGGTGTCGCCGGCGGTGTGGTCATCGGCCGGCCTCCGCTCGCATCTCGGTGGCGGCAATGAGAACCGCTCCCACCAACCGGTTGTGAGCGCCGCACCGACACAGGTTGCGGTCCAGAGCCTCGCGCACCTCGTCCTCCGACGGGTTGTCGTTCTCTTCCAGCAGGGCGGCCGCTGCTATCACCATGCCGGAGACGCAGTACCCGCATTGCGCCGCCTGCGCCTCCACGATCGCCCGGGCGACTGGGTGGGACTCGTCGGCGGTACCCAGCCCCTCGATCGTGGTTACCTCTTTGCCGTCGAGCGACCACACCGGGGTGTCGCATGAGAAGGTCGGATGACCGTCGACGAGGACGAAGCAGGCACCGCAGAGACCAAGCCCGCACCCGAAGCGGGTGCCCTTGAGGCCCAAATGATTGCGAAGCGCGTACAGCAGTGGTGTCTCCTCCTCGGTGCGCACCTCCCGCTCCTGCCCATTCACCCGAAGAGTGATGGGGGCAGGGCCTCCAGCGTTCTGATCCACCACGGCTGCCTCACTCTCTTTCCCTTACGCGCGAAGTCCACTGCGTGCGTCAGCGGGCCCACTCCGTCGCCGGCCCCGTCTCCCAGGCCTGGCAAGCGATGCCGCCGTACAGCGAGGTACCGCGGCGGCCCATTAAGTCGAGATCGGGCACCCAGTAAAACTGAACTATTTCCTCGACTTTAGTCGAGACAAACCTCCGCTTGCAAGTCTGTCCGTCGTCGCGGATCTCACCCCGGGGCTTGCTTCCCTATGGTCAAGGCCGCCGCCAGGGTCTTCGGATCGCCTGCTGTCCGTGATCGTCGTGCCGGTCGAGTACGGCAGTCGCCCCTTTGGGCATGGTCAGGCCGTGCTGCCGCCAGCGCCGGGACGGATCAGCGCCGTTATCAGCCGGGCTTTGTTGCCGTGCTGAAATCCGGTGGTCGCGGCGGAGCGCCGCGCTGGCCGCAGTCGGGTTGGCCCTCGGAGGGACGCCACCGCTCAACCGCGTGACGGGCAGCCGATCCGGAGATTCCACACCGTCGGAGGGGGCTCCGCGGACCGCGCCCTCGGATGCGCGGGGTGCCGGGTGCCCGGGGCAGATCTGTGAGCGCCATGGTGTCGGGCAGGTCGGTCTTCTCATGAGCCGGTTTCAGATACGGCGGCAGCACGAGCTATCGCGCGATGATTCGGAGCACGGCCAAGGTGGAAGCGGGGGAAGTTCGTGAGCGGGAGGCTACACTCGTCGTCCGCCCGTTCAGGCTGCAGACGGAGACTTCAGTGAGTGATGCGCCCCGCGGCGACTCCACGTTCAGGGTGTCACGGCCGCATCGTGCGGATGCTTTGCGGAATTTTGATGCCCTTTTGGCCGCCGCGAGAGACTCTTTGGCAGAGGGCGGTCCGACGGTCCCTTTGGAGGACATCGCTCAGCGAGCGGGGGTGGCGATCGGCACGTTGTACCGCAACTTCCCTACGCGTCAGCACCTGTACCACGCCGTCTTCGCGGAAGAGGTTGAGCGGCTCTGCGAGGTCGCGGCCCAGGTGGCCGATCTTCCGCCCTGGCCTGCGTTTGAAGCGTGGAGCCGGCGTTTCATCGGATACGATGCAACCAAACAAGCCATGCAGGGAACGCTGGATCGCAATTCAGAGATTTTCCGGGCTGGACGAGAAGCCTTGCGCGCTGCTGGAGAGCCGCTCTTTCGCAGGGCGCAGGAGGCTGGCACCATCCGTCCGGATGCCCAGTTGGAGGATGTCATTCGGCTTGTTGTCAGCGTGGCAGCGGGATCGTTCCTGGATGATGCGCAACGCGAGCGCGTGCTCTGCCTGGCGTTCGACGGCATTCGAGGAACGAGACGAGACGTACACGGTCTGGGACATGCTCCGGAATCGCAGCCCAGAGGGGGCGCGGGGTGAACGGCCGCTTCAAGACGTTGGCGTGTGGTGGCCCAGGGCGCCCGGATCTCGTCATCACTCGCAGCTTCGGGCCGAGCGATCGCGCTCCGAGCGTGCGTGACTGCCGATCGCCTTAGATGAACAGCCACACCGATCCGTGCACGATCCATGACCGTCACACATGCGGTTGCAACGGTCGGCTGGGGCGAGCCGTCCCTGGGGTCACAGGCCGCCCGGCGCTGCAGATGGAGGGACTGATGTGTACCGATGGCCCGGCGCGCCAAATGTCACGCGGCGGACGTGGCGCTCGTGGTCGGTTCGGAGACCCTAACCCTGGTGATGAGTGACGAGGGGATCGGCATCCCTGAGCACGGACGCCGAGGCGTGGGCGGGACGCCTTCTGCTTGCACGGCCAATACGAGCGCCGGATCTCCGACGGGTACGGCACCCCTTTAAGAGGTCGCCCGTGATGCGACCGGTGTGCTTGTCTCGACACTGACGTCGTGTTCGCGGCGGATGGCGTCGCGGTAAACCTCGCGCAGCCGCCTGCCCCGGCGGACCGTCCCCACCCCCGGCGACACCTGCTGGGATCTCACTGTTCCGCTTGTCGCCCGGGAGTCGATCGCTATTTGCGGTCGATGATCCGGACAGGCTGCCCGGTGGTGCGAGCGATGGTTTCGAAGTCGCGGTCGTTCTACACCAGCACGAGTCGCGCTTCTTTCGTGGCTTCGTCACGAGGAGACGCAGGCACCGGCGGGGCCGGGGCGGCGTGCATTAGCGTGCGGTGCGCACCCCGTCCAGCGCGACCCCCAGGACCCGGTCGCGCTGGGTCTCCTCCGGGAAGTAGGTGGAGCTGATGCCCGAGACCATGCGGAGCAGGTCGTCGAAGGAGATGTCGGTGCGGGCCTCGGCGGCCTTCTGGGCGCGTTCGAAGAGCGGGCCGCCCGCCTGGTACATGGAGTCGCGGCAGGCCAGGAAGACGTCGGACTCGTTGTTGAGGGCCTCGCGGATGGCCCGTTTGGTCACGGTGTAGTCGACGAAGCGGCGCAGCCAGGAGGTCAGCGCGTCCCAGGGCTCCAGGGCGGCGACGTCCTGGGCGACGCGGCACAGCTCGTTGACCTCGTCGGCGTAGACGGACTCGAAGAGGTGCCGGCGGGTCGGGAAGTTCCGGTAGAGGGTGGCGATGCCCACACCCGCACGGCGGGCGATGTCCTCCAGCGAGGCCTCGGCGCCGTTCTCGGCGAAGGCCTCGCGGGCCGCCGCCAGCAGGGCGTCGTAGTTGCGGGCGGCGTCCCTGCGGTGCGGGCGCTGGGCCGCGACGATCTCGCTGACGGGATACGGCTGCGCCGTCACTTCTGCCTCCCCGGCCGGAACACTTTGAAGTCGAGGTATTCCTCCGATATAGTGGAGGAATACCTCGACTTTATCGGCAGGGGGCGCACTTCTGTCGACACGTGTCACCACACGCGCCGACCGCGCCCCGATTCACCCCGTTACGGGCCTTGCACCGACGCAACGCCCCTCCCCTGACTTCCGGCGGACGCCGGCGCCCCTCACACGGGCCGCGCCCCACTCGCCCGCCCCGCACCACCAGCCCGCTCACACACCGCTGCCGGACGCATCCGCACCCGGCCGCGCCCTGTCCGGATCCGAGAGGCTCCTTCATGCCCCGACGCTCCACCCGCCTCACCTTCGCGGTCCTCGCGACTGGTGCGGGCGTGTTCTCCATGCTCCAGTCGCTGATCGCCCCGGCCCTGCCGACGGTCCAGCACGCGTTGCACACGTCCCAGTCCACGGCGACCTGGGTGATGACGGCGTACCTGCTGTCCGCCTCGATCTTCACGCCGATCCTGGGCCGCCTCGGCGACCTCATCGGCAAGAAGCGCACCCTCGTCGGCGTCCTCGTCGTCCTGACCCTCGGCTGCCTGCTCGCCGCGCTCGCCCCGACGATCGGCATCCTGATCATCGCCCGCGTCGTCCAGGGCATCGGCGGCGCCCTCTTCCCGCTGTCCTTCGGCATCATCCGCGACGAGTTCGCGCCGAGCCGGGTCAGCCCCAGCATCAGCAACCTGTCCGCGGTCATCGCGGCGGGCGGCGGCGTCGGCATCGTGGCGGCGGGCCCCATCGTCTCCGCCCTCGACTACCGCTGGCTGTTCTGGATCCCGGTCGGCATCGTGGCCGTCACCGCGCTCATCGCCTTCCGCTACGTGCCCGAGTCGCCCAGCCGCGCCGAGGGACGCGTCAACTGGCTCGGCGCCGGCCTCCTGTCCGGCTGGCTGGTGGCCCTGCTCCTGCCGCTCAGCCAGGCCGGCAACTGGGGGTGGACCTCGGTCCGCGTGATCGGGCTGTTCGTCGCCGCGGTGGTGCTGTTCGCCCTCTGGCTGCTCGCCGAGGCACGCTCCCGCCACCCGCTGATCGACCTGCGGATCATGCGTCTGCGCGCGGTGTGGACGACCAACACCGCGGGCCTCCTCTTCGGCGCCGGCATGTTCGCGCTCTGGTCCTTCCTCCCCGGCCTCGTCCAGACCCCACGCTCCGCGGGCTACGGCTTCGGGGCGAGCGTCACCTCGGCCGGCCTGCTGATGCTGCCGATGCTGGTCGCGATGTTCTTCTCGGGCGTGCTCAGCGGGCGCCTGGAGCCGGTCGTGGGGGCCAAGCGCCTCCTCGTCGCCGGCGCCGCGCTCGGCGCGGTGGCCTGCGGATTCCTCGCCGCGTGGCACGACCAGCAGTGGCAGGTCGCCACGTCGGCCGGCATCTTCGGCCTCGGCATCGGCCTCGCCTTCGCCTCGATGGCCAACCTCATCGTGCGCAGCGTCCCGCCGGAGCAGACCGGCGCCGCCAGCGGCATGAACGCCAACATCCGCACCATCGGCGGCTCCATCGGCGCCGCCCTCACCAGCGTCCTGGTCACCAGCCGCCTGCAGCCCTCCGGCCTGCCCTACGCCTCCGGCTACACCCACGGGTTCGCGCTGCTCGCCGTCCTGCTCCTCGCCGCGTCCCTCGCCGCCCTCCTCGTCCCGGCCCTGCACGGCCGGCACTCCGCGGGAGGCGTGGTCCGCGCGTCCGACACCCCGGCCCTGGTGGAGACGAAGGCCTAACCTGGCTTTCGTATGACGGTCGGCTCGTCGGCGACCCGTGCAGAACGGACGAGGCTCCCTGGCGGTTGAGCGAGATGTCTGACGTCTCAACTCTTCGGCCGGGGAGCCTCGTTAGTTACGCATCCTGCAGCACTGAACCTGCCTCATGCGCTGCGATGCTTATCGTCACCCTCGAGGATGACCGCCGCTGCAAGCTCCTGCCCTGGCAGCGCGCCGCCCTGCTCGCACTAGTACTGCAACGGTCTTTGCCGTGACGGGTGGGCAGCGGGCTCGTTGAGGTGGGCATGGGGTGGGATGTGGTGCTGTCTGATGCGAGCCGG
>NZ_JBIVLH010000055.1:0-7595 GCF_044751185.1 Streptomyces sp. NPDC088733
GGCGCAACGGCCCCCCGGCCCCCTGGCTCCCTGACGACGCCCAGCGACTCGACTTCGAAGCCGGCGACTGAGCAAGATCGTGTTACGAGCTCTTATGACCGATTACTACGGGTCGGCAGCATGCGCGTGGACGCCCCCCCGGGCGCAGTGCTCGCGGCCGGCGATGGGCAGCCCCACGCGCCACTGCCGCTCGGGCGGGTACGACGTTGCCGCGTCCGGGGGCGGGAGCTCCGCCGGTACGCCGACGACCGGGAGGCCGTGCACTTGACCTTGTGGCCCGCGCTGTCTGACGGCCGACGGACCGCGTGGTTCTGGTGGGACCTGGACCTCTGCGAGATCAGGGCATCGGGGATGGCGACCAGCCCGGTCGAGCACGCACTGGTCGACGGCGACGCTGTCCGTGTCCACCCGGGCGGCGTGCCGCCGGACCAGGTGCCGACGTACCGGGGGTACGAACCGGGGCAGCAGCCACGAGTGCAGGTGCGCGTCGGAGGCCGGTGGCATGACGGCCGGGTCTGGCACACGATCCGCTACCGGGACGGTCGACATGCGGTGCAGGTGAAGATGACGTTCCTGGAGGGCGACGACTGGCCGGTCGTGTACTGGCGCACCTACTGGTGGAACCCGCGTGCGATCCGCGTCATGCGCTAAGCACCCGTCGGGACGCAACCGAATGATCACATGGCCATCGCCTGAGGAAGCTTACCCACGATCGTCAGGAATTCGTCGGTAGTGAAAATGGCGTGAGCATAGGCGGGAGCGTTGATGTCGAACGTCGCCTTCATCTCGTCCCAGTTGAAGGCACCGATGGCGTCACGGATGAGCGTGACGTGATAGCCGAGTTCCTGGCCGAAGCGCGCGGTGGTGTCGACGCAGGTGTTGGCCTTCATCCCGATGATAATGATCTTCTGTACGCGGTGCTGTTTGAGCAGCATGTCCAGGTCAGTGTTGGCGAAGCCGCTGGAGGCCCAGTGCTGCCGCATGACCAGCTCATTCTCGCGCGGCACGAAGTCGGGGTGCCACTTGGCTCCCCAACTCCCGGCGGCGAAAGTCTGCCCCTTCACAACGCGCTGTTGAGTGGGGGACAGGTGGTCCCAAGTGCGGTAATCGTCAGGTGTCGTCTGATGGTGAGGCACGATAAAGACGCAAAAACCCAGGTCACGTGCGGCGCCGAGCATGGCGCGCATGTTGTCGAGCAGGCCGATGCCTTCGGCAACCTCTTTGGCGGCAGGCCACAGCTTCCCGCCATCCGACAGGAAGTCGTTGTACGGGTCGATGATCAGCAAGGCTGTCTCATCCGGGGCGTAGGTATTCGCTTGCACGTCCATCGCTCCACGCTCCTGTCTCGTGCAGATGCCGCCACCTGCGCAACGAGTTGACTGACCAGGGCGACCTGCCCCCAAGGGAGCAGTGCTGCCGAGTGCACAGGGCCATTACCAGCATGCGCCTCTCGCCAGCCCGGGGCATTCTGTCCGGCGCAGATGCCGCGTCACCGTGTGATGCCGGCAGCCGACGCGTTCGCGTCGACGGCACGATCCTCGGGTTGGGCTGGAGTTCCTGCACTGCGCGGGTCTGTAACCGGACGAGATCGACTTCACTGAACTCGAACCCTTCAAGTGGCGCCTGGCATACCGCCACCCCAGACGAACTGACCCGCGTCTATGGTCGAAATGAAGGCACAACTGCCCGATCAACACAGCAGAACACGCACACGCGGTCAGTCCTGCGCTGCCCGAAAGCTGCCCGAAGAGGAGAAGTATGTCCGGCACCACCGCCCCAATCACGCCGCCGCAGCCCGGAAACAAGGTGCACCGCCGGCCCCGGGTCACCGCCGACCGGCGCCTGCTGGCGCTGGAAGCGAGCAAGGGCGCCGCACGATCCCTCGGCGCGGCCGCGGCCAGCGCGGTCATCTGGTGGATCCGCGAGCGCTGAACCACCCTCAGCGATTTCACCAGCGGGTCCTTCATTCGAAGCCGACTGCTGGTCTCGGTGAGGATGATGGCTGGTGGTCGGCCCCCGGCCCGCACCGGGGCAGTCCGATTCGATACGCAGCGCTGGCCGAGCCGCACAGGAAGGCGCAGCACGAGCATGTCGCTCCCTGACACCGCCTACAGCCACCCCTCCCCCACGGCAGATACCAATGAGGCACGATGGGTCGCCTGCGACGAGTCCGGTTGGGACGGCGAACATCTCATCAACGGCAACCGCTACCTGGTCTACGCGTCTGTGGCCATGGACGACGCTCAGGCTGGCCCGGTCGTCAACCAATTGCGGGAGACACGAAGGCGGGTTGGTAACGTTCGCGTGCTCGAAGCAAGATGGGGCAGGTCATCTGATCTGGCTTGCCCTGTGGGGCGGGTGGGAAGGATGTCGCTGTGCCCAAACCCTATCCCGAAGAGTTCCGCGAGGATGTCGTGCGGGGCGCGAGGAACCGCGTTCCGGGTGTGACGGTCGAGCAGGTGGCGACCGACTTCGGGGTCCCGATGCAGCTGTAGAAGTGGATGCGCCGGGCGGACATCGATGAAGGTGCCAAGCCTGGGGTGACCAGCCGGGAGAGCGCGGAACTGCGGGAGGCACGTCGGCGGATCAAGCTGCTGAAGTCCGATTCGACTGATCGATATAAAATGACAATGTCAGTCTCGCTTGAATCGCGACAACCAGGTCGGCCGACGATCCGTCATGCGTTCCCGGTAGCACTTCAGAAATAGTTCGATGTAGCTCGATTCCCGCTCGTTTACGACCTCTTCCGGATGGGTCCGCATATATTCGCAAACCTCCATCCAAGAGCGGCCCACAGCCCACATCATAGGCGCGGCGACGGCCGTGCTAACGGCCGCGACTACAAGATTGACGCCTGGGATGAGCTTGGCCCCCTGCTTGGCCGCAGCCTGGCCAGCCTTCTTCGCAGCTTTCTCGGCAGATCGCCTGGCCACCTCTTCGGCAAGCCAGCCGGCTCCTTGCTTGGCTGCGTTGCCGCCGAGAAATACCTTCCAGGACAGATTTATCAGAGCCGCTTTGTCCACGGGTACACCGTAGAGGACGCTGATCGTAGCCATCATCCCAGCGAGGGCGAGTGTGAATCCCGCCATGTCAACACCGATCGGCATCAATTGAGTTCCGAAGGCCGCACCCACTGCCACTTTAATCGCGCGTTCAGAGAGGACGCGCTGACGGCTGAAGTCGAGTCTCTGTGCGGCGATGGCCGCGGTTCGTACAGCTTCTGGGATGGTTTCGACAGTTGCGTCGAGAAGTTCCTGGAGTCCGTGAACGGGATATATTGTTCCGCTGAGCTCGACCGTTTCGACAGAGTTGACCAGAAATATTTTTCGTCCGGCGATAGGGAGTCCCCTCTCCGTAATGTGCTGCATCAAAGTCAGAGCGGCAGGGTCGATTCGGTCGCCGAGTTTCGATACTCGAGTTAGTACGATGAAGACTGGGAGGCCTAGATCGTGTAGGGCTCGAACCGCATCCGCGTGGGAGTCCAAGAAACGTGTGCTGTGGTGATTTACGACGAACCATACTGCGTGTATTCGCGCGGCGAGAGGCCCCTGGCGAGAGCGCTCCACGATACCCTTAACCTCTGAGATGAGCATGGACAGGTCTCCTTGGCCAATCTCGAAGCCGGGGGTGTCATAAATGCCCAGTAGATCGTCCTCATTCTTACGGTATAGACGCACGTTCGTGGTCTGATGATTTCCGATCCCGGTTCCCGCGAGTTCGATACCGAAGACCGCGTTGACGAGGGTACTCTTGCCAACGCCGGAGTCGCCGAAAACTGCAAGATTGAATTTGCCGATTGTTTCGAGTGCAGTATCAAAAGCCTCCGCTACCTGGCGTGAAAACTCGTCGAAGTCGAACAGTTCGTTAGGCATTGTCCCCCCAGAATCTCCCGAACGACCAATAGCACGTCGCAGTACGACGCCGGCCGCGAACGCACGTGGCTCCCGGTACGGAAGATACCTTCATTGCTCCCCACCGACAATGGCAAGCGCCAGGTTGAGGTAGCCCTGCTGTAGACAAATCTGAGAGGGGCCCCTCTCGGTACAGGAAGATAAAATTCCGCTTTGCGACCTCGCGGGAAGTTCGCAACGGCTTTAGGGCTAACACGGTCACAGAGCGGGAGCATCAGAGGAAGGCCGTCGTTCATCCGCACCTACGAGGCTGACCCCTTCCGTCGGCGACCCCACCGGGGATTTCACTGGACCGAGGATTCTTGATCGTGATGTTGGACCATCAGGCATGGTGAGGCCGGGGCCGTGGTGAAATCGGACCCGCGAAGCGTCTTCAGGGACGCGATCCCCATCTCCTGTCACCCGCTCTTTGAACCCCTGCGCCTGGGGGCGTATACGACCTACGACGTAGACGCCGCTTACCTATGGACGTACTGACGGATTCTTGTCGCCCCGTGGGGAGGTTGGCGCGGCAGTGCGTGAAGGTCAACGTCTCGCGATGCGCGGGCAGTCGGACGCTTCGGGTACGGCTGGTCCGTGGTCCACGCTTGCAGGGCCACAGACTAGGGGATGGGCTTGGCGACCACGCACCAGACGGCCTGTGCGTGTCAGCCATCTCGGCTTCACGAACGCTGAGTGGCTGCATCCGTTGCATGTCCTTCTGTACGCGATCAGTTGGAACGGCAGCCTCCCGTGCATGACATCTCGGTTGTGGGCATATACGCGATGGCTGCTCAGGGGAGAGGCTGGAATCCCTGGAGAGACGTATCCACGGGAGGTCCGCCTATCCGCGGGAAGGACGCAACAGTGCAAATCAGTAACGACAAGGCGACTGCGATCGGTGAGGAGATCGTCTTCAAAGGAACTCCCGGCTATCCAACTTTTTCCCAGCTCAATTCGCTGACCGACGATGAAATCAAGATATTGCACGACCTGGCCCTGACGAAGAATCTCGACGATGCGGTGAGTGCTGAATGGTTGGCTGCCAATGCGGAATTGGCTGGCAGGGTCAAAGATCTGCTGGGAACACTGCAATGGTCGCATCAGCGCGAGATAGCTCTCTTCTATCGAGAGGAGATCACGCGGCGAGAAGCGTCCGTCCGAGAAGCTCGGATGGAGCGGCTAACGCTGATCGCCACGGCGACAGGACTGGCCGCATTGATAGTTGCAATCGCTACCGTCCTCATAACGGCTTAGGTGCAGGCGTGGGTGGATTTGAGTCAACGATGAGAGTGCTGGTCTGGTATCCGTCGGTTAGTGGGAATCCCGCCAAAGGGCCCCTCGACGGGATACGTTCCTATCGAGCGGTCAGGAAAATAGAGATCAATCTATATCCGGAGCTTCTGCGTGTAGGACACGCCGCCCTGCTTCTCGGGCAGGGAGTGTACATAAGTGTGTATCCAGGTGCCCCGATCGTCCCGGCGTCATCTGAACGCCCGATACTGACCGGGAAGCGCATGCTGACAGATCCGGTCCATTTTAGCCCTCTGTTAGTGGACCATCCTGATGACGATCAACAAATTCAGGGGAGGCCGGCCGACTGGCTGATCGATTTCCCCGCTGTGCCGACGACAGCGCTGCTCGACAGGTCTCACCATATGGCGGATCGTGCCTACTGTTTGACTCACTGGAACTGCAGCCACGTTATCATCTGCCTCCTTAATTACATGATGGATGAATGGCGGAGAGGCCTAACCGCGAAGGAGTTGGCGCTGGCGAAGGGGCGTAGAATATTGGGCATCGGAAAAGTAGCCTCTGTTTACGCTAGGCGGACCTGGCCGATCCTGATTTTTGGATCGGATGACGATCTCTGGGAGCGGAACGCGAAAGGTATTGCGACTTACGAAGGCCCTTATACAACTCCCGGACATGTCCAGTCGCGATCAATTGAAATAGCGCAGATGATGGGGGTGTCGATCCCGCAAGCTTGACCTTCGTGCGTGGTGGTCCGCCCGCGGCTACGCTGACACAACACCCTGGGAAACACGGCGCAACCCGTTCGACCCCACGTGCCGGACTCCCGGACGGGAGGCACGATGAGTCACGCTGCGGCGAGCTTCGACTACGCGGTCGTGGGTGGTGGTTCGGCCGGCAGCGCCGTGGCACGGCGCCTGGTCGAGGACACCGGGGCCACCGTTCTGGTGCTGGAGGGCGGCGGGCCCGTCGTTCCCGCGCCGAGCCTGCACGACCCGGCGCGCTGGGTGGAGAACATCGGCTCGGCCTTCGACTACGGGTACCGCTACGAGCCTCACCCGGCCACGCACGACCGACCGCACCTTCTCTCCCGGGGCAAGGTGCTGGGCGGCTCCGGCGCCGTCAACGCGCTCCTGTGGACCCGGGGGCACCGAGCTGACTATGACGCCTGGGCGGGGGCCGGGCACACCGGATGGGACTTCGAGTCCGTGCTGCCCCTGTTCCGGCGGAGCGAGGACTGGGAGGACGGGGAGAGCCGCCTGCGGGGCGCCGGCGGTCCCGTGCGTGTCGAGCGCGCGAAGGACCTGCACCCGGTCGCCTCGGCGCTGATCGAGGCCGGCATGTCGCTCGGCATGCCCTACCTGGACGACGTCTCGCCGGAGGAGCCGGAGGGCGTCGGCCCGACCACCATGAACGTCCGCGACGGCCGCCGGGTCAACCCCTGGGACGCCTACATGGGCCCGGTCCTGCATGAGGAGCGGCTGACGGTCCTGACGGGCGCGACCGCCCGGGAGCTCGTACTGACCGGCGGCCGCTGCCTGGGCGTGCGGTACGCCCTGGGCGGCAAACCGGCCGAAGCGCGCGCGGACTCCGCGGTGATCCTCAGCGCCGGGGCGATCGACACCCCCGGGCTGCTGCTGCGGTCCGGCATCGGCCCCGCCGCCGACCTGGCCCGGGCCGGTGTCGGCGTGCACACCGACCTGCCCGGTGTCGGCGAAAATCTTCAGGAGCACCCGCTGCTGGCCGGCCTGTGCCTCGAGCCGGCCATGGAGCTGCCGGCCCCCAACAACAACCTGGAGGGCAGCGTCGCCTTCTGGCGCAGCGACCCCGGCGTGGACCGGCCGGACCTGATGTTCGTGGCGATGCAGGTGCCATATGTCTCAGCCGAGATCGCTGCGCGGTGTGCGGTGCCGCCCGACGGCTTCTGTATCGTTCCGGGGCTGTCGAGGCCCCGCAGCCGCGGCAGGCTGTGGCTGGACTGTGACGGCGAGGTCCGCGTCCAGCCGAACATGCTGGAGGTCGAGGCCGATGCGACCGCGCTGCTGCGCGGCGTGGACATCGGCCTCGACCTGGCGTCCCGGCCGGGCTTCCGAAGGATCGCCGGGCGCCAGGTGGTGCCCGAGCCGGGGGCGACGCGGTCCGAGAAGGTGGCCTTCCTGCGCGACGCCGCGATGCCCTACCTCCACCCGGTCGGCACCTGTGCCATGGGGCCGGTCGTCGACGCTCAGCTGCGTGTCCACGGCGTCGAGGGACTGCGGATCGCCGACGCGTCGGTGATGCCCGAGATCGTCAGCACGTACCCGCACGCGACCACCGTCATGATCGGCGAGTTCGCCGGCGCACTGCTCGCCGCGGGCTAGTACTGCAACGGTCTTTGTCGTGACGGGTGGGCAGCTTCGGGTGGTGTGTGACCGCGTCGTTTGTAGTGGCTGATTCGGGCTTGGTGTTGTC
>NZ_JBIVLH010000056.1:0-5847 GCF_044751185.1 Streptomyces sp. NPDC088733
CGAACCGGTAGATCTGGGCGATGGCTCGGCTGAACAGCGCCACGCCGACCACGGCGAGTACCAGCGACACGATGATCGCGGCGAGTTGCATTTCAAGGCTCCTCGGACCAGCGCGGAGTGCAGGGAACCCCGCTGCATCGGGGCCTGCCAGGGAATCTCTTCGGGACTGTAATACGGCCGCCGGTTGCCGAAGAATCAACTCTTGCGCGCGGCTATCTCCTGAGTCAGCTGGGGCAGCACGTCGAACAGATCACCCACCACTCCGTAGTCGACCAACTCGAAGATCGGCGCTTCGGGGTCCTTGTTGACCGCCACGATGGTCTTCGACGTTTGCATGCCCGCTCGGTGCTGTATCGCGCCGGAGATTCCGGCGGCAACGTACAACTGGGGAGACACCGTCTTGCCCGTCTGCCCCACCTGGCTGGAGTGCGGGTACCAACCGGCGTCCACTGCGGCCCGCGAGGCTCCGACTGCCGCATCGAGGGAGTCAGCCAACTCCTCGATGAGGGCGAAGTTGGCAGCCCCGTTCACGCCTCGGCCACCCGCGACGACGATCGGCGCCTCCGCCAGTTCCGGACGGCTCGACATTTCACGAGGAGTGCAAGAGACGACCCGGGTAGCGGTGGCCAGCGCACCGAACCGCACGGTGAGCGGCGACACGGCGCCCGCCGCCGGGCAGTGCTCCACCGGAGCGGAATTGGGCTTCACCGTCACCACGGGAACACCTCTGGTGACGCGAGACCTTGCCGTGAACGCCCCTGCGAAAACGGCTTGTTCGACTGTCACCCCGGTCTCGTCCGGCTCCAGGTCCACGGCGTCGGTGATGAGGCCGGAGCCGATCCGGAGAGCCAACCGGGCTGCGACCTCCTTTGCCTCGGCCGACGACGCCAGCAGTACGGCAAGGGGTGCCACTGCGTCGCACACCGCCTCCAGCGCGTCCACCTTCGGTACGACCAGGTAATCGGCGAACTCGGGGGCATCGGACATTATGATCTTCACCGCACCGTGCTCCGCCAGGACAGCGGCAGTGGAAGCAGCACCGGCACCCAAGACCACGGCAACCGGGTCACCGATCCGTCGCGCAAGCGTCAGCAACTCCAGCGTCGCCTTGCGGACCACACCATCCGCATGATCCACATACACAATGACTTCAGACATAACCGGCACTCCTGGAGATCTGGGTCAATGATGGTCTGCCTGCAGTGGCGGACGGCTGCGGTACGGATTCAGAGGAATTTCTGGGCCGCAAGGAATTGCGCGAGCCGCTTTCCCCCTTCGCCTTCGTCCGCCACGACGGTTCCGGCGGCTCGCACAGGTCGCTCCGACAAACTCAGCACCGTCGACCAAGCCCCTTCCAGTCCGACCGCGCTGGCGGCTATGTCGAGATCAGCCAGACAGAGCGATTGGATGGGCTTCTTCTTCGCCGCCATGGTCCCCTTGAACGTGGGGTAGCGCGCTTCGCCGGACTGATCCGTCACGGACACCACTGCCGGCAGTGGCGCCTCCAGTTGCTGCGAGCCCGTATCCCCGTCCCGCCGCCCCCTGAGCGTGCCGTCGTGAAGGGACACCTCCGACAGGAGGGTTGCCTGGGGCACTCCCAAGCGCTCGGCAAGTAGGGCAGGCACCACCCCCATCGCACCGTCGGTGGAAGCCATTCCGCACAGCACCACGTCGTATCCGGCCCTCTCGATCGCCTTCGCCAGCACCAGCGACGTGCCAAGCGCATCAGTGCCATGCAGGTCGTCGTCCTGGATGTGCACAGCCTTGTCCGCGCCCATCGCAAGCGCTCTACGAAGCGCACCCTGGGCATCCTTCGGCCCGACCGTCACGACGGTTATCTCCGCGTCATCTGCGGTCTCGGTGATCTGCAGCGCCTGCTCCACCGCATACTCATCCAGCTCGGACAGCAGCCCGTCCAGGGCATCCCGATCCACTGTCAGATCTGCGGCGAAGCGCCGGTCACCGGTCGCATCAGGCACGTACTTCACGCAGACGACCATCTTCAAAGTCATGCCTGATCCAAGCCCTTCCGGAGGAGGAGATTCACCTGTCACGCCCCGGCCTGTACGTCACCCGTGCGACGCACGGTGCAAGATCCCTGGGCAGGAGCACCGCTGTACGGCGGCCCCGTTACGCACAGCGGCACAGGTCGGATCCGGAGTGCCCCATGCGGGCAGGACCCGGCTCCTGACGGCGGAGCCCGAGGCATCGCCCGAGCAAGCGATCCCACCGGCGCCTGCCTCGTACTCGTGACCGTGGAGCGGGTACCGCGTTGTCACGCAATCCACTGCCCCGATCCGAGCACACCGACCTTAAGTCGAGAATAACCTCCACCTTACCGGAGGTCAACCTCGACTTCTTTGAGGAGGAAAGCCGGGCTTTCGCTCAACGTCTGGGCCTGATGTGGCGCAGGACGATCGCCACCGAGGCGATGGCCCCGGCGGAGAGGGCCACGGCAAACCAGATCATGGTCGGTGCGAGCGCGGCGTGCCGGATGACGATGCTGAACGCGATCGAGGGCAGGCCCATGCCGGCGTAGGCGACGACGAAGAAGGCGGCGAGCACCCCCGCACGCGAGGCGGGATCGGCCGCTATGGCGCTCTGCGTGACAGCGCCTTTGAACAGCACGCCGGCACCCGCGCCAGAGAGGGCGACAGCGAGGAGGAAGAACCAGAGCGCCGGGTGGTACAGCGCAATGGCGGTGAGGGCCAGGCCGATGGGGAAGACTGCGGTGCCGACCAGGATCTGGGGACGTTGGTCCAGCTTTCCGAGCGCGAGCTGTGCCGCCGCGGAGGCCGCGAAAGCGGTGAACGGGGCGAGTCCGACGACGAAGGTGGACGTGATGCCGAGCTCGCCGCGCACCATGATCGCGCCGAGGGAGGAGAACAGGCCCATCAGGGCGAAGGCGAAGAAGCCGGTGCTCGCCGCAGCAGCGAACACGGGGCGCAGGCCAGGGCGCAGGGCGAAGCGGTCGGGCCAGTCCGCGGCCCTGAGTTCGGTATCGACGGTCTCGGGGGTGGCGAGCACCAGTAGCAGCAGTATCGCCATGGCGGCGGTGAAGACTACATAGCTGGTGACCAGCGGAGCGGGAACCCATTCAGCGAGCGCTCCGGAAACGATGGGGCCGAGGGCCAGGCCGCCGAGGTTGGCCACGGAGGCGACCAGTGCCGGCACCTGCGATCCACCGCGATCAGGGTATGCCTCCTGGTACAGGTCGGTGAGGTATGCCGTGGCCGTCGAGGCCATGAGCCCCACCGCCACGCCGGTGATCAGGCGTCCGACGATCAGTCCCGGCAGGTCCGGCCATATGGCGAGGACTACGGCCGAGACAATGCCGACAGCCAGGGCAGGGACGATGATGCGGCGCCGACCGAGCCGGTCGGAGAGATGACCGAGCAGGCGGAAGCTGACCGCCGCGCCGATGACCATGGCCGCGAAGGCGATGGTGACCTCGGTCGGACCGAAGTGGTCACGCGCCTGGTACAGCGGCCACAGCGGGGTGGGCGCGGTACCAAAAGCCATCAAGGACAAGAACGCCACCGCGACGGACCAGAACCCGAAAGCATGTCGGTTCCGGAGCGAACGCGGGGTCGCGGTTGTGAGTGTTGTCGTGGTCATCGCCGTCCCTCAGTGGAGCACGTTCGAGCAGTCGGCGGCCTTTGATGCCGCCCAGGGATCAGAACATGCGCCGTGCCGTTCCGGCATCAGCCTTCAGGGGCATGATGGAGATAGTTGTCATCTCTGACAGAGATAATGAAGGGATGGAGTTCCGCAACCTTCGCCACTTTGTGGCGCTCGCCGAAGAGCGCAGTTTCACCCGCGCCGCCGCCCGTGAGCTGATCGTCCAGTCCGGCTTGTCGTCATCGGTCCGCACTTTGGAGAAGGACGTCGGCGCCCTGCTGTTCGTGCGCGGTACCCGCCCGGTCCGACTCACCTCTGAGGGCGAGGCGCTTGTTCCTGCGGCACGGAAGGCCCTCGAAGCGGTCGAGGCTGCCCGGCAGGCTGTCCGAGACGTACGAGGCGTCCTCTCGGGACGGCTTCGCATCGGCACCCTGCAGACCATCGGCCACACTCTGCCGTTTACCGCCTGGCTCGCGGAGTTCGCGCACTCCCACCCCGGCGTCGACATCCTCGTCCGGCAAGCGCCGGCGCTGCAGATGCTGGAGATGGTCGCCAACGGGGAACTGGACTGCGCGCTCGTCCCGGCGCTGCCCGTGTACAGCGAGGGTCTGGACGTCGTTCCGCTCGTCACGGAAGCCGTCGTACTGGCATGCGCGACGGATCATCCGCTCGCCGGCGAGGAGCAGGTGACGCTCGACGGGCTCACAGAGGAGCGCTTCGTGGATGTACCGCACCACTGGGCCATCCGCGCCCAAGTCGACGAGGCCTTCCGTGGCGCCGGTCTGACCCGGCGCATCGTGTGTGAGGTCGAGGAGTGGCCCCTGATGCTCGATCTGGTGGCGGCTGGCGTCGGCATCGCGATCATTCCGGCAGGGCTGGATTTCACCCGCCACGGGAACTCCGGTGCCCCGCTGCGGCTCATCCCGCTCGCCGGCACCGACTTGAACCGCCGCGTCGACCTCGTCATCCCCAAGGGACACGCGGCGACCCCGGCCGCCCGCCGCTTCCTCGAGCAGGTCGGCAGGAGCCACTGAGCCTTTTCAGCGGGGCCACCGATCGGGTGATGGCGGGGTGGCGGGAGATCAGCGCAGAACGGACGAGGCCCCTCGGTGGTTGAGCGAGATGTCTGACGTCTCAACTCTGTCGCCGGGGAGCCTCGTTGATTACGTATCCTGCCGCACTGGACCTGCCTCACGCGCTGGTTGAGTGGGTGACGATGCTGGTCGTCACCCGGGAGGGTGACCGACGCTGCAAGCTCCGGCCCTCTCAGCGGGCGCTCGTCGCACTGATGTACCTGCGCAAGCACGACACCCTCGCGCAGATCGCGGCCGGTTTCCGGATCAGCGTCGGCACCGCCCACGCTTACGTGCACGCGGTCGTCGATCTCCTGGCCCACCGAGCTCCCGGCCTGACCCGGGCCCTGCGCGAGGCGGACGCGGAGTACGTACTGGTGGACGGCACGCTCGCCGAGTGCGACCGGGTCGGCGACGGCCGCGCCGACTACTCCGGCAAGCACCGTCGCCACGGCGTGAACCTGCAGGTCATCACCAACCCGCACGGCGAGATTGTGTGGATCTCCCGCGCCCTGCCCGGCCGCACCCACGACCTGACCGCGGCCCGAACCCACCGCATCATTGCCACCTGCGTTCGCCTTGGCATTCCCGCCCTGGCTGACCTCGCCTACCTCGGTGCCGGCGGCACCCTCGCCACGCCGACCAGACGCCCACCTCGCAAAGAGCTCACCACCCGGCAAAGCTCACTGAACCGGGCCCACGGACGGCTTCGGTATCCCGTCGAACGCGGCATGGCCACCCTCAAGCGCTGGCGCATCTTCCGTCACGCCCGCTGCAGCCCCAACCGCCTGTCGTCAGCAGCCAAAGCCATCCTCACCCTGGAAAAGCAACGCTGAAAAGGCTCACTGAGCTCTTTCGCCGTGGTGTCGGCAAACGGTGACGGAGTCGAGGTGGTGGCTGGTCGAGGACGTCGCCGGTGCCGAGCCGACAGTCAGTCCCATGGGGAAGGCCGACGGCCATCGCTGCGACGTCCGCCGCCGTCCCCTTGTACCCGAACCGGCTCACGACGCGCCGGTGCCGTCCGGCGATCACGTCTATGGACGGCTGGTTCCAATCAGCTGTCGGCGACGGCTGAAAAGTGGACCGGTAGCGACGCTTGAAAGTTGACCCCCTTCAGGGGTCTGGCTCGTTGAGTCAGGCCGGGAGGAGTGGT
>NZ_JBIVLH010000057.1:0-4951 GCF_044751185.1 Streptomyces sp. NPDC088733
GATCCAGCTGGTCTCCCGCGCCCGCAAGGCCGGCCTGGTCATCTCCCCACGCGACGTGTTCGTCCACAAGACCGTCGCCGCACTGGCCGCAGTGGCCGGAGAACTGGACACGGCCGTCACCGAGACCGCCGACGCGGGCATCGGCAAGGTGCCCGCCACCCCGATCGTCCACTGGCTGCGCGAGCAGAACGGCCCGATCGACGGCTTCTACCAGTCGATGCTGGTCCAGACCCCCGCCACCGCCGGCCTGGACGACCTCACCACAGCCCTCCAGGCACTCCTCGACCGGCACGACGCCCTGCGCATGCGGATCACCCGCGGACACAACGACTGGCAACTGGAGACCACCCCCGCCGGCACAGTCCCAGCCGCACACTGCCTGACCCGCCACGACATCCAGCACACGCACACCGAGGCACTGCCAGACGTCATCGCCGAGCAGACCCGGGCCGCCCAGGCACGACTCGCCCCCGAAGCCGGCACGATGGTCCAGGCAGTCTGGTTCGACGCCGGACCCCAGACCCCCGGCAGGCTCCTGCTGATGGTGCACCACCTCGCCGTCGACGGCGTGTCCTGGCGCATCCTGCTCCCCGACCTCCAGTCAGCCTGGGAACAGGCCACCACCGGACACCACCCCGCACTCGACCCGGTCCCCACCTCACTGCGAACCTGGGCCACCCGCCTGACCCGAGAGGCCACCGAACCCCGACGCGTCGCCGAACTCGACCTGTGGTCCTCCATGACCACCGACAACGAACCACTCCTGACCGACCACGCACTGGACCCCAGCCGAGACACCGTGTCAACGGCACGCTCCCTCGAACTCGTCCTCCCCGCCGACGTCGTCACCCCCCTGCTCACCACACTCCCCGCCGCATTCCACGCCCACATCAACGACGTCCTGCTGACCGCCCTCAGCACCGCCCTCAACAACTGGGCACACCACCGCGGCACCAACACCGATTCCGGCATCCTCATCGAGCTCGAAGGACACGGCCGGGAAGAAATCCTCCCGGGAACCGACCTGTCCCGCACCGTCGGCTGGTTCACCTCCACCTACCCGATGCGCCTCACACCCGGAACCGCAGACATCACCAACGGCCCCGCCCTGGCCCGCGCACTGAAAACCGTCAAGGAACAACTGCGCACAGTCCCGGACAACGGCATCGGCCACGGCCTGCTCCGCCACCTCAACCCCGACACCGCACCCCTCCTGGCCACCGGCAACCGCCCCCACATCGGCTTCAACTACCTCGGCCGATTCCCCGCCACCGACCAGAACCACACCACCGACTGGGCAACAACCACCGAAGCCACAGCCCTGGGATCAGGCGCCGACCACACCCGGCCCATGCCCCACGCCCTGGAAATCAACGCACTCACCCAGGACCACCCCGACGGCCCCCGACTCCTCGCCACCTGGACCTGGCCCGACGCAGTCCTCACCGAAAACGACGTCCGCGCACTGGCCGAAAACTGGTTCACCGCCCTACGAACCCTCACCACACAAACCCACGCCGGCGGACTCACCCCCTCCGACCTCCCCCTGGTCACCCTCGACCAGACAGACATCGAAGAACTCGAAACCCACCACACCCACATCACCGACGTCCTACCCCTGTCCCCCCTCCAGGACGGCCTGCACTTCCACGCCCTCTACAACAACGACAACACACACAGCATCGACGTCTACAACACCCAGTTCGCCCTCCACCTCCACGGCAACCTCGACACACCCACCCTCCACACCGCAGCCCAAACCCTCCTCAACCGCTACCCCAACCTCCGAGCCACATTCACCCAAACCACCACAGGACAAACCACACAGGTGATCACACGGGACGTGGACGTTCCGTGGCTCGAGGTCGACCTGAACACCCTGGACGCTTCCCTCCAGCAGCAGGAACTGAGCCGACTGCTGGATGAGGACCGTGTTCGCCGGTTCGACATGACCACCGCACCACTGCTGCGCTTCACCCTGGTCCGGCTCGCGCCCGACCGGCACGTCCTGGTCTTCACCAGCCACCACATCCTCTTCGACGGCTGGTCCCTGCCCCTGGTCTTCAGCGAACTGTTCACCCTCTACACGAACGACGACTCCACCCTCCCCCCCGCCCCGGCCTTCAAGGACTACCTGCGGTGGCTCACCACGCAGAACCGCGAAGAAAGCCACCACGCCTGGCGAGAAGCACTCGCCGGCCTCGAAGAACCCACCCTCATCGCCCCCGCCGACGACCACCGCGAACCCGTCCTGCCCGAACAACTCGACATCGAACTCACCGAAGAACTCACCACAGCACTCACCACCACAGCCCGCACCACCGGAATCACCCTCAACACACTCCTCCAGGCAACATGGGCCATCCTCCTCGCCCGCATGACCGGCAAACAGGACATCGTCTTCGGCGCCACCGTCTCCGGCCGCCCCGCGGAACTCCCCGGCGTCGAGAACATGATCGGCCTCTTCATCAACACCCAACCCGTCCGAACCCGACTCGACCCCGCCGACACCCTCACCACCCTGCTCACCCGCATCCAGGACCAGCAGACCGCACTCATCGCCCACCAGCACACCCAGCTCGCCGACATCCAACGCATCACCGGACACAGCGAACTCTTCGACACCACCGTCGTCTACGAGAACTACCCCCTCGACAACGACGCGCTCACCCAACTCGCCCCCGGCATCACCGTCACCGACATCCAAGGACGCGACGCCACCCACTACCCGCTCGGTCTGGTGGCCCTTCCCGGACGCCGGCTGCGCCTGGGCCTCAGCTACCGCCCCGACCTGTTCACCCACCACGACATCGAACAGTGGGCCACCCGCCTCCAACGCATCCTGGAGACTCTGGCGGTGTCCCCCGAGATGCGTGTGAGCGCGGTGGACGCCCTCGGTGTCGAGGAGCGCGGCCTGCTGCTGGGCGAGTGGAGCGGCACGATCGGCGCGGACGGGACGGCCGCGTCGACGACACTGGCGAACCTGCTCGCGGAACAGGCGCGGCGTTCCCCCGACGCGACCGCCGTGGTGTGCGAGGACCGCACCTTGACGTTCCTCGAGCTGGACAGGCGGGCGAACCGACTGGCGCGTCTGCTCATCGAGCGGGGTGTGGGACCGGAAGTGACCGTGGGCCTGCTCCAGTCGCGTTCCGCGGACGCCATCGTGGCCGCCTTCGGCGTACTCAAGGCCGGCGGCGCCTACGTGCCGATCGACCCGAACTATCCGGCGGAGCGCGTCAACCACATCCTGGCCGATGCCGCACCCGCGCTGGTGATCACCGATGCGGAGAACAGGGCCGGCCTGCCGGCGGACGCCGGGACCCCGGTGATGCTCCTCAGGAGCCCGGAGACGGAGGCGGCGCAGGCTGGGGTGTCGGATGCCGATGTGACCGACGCGGACAGGTTGTCGCCCCTGCGAGCCTCTCATCCGGCGCTGGTCATCTACACCTCAGGCTCCACAGGGCGCCCGAAGGGGGTCGTGCTCCGCCATGCGGGCGTGGTGAATCTGTTCGAGCAGCATCGTGCCGCGTTCTACGGTCCCGTCGTCGCGGCCTCCGGGCAGGCCCGGTTCCGTGTTGCCATGACCGCCTCGCTGTCCTTCGACGCGTCCTGGGCCGAGCTTCTGTGGATGCTGGACGGCCATGAGCTCCACCTCGTCGCCGACGATGTGCGGCGGGACGCCGAGGCGGTGATCGACTACGCGCAGAGGCATGTGATCGACCTGCTGGACACCACCCCGTCATTCGCCGAGCAATTGGTGGCGAGCGGGCTGCTGGAGGCTCCGCATCGCCCTCATGTCCTGCTGCTCGGCGGAGAATCCGTGAGTCACTCGCTGTGGGAGGCGCTGCGGGAGGTCGCGCGACCGGCCGCCTTCAATTTCTATGGGCCGACCGAGACGACCATCGACGCGCTGTACCGGCCTTTGCACGGTTCCCCGCAGCCTTCGATCGGCCGCCCTGTCGGCAACACCCGGGTGTATGTGCTGGACATGGGCCTGCAACCAGTGCCCGCCGGGGTGCCGGGCGAGCTCTATATCGCGGGTGCGGGACTGGCCCGGGGGTATCTGGGCAGGGCGGACCTGACCGCTGCCCGTTTCGTGGCAGATCCCTATGGTGAGCCCGGCACCAGGATGTACCGCAGCGGTGATGTGGTCCGCTGGACCGAGGACGGTGAGGTGTTCTTCGTCGGCCGCTCCGACGACCAGGTCAAGCTGCGCGGTTTTCGCATCGAACTCGCCGAGGTGGAGTCCGTTCTGGCCCGATGCGCCGGGGTGGCCCAGTGCGCCGTGGTGGTGCGTGAGGACCAGCCGGGCATCAAGCGCCTCGTGGGGTACGTCACTCCTGTGGCGGGCATCGACAGCCTGAGCCCCCGGGACCTGCGCGAACGTGTCGCCGGCGAGCTGCCGGACTACATGGTGCCCGCGGCGGTTGTGGTGATGAGCGAGCTCCCGCTCGGAGCCACCGGGAAGCTGGACCGGGCCGCCCTGCCGGTGCCGGAGATCGCCGGCTCGGGAGGAGGCCGTGCCCCGCGGACGCCTCATGAAGTCACGCTGGCCGAGGTGTTCGCCCAGGTATTGGGCGTGACCGGAGTCAGCGCCGATGACAGCTTCTTCGACCTGGGCGGCGACTCGATCGTCTCGATCCAGCTGGTGTCCCGGGCCCGCAAGGCCGGCCTGGTCATCTCCCCACGCGACGTGTTCGTCCACAAGACCGTCGCCGCACTGGCCGCAGTGGTGCGGGACGCCGAGCCGGCCGAGGCGGCGGCCCTGGAACGAAGCCGTTCCGTACCGCTGATCGAACTGGACCAGGACGAGTTGGCCGCCCTGGAGGACGATTGGCTCCGTACGAACGCGCAGCCAGGTTTTGAGGCGGTTCTGCCTCTGTCGCCGTTGCAGGAGGGGTTCCTCTTCCACGCCTTGTACGACGAGGGCACCGTGGACCCCTACATCACC
>NZ_JBIVLH010000058.1:0-3187 GCF_044751185.1 Streptomyces sp. NPDC088733
GGTCTGGGGCGAGGTTCCTTTGAAGAAAAACACAGCGAGGACGCTGGGCACGTCGGGATTATTCCTCCCGATGGTGCCGCTCTCGTGAAGACATTCACGGAGAGTTTGATCCTGGCTCAGGACGAACGCTGGCGGCGTGCTTAACACATGCAAGTCGAACGGTGAAGCCCTTCGGGGTGGATCAGTGGCGAACGGGTGAGTAACACGTGGGCAATCTGCCCTGCACTCTGGGACAAGCCCTGGAAACGGGGTCTAATACCGGATACGACCTTCCTCTGCATGGGGGTTGGTGGAAAGCTCCGGCGGTGCAGGATGAGCCCGCGGCCTATCAGCTTGTTGGTGGGGTAATGGCCTACCAAGGCGACGACGGGTAGCCGGCCTGAGAGGGCGACCGGCCACACTGGGACTGAGACACGGCCCAGACTCCTACGGGAGGCAGCAGTGGGGAATATTGCACAATGGGCGAAAGCCTGATGCAGCGACGCCGCGTGAGGGATGACGGCCTTCGGGTTGTAAACCTCTTTCAGCAGGGAAGAAGCGAAAGTGACGGTACCTGCAGAAGAAGCACCGGCTAACTACGTGCCAGCAGCCGCGGTAATACGTAGGGTGCGAGCGTTGTCCGGAATTATTGGGCGTAAAGAGCTCGTAGGCGGCCTGTTGCGTCGGTTGTGAAAGCCCGGGGCTTAACCCCGGGTCTGCAGTCGATACGGGCAGGCTAGAGTTCGGTAGGGGAGATCGGAATTCCTGGTGTAGCGGTGAAATGCGCAGATATCAGGAGGAACACCGGTGGCGAAGGCGGATCTCTGGGCCGATACTGACGCTGAGGAGCGAAAGCGTGGGGAGCGAACAGGATTAGATACCCTGGTAGTCCACGCCGTAAACGTTGGGAACTAGGTGTGGGCGACATTCCACGTCGTCCGTGCCGCAGCTAACGCATTAAGTTCCCCGCCTGGGGAGTACGGCCGCAAGGCTAAAACTCAAAGGAATTGACGGGGGCCCGCACAAGCGGCGGAGCATGTGGCTTAATTCGACGCAACGCGAAGAACCTTACCAAGGCTTGACATACACCGGAAACACCCAGAGATGGGTGCCCCCTTGTGGTCGGTGTACAGGTGGTGCATGGCTGTCGTCAGCTCGTGTCGTGAGATGTTGGGTTAAGTCCCGCAACGAGCGCAACCCCTGTCCTGTGTTGCCAGCGGATTATGCCGGGGACTCACAGGAGACCGCCGGGGTCAACTCGGAGGAAGGTGGGGACGACGTCAAGTCATCATGCCCCTTATGTCTTGGGCTGCACACGTGCTACAATGGCCGGTACAATGAGCTGCGATACCGTGAGGTGGAGCGAATCTCAAAAAGCCGGTCTCAGTTCGGATTGGGGTCTGCAACTCGACCCCATGAAGTCGGAGTCGCTAGTAATCGCAGATCAGCAGTGCTGCGGTGAATACGTTCCCGGGCCTTGTACACACCGCCCGTCACGTCACGAAAGTCGGTAACACCCGAAGCCGGTGGCCCAACCCGTAAGGGAGGGAGTCGTCGAAGGTGGGACTGGCGATTGGGACGAAGTCGTAACAAGGTAGCCGTACCGGAAGGTGCGGCTGGATCACCTCCTTTCTAAGGAGCATCTAGACCCTTTCGGGGGTCCAGAGCCACTACGCCGGCGAATGTCCGGCGGTGGTCAGCTCATGGGTGGAACGTTGACTATTCGGCACGGCTCAGAGGATTTCACTAGTACTGCTTCGGCGTGGAACGTGATGTCTGAGGGGCCGGGTCGGGCGCGCTGTTGGGTCCTGAGGGCACGGAAGTGTTCTCGGTTGTGGACCGGACTCGCTCAAGGCGCTTGGTGCCGGCGGTGGGTGACGGGTCGTTGTTTGAGAACTGCATAGTGGACGCGAGCATCTGTGGCCAAGTTTTTAAGGGCGCACGGTGGATGCCTTGGCACCAGGAACCGATGAAGGACGTGGGAGGCCACGATAGGCCCCGGGGAGCTGTCAACCAAGCTTTGATCCGGGGGTGTCCGAATGGGGAAACCCGGCAGTCGTCATGGGCTGTCACCCATACCTGAACACATAGGGTATGTGGAGGGAACGCGGGGAAGTGAAACATCTCAGTACCCGCAGGAAGAGAAAACAACCGTGATTCCGGGAGTAGTGGCGAGCGAAACCGGATGAGGCCAAACCGTATGCGTGTGATACCCGGCAGGGGTTGCGTATACGGGGTTGTGGGATCGTACTTCAGTCGTCTGCCGGCGGCTGGGCGAGTCAGAAACCGTTGATGTAGGCGAAGGACATGCGAAAGGTCCGGCGTAGAGGGTAAGACCCCCGTAGCTGAAACATTAGCGGCTTGCTTGTACGACACCCAAGTAGCACGGGGCCCGAGAAATCCCGTGTGAATCTGGCGGGACCACCCGCTAAGCCTAAATATTCCCTGGTGACCGATAGCGGATAGTACCGTGAGGGAATGGTGAAAAGTACCGCGGGAGCGGAGTGAAATAGTACCTGAAACCGTGTGCCTACAAGCCGTGGGAGCGTCGGATGCACTTGTGCATCTCGTGACTGCGTGCCTTTTGAAGAATGAGCCTGCGAGTTTGCGGTGTGTGGCGAGGTTAACCCGTGTGGGGTAGCCGTAGCGAAAGCGAGTCCGAATAGGGCGATCCAGTCGCACGCCCAAGACCCGAAGCGGAGTGATCTAGCCATGGGCAGGTTGAAGCGTGGGTAAGACCGCGTGGAGGACCGAACCCACCAGGGTTGAAAACCTGGGGGATGACCTGTGGTTAGGGGTGAAAGGCCAATCAAACTCCGTGATAGCTGGTTCTCCCCGAAATGCATTTAGGTGCAGCGTCGTGTGTTTCTTGCCGGAGGTAGAGCACTGGATAGGCGATGGGCCCTACCGGGTTACTGACCTTAGCCAAACTCCGAATGCCGGTAAGTGAGAGCGCGGCAGTGAGACTGCGGGGGATAAGCTCCGTGGTCGAGAGGGAAACAGCCCAGAGCATCGACTAAGGCCCCTAAGCGTACGCTAAGTGGGAAAGGATGTGGAGTCGCACAGACAACCAGGAGGTTGGCTTAGAAGCAGCCACCCTTGAAAGAGTGCGTAATAGCTCACTGGTCAAGTGATTCCGCGCCGACAATGTAGCGGGGCTCAAGCGTACCGCCGAAGTCGTGTCATTGCAGCAATACTCCCAACGGAG
>NZ_JBIVLH010000058.1:3281-4631 GCF_044751185.1 Streptomyces sp. NPDC088733
CGTCCTGAGACCTGATGCCGAGCCGATTGTGGTGAAGTGGATGATCCTATGCTGTCGAGAAAAGCCTCTAGCGAGTTTCATGGCGGCCCGTACCCTAAACCGACTCAGGTGGTCAGGTAGAGAATACCGAGGCGTTCGGGTGAACTGTGGTTAAGGAACTCGGCAAAATGCCCCCGTAACTTCGGGAGAAGGGGGGCCATTGCTGGTGAGGGAACTTGCTTCCTGAGCTGGTGGTGGCCGCAGAGACCAGCGAGAAGCGACTGTTTACTAAAAACACAGGTCCGTGCGAAGCCGTAAGGCGATGTATACGGACTGACGCCTGCCCGGTGCTGGAACGTTAAGGGGACCGGTTAGCTCTGATTCGTCGGGGCGAAGCTGAGAACTTAAGCGCCAGTAAACGGCGGTGGTAACTATAACCATCCTAAGGTAGCGAAATTCCTTGTCGGGTAAGTTCCGACCTGCACGAATGGCGTAACGACTTCTCGACTGTCTCAACCACAGGCCCGGTGAAATTGCACTACGAGTAAAGATGCTCGTTTCGCGCAGCAGGACGGAAAGACCCCGGGACCTTTACTACAGCTTGATATTGGTGTTCGGTTCGGCTTGTGTAGGATAGGTGGGAGACTTTGAAGCAGTGGCGCCAGCCATTGTGGAGTCATCGTTGAAATACCACTCTGGTCGTGCTGGATGTCTAACCTCGGTCCGTGATCCGGATCAGGGACAGTGTCTGGTGGGTAGTTTAACTGGGGCGGTTGCCTCCTAAAGGGTAACGGAGGCGCCCAAAGGTTCCCTCAGCCTGGTTGGCAATCAGGTGTTGAGTGTAAGTGCACAAGGGAGCTTGACTGTGAGACTGACGGGTCGAGCAGGTACGAAAGTAGGGACTAGTGATCCGGCGGTGGCTTGTGGAAGCGCCGTCGCTCAACGGATAAAAGGTACCCCGGGGATAACAGGCTGATCTTCCCCAAGAGTCCATATCGACGGGATGGTTTGGCACCTCGATGTCGGCTCGTCGCATCCTGGGGCTGGAGTCGGTCCCAAGGGTTGGGCTGTTCGCCCATTAAAGCGGTACGCGAGCTGGGTTTAGAACGTCGTGAGACAGTTCGGTCCCTATCCGCTGTGCGCGTAGGAGTCTTGAGAAGGGCTGTCCCTAGTACGAGAGGACCGGGACGGACGAACCTCTGGTGTGCCAGTTGTCCTGCCAAGGGCATGGCTGGTTGGCTACGTTCGGGAGGGATAACCGCTGAAAGCATCTAAGCGGGAAGCCTGCTTCGAGATGAGGACTCCCACCCCCTTGAGGGGTTAAGGCTCCCAGTAGACGACTGGGTTGATAGGCCGGATGTGGAAGCCCAG
>NZ_JBIVLH010000059.1:0-3385 GCF_044751185.1 Streptomyces sp. NPDC088733
AGGCGTGGCCGGAGACAGGCCGTCCGCGTCGGGCCGGTATCTCGTCGTTCGGGTTCAGCGGCACCAACGCCCACACCGTCATCGAACAGGCACCGGAAGCCGCCGAGCTCGATGACTCAGAACTGCCCGTCGAAGAACTGCCGTTCCTGCCGCTGGCACTGTCCGCGAAGTCCGACATCGCCCTGCGTGAGCAGGCGGCGAATCTCCGGGACCGGCTCGTTGTGGCTCGGGAGGTGCGGCTGTCCGATGTGGGGCGGATGCTGACGACGGGCCGTTCGGCTCTCGAACGGCGTGTGGTCGTGACGGCACAGGGCCGCGAAGACGTACTGGCCGCGCTTGAGGCGCTGGCCGAAGGTGCCCCGGCGCCTGGTGTGGTGGCCGGATCTCCGGTGGCGGGCAAGCTCGCCTTCCTGTTCACGGGTCAGGGCAGCCAGCGGTTGGGAATGGGGCGTGAGCTGTACGGCGCGTACTCGGCCTTCGCGGACGCCTTGGACGTGGTCTGTGCGCACATGGATACGCACCTTGATGTGCCACTGAGGGACGTGCTCTTCGGGGAGGACGTCGCGGTTCTGGACCGGACGGGGTTCACCCAGCCGGCGCTGTTCGCCGTCGAGGTGGCACTGTTCCGCCTGGTCGAGTCGTGGGGCGTGAAGCCCGACTTCGTGTCCGGCCACTCCATCGGTGAGATCGCCGCGGCACACGTTGCCGGAGTTTTCTCGTTGGAGGACGCGTGCGCTCTGGTGGCGGCGCGTGGGCGGTTGATGCAGGCGCTGCCGACGGGTGGCGTGATGATCGCGGTGCAGGCGTCGGAGGACGAGGTCCTGCCGCTGCTCACCGACCGGGTGAGCATCGCCGCCGTCAACGGTCCGCAGGCGGTGGTGATCGCGGGTGACGAGGATGCCGCGGTCGCGATCGTGGAGTCGTTCGGTGACCGGAAGTCGAAGCGTCTGACGGTCAGCCACGCGTTCCACTCCCCACACATGGACGGCATGCTCGACGCCTTCCGCGAGGTGGTGGCTGGGCTGTCGTTCGAGGCTCCGCGCATCCCGGTTGTATCGAACCTGACCGGCGCCGTAGTCACTGACGAGATGTCCTCGCCCGAGTTCTGGGTGCGGCACATCCGTGAGGCGGTTCGCTTCCTGGACGGTGTCCGTGCGCTGGAGGCTGCTGGGGTCAGCACGTTTGTGGAGCTGGGTCCGGACGGTGTGCTGTCGGCGATGGCGCAGGAGTGCGTGACGGGCGCGGTTTTCGTTCCGGTGCTGCGCAAGGGCCGACCGGAAGTCGAGACCACCGGCACGGCTCTGGCGCAGGTGCACGTGCGAGGTGTCGAAGTCGATTGGCGGAAGTTCTTCGCCGGGACCGTTGCACGGCCGGTGGACCTGCCGACGTATGCCTTCCAGCGGAAGCGGTACTGGCCGGAGGCGGCGCTACCGGGGAACGCTCTGGTCGGTGGAGTCGTGGACACCGTGGATGCCCGGTTCTGGGACGCCGTCGAGCGCGAAGACCTCACGTCACTGGTCACCGCCCTCGGGACCGATGACGACACTGCTTGGGCGAGCGTCCTGCCTGGTCTGTCGGCGTGGCGTCGTCAGGGTCGGGAGCGGTCGGAGGTGGACGGCTGGCGGTACCGGGTGGTGTGGAAGCCGCTGGCCGAGGCTTCCGGCGCGCGTCTTTCCGGGACGTGGCTGGTGGTCGTGCCGACCGAGGACGACTCGCTGCTGGCGGACGCACTGGCGGATCGAGGTGCGGAGGTGCGCCGGGTCGAGGTCGAGCCGGGCACGGATCGTGCGTCGCTGGCGGGTCTGGTCGCCGGTGAGTACGCGGGTGTCGTGTCGCTGCTCGGGCTTGTGGAGTCGGTCTCTCTGATTCAGGCTCTGGGCGATGCCCAGGTGGACGCCCGGTTGTGGTCCCTGACGCGGGGTGCGGTCTCGGTCGGCCGGTCGGACAGGTTGACGTCTCCGGTGCAGGCAGAGATGTGGGGTCTGGGCCGGGTTGCCGCCCTGGAGGTGCCGGAGCGCTGGGGCGGTCTGGTCGACCTGCCCGAGGTCCTGGACGAGCGGGCGCTGTCGCGTGTGGTCGGGGTGCTTGCCGGTTCGGGTGAGGACCAGGTGGCCGTGCGCTCCTCCGGAGTGTTCGGGCGACGGCTGGTTCGGGCTGTGCTGCCGGAGGGCGCGGGGTCGTGGATCCCGTCGGGCACGGTGCTGGTGACGGGTGGCACGGGTGCGCTGGGCGGTCGGGTCGCGCGGTGGTTGGCGGAGGCTGGTGCTGACCGGCTGGTGCTGACCAGTCGCCGTGGGATGGAGGCGCCGGGTGCTGCTGAGCTGGTCGCGGAGCTGGGCGTCGAGGTCTCGGTCGTGGCGTGTGACGCCTCCGACCGTGAGGCGCTGCGCGCTCTGCTCGCCGAGCACGCCGATTCGCTGACCGCGGTCGTTCACACGGCGGGCATCCTGGACGACGGTGTGCTGGATACCCTGACGCCGGAGCGCATTGACGGTGTTCTGCGGGCGAAGGCCACGTCGGCGCTCAACCTGCACGAGCTGACGATCGAGTTGGGCATCACCCTCGATGCCTTTGTCCTCTTCTCTTCTGCCGCCGGTGTATGGGGAGCCGCCGGGCAGGGCAATTACGCTGCCGCGAACGCTTTCCTGGACGCCCTTGCTGAGCAGCGTCGTGCGGATGGTTTGGCGGCGACGTCGATTGCTTGGGGTCCGTGGGCCGAGGGCGGCATGGCGGCCGATGAGGCGATGGCCGCCCGGATGCGCCGTGGCGGTGTCTCCCCGATGAACGCGGCCACGGCGCTGATGGCGCTGCACCGCGCGGTGGGTGCCAAGGACACCGTCGTCGCCGTCGCGGACATGGACTGGGAGCGCTTCGCCCCCGGATTCACCTCTGCACGTCCCAGCAGGCTCCTCGCCGAGCTGCCGGAGGCGATGGCGGTCGCCCGTACCGAAGAGGACACGGATGAGTCCTCTCAGACGGCTGGTTCTTCGTTTGCTGTGCGGTTGCGGGGGATGGCGGAGGGTGATCGTGCGCCGTTTGTCCTGGAGTTGGTGCGTCGGCTGGTTGCCGAGGTTCTGGGGCATGGGGGTGTGGGTGATGTCGAGGCGGGTCGGGCGTTCAAGGAGTTGGGCTTTGACTCGCTGACGGCCGTCGAACTGCGGAACCGGTTGGGTGCGGTGACGGAGCTGCGGTTGCCGGCGACGTTGGTTTATGACTATCCGACGTCGGCTGCGCTTGCGGATTATCTGCGGGGTGAGGTGCTGGGGACGGTTCGTGTTGCGGATGCGGATCTGCCGGCGGTGATCGCCACGGATGATGATCCGATCGCGATTGTGGCGATGAGTTGCCGGTTCCCGGGTGGTGTGCGGTCGCCTGAGGATCTGTG
>NZ_JBIVLH010000060.1:0-2892 GCF_044751185.1 Streptomyces sp. NPDC088733
TCCACGGCTTCCTGCTCACACCCCACGAACGGCGGAATCGTCGCACCGGACACGCCCACCAGAGACGATTCACATGATCGTGTTACGAGCTCTAAGGAACAACTTCATTGAATCTCCTCCTGCTGATGTTGGGGACTGCTCCCTGCGGGGTGGCTTCGCTATCACTCGTTTTCCCCTACGCCCCGAGGAACCGCACCGCCGTGCTGGATGCCGGCCGGACCGGCAGCGACACACAGACCTACCTACTGAGTGCGTGCGCGAGCAACAATATAGCCGCTGTGCGAGGTTTGGTGTGGCCCCGTTCTCGGTCCAGGTTCCGCGGCAGGGACTTGGACCGTGCTCATCGCTGGGCAGCGCGGGGACTCCCCACAGTTCGAGGCCGTCCTGGAGTGCGTCCGCGTACCCCAGCTCGGGGCCGGAGCCCCGCACCCGGCCCCCAGCGAGTGCGGGCCGACGATGCGTACGCTTCTCGCAGACTTGTGAGAACTCGTGAGGTGCATTGCGGGGAGTCTCGCTCACCCACCCGGAGTTCCCCCACGACTGCTGCCGGTGATAGGTCTATCCAATGAGGTCCCGTCTCACATGCAGTGTTGACGGAGTGTTGTAAGGGTCGTTGACCTTCACGTGGTGGATGTCAACGGGTCTGTGCAGTTGGTCTTTTCGGGTCTGTCCCCGCTGATTATGGAGGATGCGGCCGACGAGTGTGAGCGATCGTGACGCGGTCTTGGACGGCTCCGGACACCGCGGTCTACCAGGTGTGCGGGGCCTCGTCGGGACGGGTGCACGGTTATCACTGGCGGACGGTGGCCGTCGTTCCGGTCGACGGGCGACGGGTGGTGCTCCGTGTACGGGTGTGGCGTCTGGCGTGTCCGACGCGAGGCTGTCGCCACACCTTCCGCGAACAGGTGCGCGGGGTGCTGGAGCGATACGAGCGACACACCGCCCGGCTGACCAGGCAGGTCACGGTCGTGGTCAAAGGGTTGCCGACATTCGAGCGGTGATGTCGTGATGGCTGAGGTGACTTGATCGTTGCGGTGTGCCGGTTGTATGAGGTATCTGCAGGGTGATGGGCTGACGCCTGAACGGCAGGCGTTTCGCAATCGGATCCGGGTGGAGGCCGCCGGGCGCTTTGCCGCGGGGGCCTGCAACGCAGAAGTTCGCCAAGGACTTACGGGGCAGTGTGCGCTCGGTGCATCGATGGCGCTGGGCCTGGCAGGACGCATGCACCCAAGGACTGCATCGCCTTGACCTGCGCGGACTCCTTCGTTGCCATCCCCGGCCGGGTGCTGGCATCGATCTCGTCCTGGCGGACCCACTTGCGCAGCGTCTCGGTCGTGCCGATGCCCAACTTCTGGGCGACCGCTTTCATCGCGGCCCACTCGCTCTCGTGGTTGGGCCGGACCTCGGCAGCCATCCGCACCGCACGACGGCACAGCTCAAGCGGGAAGAACGTGCCATGACTCGATCCTCTCAAACGATCGAGTCTCTATCGAACCCGGAACGGTTCAGGCCGCTGGAGCACGGTGCGAGCGGAGACATCTGCCGTGTCTCGGTGAATCGGAGCGCGGGTACTCGTCAACGGCAGCCCCGAGCCACCCTGCCTGTCCGCGACGAATTCGGCGACGATCGACAGGGCGGTCTCCTCCGGCGTGCGCGCGCCGATATCCAGACCGATAGGCGAACGCAATCGGCTTAACTCGTCTACGGTGACGCCAGCTTCGCGCAGGCGCCGCATTCGCTCTTCATGCGTGCGCCGGGATCCCATGGCGCCCACGTACGCGACCGGCAACCTCAGCGCGCGCTTGAGAAGCGGGATATCGAACTTCGCATCATGCGTGAGAACGCATAGCACTGTCCGGTGGTCGACATGAGTGGTCTCCAAGTACCGGTGCGGCCAGTCGACGACGACGTCGTCGGCGTCCGGGAAACGCTCCTTGGTAGCGAACACCGGCCGCGCGTCGCATATGGTGACGCGGTAGCCGAGGTATTTACCCAGCCGGACCAGGGCGGCCGCGAAGTCAATGGCACCGAAGACGATCAGGTGTGGGGGCGGAGTGCTGGACTCCACCAATAGCGTAAGTGGCTGACCGCAGGAGGATCCGTCCTCCCCCACCACAACAGTTCCGGTGCGTCCCGCATTCAACATGGACCGCGCCTCCGCCGCCACCGCGCAGGCCAACGGCTCCTGGTCGCTCAGAGTTCCCTCGAACAGGCCGTCGGACCGGACCCCCAACCCACGGCTGATCAGCTCGGCAGGTCCGTCGACGACGCGGGCCAGAGCAACCGGCTCACCCGCGCAGACGGCCGACAGGACGGCTGTGATCATCTCTCGTCCTGGATCACCGGCACGGACCGGCGTAACGATGATGTCGACCACACCTCCGCAGGTCAGACCGACGGCGAATGCGTCGTCATCGCTGTAGCCGAAACGCTCCATGACGGGCTCCCCGTCTTGCAGAGCCTGCCGGCACAGCTCGTACACCGCGCCCTCCACGCATCCGCCGGAGACCGAGCCGATGGCCGCTCCCTCGTCGTTCACCGCGAGAGCGGCACCGGGCGCACGGGGTGCGCTTCCGCTTACCGCGGCCACCGTTGCGACGGCGAAGTCATGTCCCTGCTCGACCCAGCGGTGCAACTCCCCAGCGATGTCCAGCATGTCCCTCCTTGAATCTGATGCTGTACGCGCCCACCGGCGTTGTGGCGTGCGGGGTTACGTCGCGGGCTCGGGCTCCGGCTCCACGGCCGTCTCCTGGGCGCCGTCCGGGTCGAGCGGGGTCTTGACGGACTCCAGCAGCAGCTGGGAGACGTCGACGACCTGGAGCGACTCCTTGGCCTTGCCCTCGTTCTTCCGGCCGTTGACGGAGTCGGAGAGCATCACCAGGCAGAACGGGC
>NZ_JBIVLH010000061.1:0-2822 GCF_044751185.1 Streptomyces sp. NPDC088733
GGCGCAACGGCCCCCCGGCCCCCTGGCTCCCTGACGACGCCCAGCGACTCGACTTCGAAGCCGGCGACTGAGCAAGATCGTGTTACGAGCTCTTAAGCGGCTGAGGCTGCCTATCGTGGCTGCCGCCACAGCTGGCACTCTCGTTCTGGCCACCACCCCGGCCTTCGCCGACCTCCCGGGAGAAGACGCCGAGTGGAGCAACGAGATGGTGGATGGGCAGGCCATCGGCTGGCTTCGATACAGTCCCGCCGAGGCCTACACCAGCGGTAACGACCACCTAGCGGCGCTCGTCGGAGGCGACGGCAGAATCTTTACGTCCCTCAACAATGGGCCCGTCCGGGAGGTGCTTGCGGGTGCTCGGACCATCGCCCCGGTGGTCGTGACACAGTATGGCGAAAACGACTTCGCGTTGTTTCATACCGGAACGGACGGCCGCATTTACTGGACCACGATCAGCGCTACCACCCATGACACTCTTGGGCAATGGCGTGTCGTCCCCAACCAGGAAACCGGCGTAGAGAACTCCGTGTCCGTCGTGACGCTCGGGTCCGGGCGTAACCATTTCTACATGGTCTACCGAGGTGGCGACACAGGTAGGATCATGGGCACGTACTGGGACGGCTCGCAGTGGTCGGTTCATAATGTTATAGGTGGGGGCAGCAACTCTTACACCGCCCCGGCCATAGCGGTCAACGGCAGTCGCCTGTATGCGGCACATCGGGGGGTGGACAACCGGGTCTACATTGCCCACCAGGTGGTGGGGAGCGGAGATTGGAGCTCGTGGCGGGATATCGGTGGCGCTATTCACTCGCAGCTTTCTATAGCCTCCTTGCAGAACGGGCACATGCTGGTAGCTGGTGACGCTGAGGACGGCACGGTCTGGTATCACCGCCTGAGTTGGGACGGATACACTCTGAACAACGGCTACTGGGAGCAGGAGAGCCAGCACGTGCATATACAAGGTCAGGGCCCCAGCCTTGTGTCTAACGGTCAGCACAGCACGATCTACCTTCTCGCTCTCGTCGCCACCGACGCCGCAAATGCGCTTATGTGGAAGAGGGCATACCGCGAATAATGCGACGGCTTAGGTTCTCCACCCAGAGAGCCGACTATCATAAGCTGCACTACTGTTAGTGTGCTGCGCCAGTGGTTGATCGGTAGTTGTTGTGTGACTCCTGCTGCTGGTGCGTCTGTTCCTCGTCGGGGCCCGAAGCTAGAGCCGTTGCTGTTGTCCGCAGGAGTAATTGTCAAACCTGTGAGTGAGTGAGCCCTTTCAGCGGGGCAGCCGATCGGGTGACGGCCGACTGGCCGGCGACCCGTGCGGAACGGACGAGGCTCCCTGGCGGTTGAGCGATGTCTGACGCCTCAACTCTTCGGCCGGGGAGCCTCGTTGGTTACGTATCCTGGATCGCGGCCGGTTTCCGGATCAGCATCGGCACCGCCCACGCATACGTGCACGCAGGCCTACCTCGGCGCCGGCGGCACCTTCGCCACGCCGACCCGACGCCCACCCCGCAAGGAGCTCACCGCCCGGCAAAGATCGCTGAACCGGGCGCACGCCCGGCTTCGGTATCCCGCCGAATCTGGCATGGCCACCCTCAAGCGCTGGCGCCTCTTCCGTCACGCCCGGTGCAGTCCCAACCGCCTGTCGTCAGCAGGCAAAGCCATCCTCACCCTGGAGAAGCAACGCTGAAAAGGCTCCCTACCTTATTCGTGGGCTTCATCCTGGTCATTCGTAGGATTGGGAGGCCCAGGGGTTTCGGGTGTGGCTCAAAAGGCTCATGCCGAAGTGAGGGAGGGAGACGCCGGTGCCCGAGTTGTGGGCGGGGACGGATGCGGGAAAGGCTGAACACCAAGCACGGTGATCGATGGGGACGGGGCGAAGGTCCTGGCGCGGCAGGTGCCGAACGACGAGCACGAGCTGCTGGAACTGATGAGTGACGTGCTGGACCTGGCCGACGGCCACCCGGTGACGTGGGCGGTCGACTTGAACGCCGGCGGGGCCGCGCTATTGATCGCGCTGCTTACTGGACACGGGCAGCGACTCCTCTACATCCCGGGCAGGACGGTGCATCACGCCTCCGGTTCCTACCGCGGTGACGGGAAGACCGACGCGAAGGACGCCTACGTCATTGCAGACCAGGCCCGAATGCGCCGTGACCTGCAGCCTTTGCAGGAGTGGGACGAGATCGCGATCGACCTGCGGATCCTCACCGCCCGCCGCTACGACCTCACCGCCGACCGCACCAGAGCGATCAACCGGCTCCGAGCCCAGATCCTGGAGTACTTCCCCGCTCTGGAACGTGCCTTCGACTACAGCACCTCCAAGGCCGCACTCGTCCTGCTGACGGGTTACCAGACCCCAGCGGCGCTGCGCCGCATCGGCCAGTCACGGCTGGCGAGTTGACTGTCGAACCGCAAGGTCCGCAGCGCGCCGGCAGTGGCGGCGGTCGCCGTCGAGGCGGCACAGGCTCAGCACACGGCGGTTCCCGGCGAGAGGACGGCGGCCGCCATGGTGCACACCCTCGCGCGGGCGGTGATGGCCCTGGACGGAGAGATCGCTCGCACCGACGCAGCGATCGAGGCCCGGTTCCGCAAGCACCAGCACGCTGAGGTCATTACCAGCATGCCCGGCATCGGCACCCTGCTCGGCGCCGAGTTCATCGCCTGCACCGGCGGGGACATGGAGGCCTTCGGCAGCCCCGGCCGTCTCGCCGGTGTCGCCGGACTAGTACTGCAACGGTCTTTGCCGTGACGGGTGGGCAGCGGGCTCGTTGAGGTGGGCATGGGGTGGGATGTGGTGCTGTCTGATGCGAGCCGGT
>NZ_JBIVLH010000062.1:0-2222 GCF_044751185.1 Streptomyces sp. NPDC088733
TGTCGGCGACGCCTGAATTCTGAGCCGCTTCCGACGGGTGAAAGGTGACCCCCGTTGCTTCGGTTGATGTTGGTCATTCCCCGGTGTTGGCGGCGGGAACCCGTCCGAGGTCGCGGCCGCGCATGCGGTAGCTGTCGCCCTTGAGCGAGATGACTTCGGCGTGGTGGACGAGGCGGTCGATCATTGCGGCGGCGACGGTGTCGTCGCCGAAGACTTCGCCCCACCGTCCGAAGGGTTTGTTGCTGGTCACGATCACGGAGGCGCGTTCGTAGCGGCCTGAGATGAACTGGAAGAAGAGGTTCGCGGCTTCGGGTTCGAAGGGGATGTAGCCGACCTCGTCGACCACGATCAGCGGGATCCGTCCCAGCCGGGTCAGCTCGTCGCTGAGACGGCCGACGTGGTGGGCTTCGGCGAGGCGGGTGACCCACTGGGCGGCGGTGGCGAAGGCGACTCGGTGGCCGGCCTGACAGGCCCGGATGCCCAGGCCCGCGGCGAGGTGGGTCTTGCCGGTGCCGGGTGGTCCGAGGAAGATCACGTTCTCCTTCCCGACGACGAAGTCCAGGGTTCCCAGATGGGCGATGACCTCGCGTTTCACGGACCGCTGATGGTCGAAGTCGAAGTCCTCCAGCGATTTGCGGGAGGGGAAGCGGGCTGCCCGGACGCGGCCTTCGGCGCCGTGGGAGTCGCGGGCGGCGACCTCCCGCTGCAGACAGGCGGCCAGATACTCCTCGTGGCTCCAGCCCTCATCGCGGGCTCGCTCGGCGAGCCGGACAGCCGCGTCCCGCAGGGCCGGGGCCTTCAAGGCCTTTGTCAGATAGATCAGTTCGGAGCCGACATCGCGGAAGGTCCTGGCTGTGTTCGTGACGTTCGACGTGCTCATCACGCGGCCCCTTCACCGGTGCTCAGTCCGCCGTCGATGACGCCGAAGATCCGGTCGTAGGTGTCCAGCGACCGTTCCTCGACCTCGGTGGTCACCGTCGGTGCCGGCTTGTTGTCCGCGGCGGCCTTGCGGGCGGCCGCGGCAGCCGCCGCGTGATCGGGATCGGTGATGGTCTGATGCCGGGCCCAGCTGCGGGCATGGCGGGCGACCTCGACGCCGTCGCAGGTCACCAGGACCTGGTCCAGGTCGGCGGCGACCTCGATGCGGCGGCCGACTGCCAGTGGATGGACCGAGTAGTCGCAAGTGTCCAGGCGGACATAGTGGTCCCGCGGCAGCCGCAGCGACGCCTTCCACCAGCCCGGAGGGGCGATCGGCGGCAGAGTGAGCATGCGGGAGCGATCGGCCTCGAGCCGGTCCGACGGGCGGGCCTGCAAGGTGCGGTGGATGCGCCGGTTGGCCTTGGTCAGCCAATCGGCGAGCTGGACGTTGAAGTCCGCCGGTGAGGTGAACACCCGCCCGGGCAGGAACGACGTCTCCAGATAGCCGTTGGCCCGCTCGACCAGGCCCTTGGCTTCGGGATCACGGGGCTTGCAGAGCAGGAACTTGATGCCCAGCAATCCGGCGAACGCGGCGAAATCGTCGGTGAGTTGCGGGCCACCGGGCCGCCAGGAGCCGACGGCTCCCTCGTTGTCCCAGACCAGCACCCTCGGAACGGCTCCCAGCTCGGTCAGCAGCCGCCAGTGCCCGGCGATCAAGTCCGCCGCGGACCGTGAGGGCAGCATCCGCGCGGTGATCCACCGCGAATAGCCCGCGACCATGACCAGCACCGGCGGCCGTCCGACCTGCCCGAAGCCGAGCGGGATGTCGGCGGGCGGGAACCACAGGTCGCACTGACCGATCTCGCCCGGCTCATAGACCGTCCGCGAAGCCGGATCCGCCGGGCGATAGGCCGGCCGCAGGTCCCGGACCCGGTCCTTGAGCACGGTCAGGCCGCGGTCCCAGCCGATCCGCTCGGCAATCACCGTCGCCGGCATCTGCGGCCACTGCTCGAGCAGTTCTCGGATCTGCGGCTCGACCGCATCCACGATCGAGCCCTTCGGCGCCCGCTGGTACTTCGGCGGCGCGTCGTCCGCGATGGCCCTGCGGACGGTGTTCCTCGCGATCCCCAGCTTCCTCGCGATCGCCCGCACCGGCATCTGCTCGGTCCGATGAAGCCGGCGAATCTCCGCCCAGTCCTCCACGCTGATCACCACTCCTCCCGGCCTGACTCAACGAGCCAGACCCCTGAAGGGGGTCAACTTTCAAGCGTCGCTACCGGTCCACTTTTCAGCCGTCGCCGACA
>NZ_JBIVLH010000063.1:0-1905 GCF_044751185.1 Streptomyces sp. NPDC088733
CGAGCAACTCCCACTCCCGGTCGGTGAGTTCATGGCGACGTATCACCCCACCATGATCCACCACCCGATGATCTTTGAAGACGGACCCTAGTCCTGAGCGTCGCCGTCTACTCCATGGGCACCCTGGCCATCCCGCTCGCCGGCGGGTTCGCCGACATGGGTGTCTACCGGCTGGTCTCCGGCGTGGGTGAGGGCATGCAGGCCACCGCCCTGTACGCCGTCGTCGGCGCCTTCTTCTTCCACCGCCGGGCGGTCGCCGCCGGAGTCGTCGGCGTCGCCTTCGGCGCGGGCGTCTTCCTCGGCCCACTGGTCGGCAACGGCCTTGCCGGCACCTGGGGCGGCTGGCGTGGCCCGTTCTACATATTCGCGGCCGTCGGGCTGGGGATTGCCCTGCTTGTCCTCGCCACCGTCAGCCGCACCATGACCGAGGCGGTCACCGGCAGCGGCGGCGGCACGTCGACCGACCGCTACGGCCACGTGCCGGCAAGCCCGTACAACCGCAACACGCTCGGCATGGGTGTCGTCTGCGCGGTGACCGGGCTGGTGAACTACGGCTTCCTCGGCCTCTATCCGACGTTCCTGCGCGAGCACCTCGGACTCGGCGCCGGGCAGGCGGCGCTTGCCATCTCCTGCTACGGCTTCGGCGCCACGATGGCGCTGCCGGCCGGCTGGCTCGGCGACCACGTCAACCAACGTTCCCTGCTGGCCGTCGGCTTCGTGACCACCTCCGGCACCGCGCTGCTCATCTACCAGTACGCCACGTCTGCCCCGGCCCAGTACGCCCTGGCCTTCCTCATGGGCGCCTTCGCCAGCGGCATCCTCTTCACCAACTGCACCACCGCGATGCAGCGTGCGGTGCGACCCGAACTGGTCGGCCGGGGCTCGGGACTGTTCATGCTGACTTACTACGTGCCGGCGGCCTTCTCCGGGCTGCTCTTCGCGCGGCTGGTCGAGGCGCTCGGCTGGGGCGGCGCCGGCCTGTGGCAGCTGACCGTCCTGCCCCTGCTGGGGTCGGCCGGGCTCGTCCTGCTCGACACATCCAAAATGGTCGTGCCGCGCCGGTCGGCCACTACCGACAGCACGTCCGCGTGAGCTCGTGAGATCCGGAACGGCCACCGGGTGATGAGATGAGGTGTGTCCCGGTGACCGCACGGTGGCCGCCGGAACGGATCCACCTGAGACGGACGCTGTTCCGGTTGCGGAAGGAGAACAGGGCCGAGAACGGATGTCCGGAGCACATGCGCGCTAGCCGAGATAGTCGGCGACACGCTCGAACTGGACGGCCATGCCCGAGAGAAAGTCGTGGTTCACGTGGTCCATGACGCGCCTGCGTGAACTGGACAGGAGCGACGGATAGGCGCCTTCCAGGCGCTCCATTCCCTCGGGCGTCAGGCTTGCCACGCTTCCTCGGGCGTCCACCTCGTGCCGCCGTTTCGTCACCCAGCCACGGGCTTTCAGGGCGTCGACCACCCTGGAGATGCGGCTGGCCGAGAGGCGGGTGAGTTCGGCGAGATCGATCATCCGCAGTTCACGGTTCTCTGCCTCGGACAGGAACATCAGGACTGAGTACTCGGACAGCGTCAGCCCGGTCGACTTCAGAAGGTCTTTGTCCAGAGTGTTCGGCAACGCGGTAATCACTCGTTGCAAGGCACGCCAGAAGCGTTCTTCTTCTACGTCCAGGGGGACATCAGCCGTCATTGCGACAGCTTAACCGCCCCTCACGCGGCCATGTCCTCCGCTTGCTGGTGCCGACGCCGCGCTCCATCCCGTGCCGGGGTCGTGACTGCAGCGGTCGATGGGGGCTGCTGATTGTCGGCGACGCCTGAATTCTGAGCCGCTTCCGACGGGTGAAAGGTGACCCCCGTTGCTTCGGTTGATGTTGGTCATTCCCCGGTGTTGGCGGCG
>NZ_JBIVLH010000064.1:0-1761 GCF_044751185.1 Streptomyces sp. NPDC088733
CCACACGCCCGCGCCGCGCGCGGTGTGGGCGCGGGCGGCCTCCAGGTCCAGCCAGTCGAAGCAGGGCTGCTTCCCGGCGACCACCACGTTGACGTGGTCGCGGCTGCGCAGGAAGCGCTCGGTCACGGCCAGCAGGGTGTTGGCGTCCGGGGGCAGGTAGACCCTCACCACCTCGGGCGCCTTGTTGAGGACGTGGTCGATGAAGCCGGGGTCCTGGTGCGAGAAGCCGTTGTGGTCCTGGCGCCACACGTGCGAGGTGAGGAGGTAGTTGAGGGAGGCGATGGGGCGGCGCCAGGGCAGCGCGCGGGTGGTCCGCAGCCATTTGATGTGCTGGTTGACCATGGAGTCGACGATGTGGGCGAACGCCTCGTAGCAGGAGAACAGTCCGTGCCGGCCGGTGAGGAGGTAGCCCTCCAGCCAGCCCTGGCAGGTGTGTTCGGACAGGATCTCCATGACGCGGCCGTGCCGGTCCAGGTGTTCGTCCACGGGCAGTGTCCGCGCCTGCCATGCCTTGCCCGTCGCCTCGTAGACCGCGTCCAGGCGGTTGGAGGCGGTCTCGTCGGGTCCGACGAGACGGAAGTCGCGGCGTTCGGCGGTGGCCTCCATCAGTTGCTCCAGCAGCCTCCCGAGGACCCGGGTCGGCTCGTGCAGCGTGGCGCCGGGTTTGCCGGCCTCGGCGGCGAAGCGCTCCAGCGGGGGGAGCGGTAGGTCGCGCAGGAGCAGGCCGCCGTTGGCGTACGGGGTCGCGCCGAGCCGGTGGTCGCCCGAGGGCACGCAGTCGAGCACCTGCCCGTGCGGCCGGCCCTCGTCGTCGAAGAGTTCCTCCGGCCGGTACGACCGCAGCCATGCCTCCAGTTGGGCCAGGTGGGCGGGGTTGTCGCGGACGCCGGACAGGGGAACCTGGTGGGCGCGCCAGGTGTTCTCCACCGGCACCCCGTCGACCTCGGCCGGGCCGGTCCAGCCCTTGGGGGTGCGCAGGACGATCATCGGCCAGCGCGGGCGCCCGGGGCCGGGGCCGTCCCCGCTGTCGCGGGCGGCGCGCTGGATGCGGGCGATGCGGTCCAGGGCGGTGTCCATGGCGTCGGCCATCGCGGCGTGCACGGTCAGGGGGTCGTCGCCGGTGACGTGGAGCGGGTCGTGGCCGTAGCCGCGCAGCAGTTCGTCGAGCTCGGCCTCCGGGAGCCGGGCGAGCACGGCCGGGTTGGCGATCTTGTAGCCGTTCAGGTGGAGGATCGGCAGGACGGCGCCGTCGTGGACGGGGTCGAGGAACTTGTTGGAGTGCCACGACGCCGCCAGCGGACCCGTCTCCGCCTCGCCGTCGCCGATGACGCAGGCGACCAGCAGGTCCGGGTGGTCGAAGGCGGCCCCGTACGCGTGGGAGAGGGCGTAGCCGAGTTCGCCGCCCTCGTGGATCGAGCCGGGGGTCTCGGGGGCCACGTGGCTGGGCACGCCACCGGGGAACGAGAACTGCCGGAACAGCCGGGCCATGCCGGCGGCGTCCCGGGTGACGTCCGGGTAGGTCTCGGTGTAGCTGCCCTCGAGCCAGGAGTTCGCGAGCACCGCGGGTCCCCCGTGGCCCGGGCCCCAGACGCACAGCGCGTGCAGGCCGCGGGCGGCGATGACGCGGTTGAGGTGGGTGTGCACCAGGTTCAGGCCCGGTGAGGTGCCCCAGTGGCCGAGCAGCCGGGGCTTGATGTGCTCGGGGCGCAGGGGTTCGGTCAGCAGGGGATTGGCCATCAGGTAGATCTGGCCGACGGCCAG
>NZ_JBIVLH010000065.1:0-1437 GCF_044751185.1 Streptomyces sp. NPDC088733
TAAGAGCTCGTAACACGATCTTGCTCAGTCGCCGGCTTCGAAGTCGAGTCGCTGGGCGTCGTCAGGGAGCCAGGGGGCCGGGGGGCCGTTGCGCCAGGTGTCGTGGGAGTCCAGCACCGCGTCGATGAAGGGTCTCGGCGGGAGGTAGCGGTGTGCTTGCACGTAGTGGCTGATGAGGAAGGGTGCGGCATAAACCTCGGTGGGTGAGGCCGGGACACGGATCTCGCTGCCGCCGCGGGGCGCACGAGGCGTGGCGTCGTCTGCTGTGTCGCATAGTTCGCACGGGTGCGTGCCCAGGGCGGGGTTGACGTACTGGCCGTGCAGGATGCGGTCGAGTTGTTCCACGAAGCCGGGAGGGGGTGAGCCGACGGCGAAGGGGTGGTCTGCCGCGAGCCAGCCGATGTTGATCCGCGTGTAGCGGGGGGTGAAGGTCACCACTCGGGTGCCCTCGCCCTCCCAGAAGGTGTCTTCTGGCTCCTCAGCGTAGGGGCTCAAGTCTTCGTAGAAAGTCACCGCTGATCTCTAACACGTGCTGTCGTGCACACGGTTGCCCGGGGGTTATCGATGCCTCAGCCGCCGCCAACAGACGAGGGCACAGGCCAGGGAGACCAGGCCGTCGTGGAGGTCGAGGCGTCGTTCCCAGCGCACTGCGAGACGCTTGAATTGGTGCAGCAGAGCGAAGGTCTGCTCGACGACATAGCGGAGCTTGCCCAGGCTCTGGATGTTCGGGCTGCCCTTGCGGGAGATCACTGGCAGGATCCGGCGGTTGCGTAGTTCCCGGCGGAGTGGGTTGCTGTCGTAGCCCTTGTCGCCGAGGAGCGCGTCGGGACGTCTGCGGGGGCGTCCTGGGCGGCCGGCGATGGGCGGGATGCCGTCGACCAGGGGGACGGTCTGGGTGACGTCGTTGACGTTGGCCGCGGTGGTGATGACCGCGAACGGGGTGCCGTTTCCGTCGCAGATCAAGTGGTGTTTGCTGCCGGTCTTGCCCCGGTCGACCGGTGACGGGCCGGTCGCCTCGCCCCCCTTTTCGCCCTCACGTGGGAAGCGTCCACGCAGGCGCGTGACCAGTCGATCTGTCCGGCCGCGTTCAGCTCGGCCAGGAGTATCCGGTGCAGGGCCCGGAAGACGCCGGCCTTGTGCCACCGGATCAGGCGCCGCCAACAGGTCTGCCCCGAGCCGAAGCCCAGCTCCATCGGCAGTTGCTGCCACGCGATGCCGCTGAACAGCACGAACAAGACGCCCTGCAGGCACTTTCGGTCGTCCACCGGGCGCGGCCCCGGCGACCGCTCCGGCCACCTCGGCAGCAGTGGCTCGACCAGCGCCCACAACTCATCATCCACGATCCACGGCTTCCTGCTCACACCCCACGAACGGCGGAATCGTCGCACCGGACACGCCCACCAGAGACGATTCACATGATCGTGTTACGAGCTCTAA
>NZ_JBIVLH010000066.1:0-1406 GCF_044751185.1 Streptomyces sp. NPDC088733
CCGCTCAGTTTGACGGCGTTTCCGGGGAGCCGGCTGCGCCTGGCCCTCAGCTACCGCCCCGACCTGTTCACCCACCACGACATCGAACAGTGGGCCACCCGCCTCCAACGCATCCTGGAAGCATTCACCACCGACACCAACACACCCGCAGCCCGCGTGGACATCCTCTCCCCACAGGAACACGCCGAACTCCAGGCCGAGTGGAACACCACCCCCACCCCCGCACCCTGGACCACCCTCCCCGAACTGATCCAGACCCAGGCCACCCGAACCCCCGACGCCACCGCCGTCGTCTTCGAGGAACAAACCCTCACCTACACCCAACTCAACACCCAGGCCAACCGCCTGGCCCACCACCTCCTCACCAAGGGACTCGGCCCCGAACAGTTCGTCGCCGTCGCCCTCGAACGCTCAGCACAAATGATCGTCACCCTCCTCGCCGTCCTCAAAACCGGCGCCGCATACGTCCCCATCGACCCCAGCTACCCCACCGAACGCATCACCTACATCCTCAACGACGCCACACCCGCACTCACCATCACCACCCGACAAGTCCAACAAAAACTCCCCCCCACCCCCAACACCACCTTCCTCCTCCTCGACGACCTCAACACCAACCCCCACCCCCACACCAACCCCACCGACACCCACCGCCCCACCCCCCTCACACCCACACACCCCGCCTACGTCATCTACACCTCAGGCTCCACAGGACAACCCAAGGGCGTCATCGTCCCCCACCACAACGTCATACGCCTCATGACCGCCACCGACCACTGGTTCCACTTCAACAACCACGACATCTGGACCGTCTTCCACTCCTACGCCTTCGACTTCTCCGTCTGGGAAATCTGGGGCCCCCTCCTCACCGGCGGCCGACTCGTCGTCGTCCCCTTCCACACCAGCAGATCACCCGCCGACTTCCTCGAACTCCTCACCCGCGAAAACGTCACCGTCCTCAACCAAACCCCCTCAGCCTTCTACCAACTCCTCCGCCAGGAAAAAGAAACACCCACCAACGCCCTCACCAACCTCCGCACCGTCATCTTCGGCGGCGAAGCACTCGACCCCAACCAACTCCGCGACTGGTACCACCACCACCCCCACCACGGACCCGACATGATCAACATGTACGGGATCACCGAAACCACCGTCCACGTCACCCACGCCCACCTCACCCCCCACACCCTCGACACCACCCCCGGCAGCACCATCGGCCGACCCATCCCCGACCTCAACCTCTACATCCTCGACAACACCCTCCAACTCACCCCCACCGGAGTCACCGGCGAACTCTACGTAGCCGGCCCAGGCCTCGCCCGCGGCTACCTCAACCGCCCCGCCCTCACCGCCGAACGCTTCCCCGCCAACCCCTACGGCCCCCCCGGCACCCGCATGTACCGCAC
>NZ_JBIVLH010000067.1:0-1266 GCF_044751185.1 Streptomyces sp. NPDC088733
TGACCTGCCCCACCTCTCAGGTTCCAGTTTTGGTGGCTAACTGACAGCCCTTCACGGAAGGCTGGCAGTCATGCCTCGTCCCTATCCTCCGGAGTTCCGGGCGCGCGCCATCGCGCTGATCCGCGCCGGCAAGCAGGCCAAACAGACGGCGGTGGAGCTCGGCATCCATCCCGTCACGTTGTCGAAGTGGTTGCGGCAAGACGACATCGACAACGGGCGGCGACCGGGAACGCCGTCGAGCGAGTCTGCTGAGTTGCGGGCCGCTCGCCGGCGGATCCATGAGCTGGAAACCGAGTTGGCGATCGTCCGGCAGACGGCGAAGTTCCTCGGCGAGGACAAGCCGGCCCCAAAAGGCTCTACCCGGTGATCGACCGACTCGTCGATGCCGGGGCCCCGGTCAACAGGTGCTGCCGGATCCTTGGTGTCGCCCGGCAGAACTATTACAAGCACAAGCGCATACCGACGACTCCTCGGCAGCTACGGCGGGACTGGCTGACCGGGCTGATCCGAGAGGTTCACGTCGCTTCCCGCGGGACTTACGGCTACCGCCGCATCCACGCCGAGCTCACCCTGGGCATGGGCATCCGGGTCTGCGCCAGGACCGTGTCGGTGCTCATGACACAGGCCGGGATCCACGGCCTGCCCGGTCCGGTGCGCATCAAGCGCCTGCGGGGTGTCGTCACCGCCGAGGACCTGGTCAACCGGAAGTTCCATCGGCTGCGTCCCGACGAGCTGTGGGTCACCGACATCACGCAGCACCGCACCAGGGAAGGGTGGGTGTACTGCGCGGCAGTCCTGGATGCGTTCAGCCGCAGGATCGTGGGCTGGTCCATCGACTCACGGCAGGACTCCTCCCTCGTGGTCAACGCGCTGGACATGGCCATCCGCAACCGCCGCCCCCAGCCGGGCGGAATAGTGCACGCCGATCACGGCACCCAGTTCACCTCCTGGGTCTTCGGTGAACGGATCCGCTCCGCCGGCCTCCTGCCTTCGTTCGGCACCGTCGGTGACGGCCTGGACAACGCGATGATGGAGTCGTTCTGGTCCTCCATGCAGATCGAGCTGCTCAACCGCAAGCGCTGGAAGACCCGGGTCGAGCTGGCCAACGCGATCTTCGAGTACATCGAGATCTTCTACAACCGCCAGAGACGACATTCAGCACTGGGCTACCGCACCCCGATCGAGTACGAGCTACTCTCCGCACAAGACACCGTCCCCGCCGCCAGTTAGCCACCGCAGCTGGAACCCAAACTGTGGGGCAGGTCA
>NZ_JBIVLH010000068.1:0-1240 GCF_044751185.1 Streptomyces sp. NPDC088733
CTAGTGCTGTGACCGCATAGGTTCGCCGGGTTGGCAGTTGGGGCGGTTGGATGTTCGGTGACGTCCGGTCCGACCGCTGGAGGTGCGGTGGCTGAGCCTGTCCGTGTGCGCAGATTGAGCGATCAGGAGGGGCAGAAGCTGCAGCAGATCGTGCGCCGCGGCAGCACCAGCTCGGTGCGTTACCGGCGCGCGATGATGCTGCTGGCCTCGGCCGGCGGGAACCGGGTGCCGGTCATCGCCCAGCTGGTCCAGGCCGACGAGGACACCGTCCGCGACGTGATCCACCGGTTCAACGAGATCGGCCTGGCCTGCCTAAACCCTCAGTGGGCGGGAGGCCGTCCCCGCCTGCTCAGTCCTGACGACGAGGACTTCGTCATCCAGACGGCCACCACCCGCCCGACCAAACTCGGCCAGCCCTTCACCCGCTGGTCCATCCGGAAACTGGCCGCCTACCTGCGGAAAGCCCACGGCCGCGTGATCCGGATCAGCCGCGAGACATTACGGCGGCTGCTCTTGCGCCGCGGGATCACCTTCCAGCGCACCAAGACCTGGAAGGAATCGCCGGACCCTGAGCGTGAGACCAAGCTCGACCGGATCGAGCGTGTCCTGGACCGCTTCCCCGACCGCGTTTTCGCGTTCGACGAATTCGGTCCGCTGGGAATCCGGCCCGCCGGTGGCAGCTGCTGGGCCGAGCGGACCAAGCCCGACCGGGTGCCGGCGACCTACCACCGCACCCACGGCGTCCGGTACTTCCACGGCTGCTACTCGATCGGCGACGACGCCCTGTGGGGTGTCAACCGACGCAAGAAGGGCGCCGCCAACACCCTGGCCGCATTGAAATCGATCCGTGCGGCCCGGCCCGACGGCGCCCCCATCTACGTGATCTTGGACAACCTGTCCGCACACAAGGGCGAGCAGATCCGCCGCTGGGCGAAGAAGCAGCGGGTCGAACTGTGCTTCACCCCGACCTACGCCTCCTGGGCCAACCCGATAGAAGCCCACTTCGGGCCGCTGCGGCAGTTCACCATCGCCAACTCGAACCACCCCAACCACACCGTCCAGACCCGGGCCCTGCACGCCTACCTGCGCTGGCGCAACACCAACGCCCGCCACCCCGACGTCCTCACCGCCCAACGCCGAGAACGCGCCCGCATCCGCAGCGAGAAGCGCATCCGCTGGGGCGGACGCCCACTCGCCCCAGCCGCGTGAACCCGGCAAACCTAAGGGGTCACAGCACTAG
>NZ_JBIVLH010000069.1:0-1225 GCF_044751185.1 Streptomyces sp. NPDC088733
CTAGTACTGCAACGGTCTTTGTCGTGACGGGTGGGCAGCTTCGGGTGGTGTGTGACCGCGTCGTTTGTAGTGGCTGATTCGGGCTTGGTGTTGTCGTCGGCGTCGCCAATGTGACCAGTGCAGGATGTGCTCGATGGGGGCCGGTCGGCGTTCGGTGAGACGGGCGATCAGGCGTCTGAGCTCGGGGAGGCTGAGGGGGACGAGGCCGGAGGATCCGTTTCTGCTTTCCCGGTATCCAGCTCTCGGGCCCGCAGGACGGTCAGGCAGGCATGGGTGGCCATGGCCAACGTCATGTGGCGGTGCCAACCGTCGTAACGGCGCACCTGGTACTCGTCCAGGCCGCACTCGCCCTTCGCGGTCTGGAAGCACTCCTCCACGGCCCACCGGGACCCGGCGATGCGAATCAACTCGTCCAGTGTGGTGCGCGCCGGGCAATAGGCGATGTAGTAGGAGATCTCTTGCGGCCGGCTCACGCTGCGACGAGCGATGACCCAATGCCGGCGGTCTTCGCGATGCCAGGGACGGACTTCAACGCGGGCCCAGTCGAAGACACGTGGCCCGTGGGCGCCCTCGCCGCACGAGCGGCGTTTCCACTTCTGCCGCGGCAGGCCGTTGAACAGGTCATGGACGGGGTGGTCCATGGCCCAGCGGGTGACGACGGTGTCGTGCCGGGTGGTGGCCATGACGTGGAAGATGTCCGCTTGCTCCAGTTCCGTGCGCCAGCTCTTGCTGAAGCCGTAGGCGGCATCCGCGGTCACCCACCGGAACGGAATCCTGTCGGCGATTGCCCGTCGGACCATGGCCCTGGCCGTCGCCACCTTGGTCTCGAAACCTACGGTGTCGTCGACGCCGGCCCGGCGGCACCGGTCACGGTCATCGGTCCACGACGTCGGCAGATACAGCCTGCGGTCGATCAAGGTCCGGCCCCGGTCGGTGGCATAGGCGAGGAAGACCCCCACCTGGCAGTTCTCGGTGCGGCCGGCAGTCCCGGAGTACTGCCGCTGTACTCCGGCCGACCGGACCCCCTTCTTCAGGAAGCCCGTGTCGTCCACGATCAGCACCGCCTCCGGATCGCCGAGGTGCTCGACCACGTAGTCCCGGACGTCATCAAGGACCTCGTCGGCGTCCCAGTCGATGCGGTTCAAGAGCCGGTGGATCCGGTCCGGGCCTGTGTGACCTGCCTGTTCGGCCAGCGTCCAGCCGTTCTTCCGTTCCAGCGGGGCTA
>NZ_JBIVLH010000070.1:0-1081 GCF_044751185.1 Streptomyces sp. NPDC088733
TGTATTGATCACGAGCGTTGTTGACATCTGCGGGGTCTTGATCACGGCGAAGACCTCCGGTGTGGTGGAGCTGTCTAGGACTGCACCGCACCGGAGGTCTTCGTGTCCCACCGTAATGCCCGCCTGACCGTGCACGGCAGGCGGCTGCTGGTTGAACGGGTCTGCTCGGGCCGACCGGTCGCTCATGTCGCGGCCGAGATGGGTATATCGCGCGCAACGGCTCACAAGTGGGTCCGGCGCTGGCGGGCCGAGGGCGATGCCGGCCTGTACGACCGTACGAGCAGGCCTCACACCGTCCCGCACCGCACACCGGCCGCTATGGAGGCCCGGGTCTGTCACCTGCGGACCACTCGCAAGCTCGGTCCGGCACGGATCGGGCCGATTCTCGGGATGCCGGCCTCGACGGTGCACCGGATCCTGACCCGGCACGGCATGCACCGGCTGGCCTGGATGGACCGACCCACCGGCGAGCCGATCCGCCGCTATGAACGGACCCGGCCGGGCGAGCTGGTCCACGTCGACATCAAGAAGCTGGGCAACATCCCGGACGGGGGCGGCTGGCGCACCGTGGGCAGGACCGCAGGGGACCGGAACCGGCAAGCCACCACCAACCAGCGGCAGAACTGCAAGCCGGTGATCGGCTACAGCTACATCCACTCCGCCGTCGACGACCACTCCCGCCTGGCCTACAGCGAGGTCCTGCCCGACGAGGGCCAGCACACCGCCATCGCCTTCTGGCAACGGGCGAACGCGTTCTTCCAGACACACGGCATCACCGTCGAACGGGTCCTGACCGACAACGGCGCCTGCTACAAGTCCAAGCTCTTCTCCCAGAACCTCACCGCCACCGGCATCGTGCACAAGAAGATCCGGCCCTACCGGCCACAAACGAACGGCAAGGTCGAACGCTTCAACCGCACCCTGCTCGACGAGTGGGCCTACCTGCGGCCCTACACCTCAAACGCAGAGCGCACCAAAGCCCTGGCAGACTTCCTCCACACCTACAACCACCATCGCTGCCACACCGCACTCGGAGGCAAGCCCCCGATCAGCCGCGTCAACAACGCTCCGGGCCAATACA
>NZ_JBIVLH010000071.1:0-1052 GCF_044751185.1 Streptomyces sp. NPDC088733
CAGGTTTTGAGGCGGTTCTGCCTCTGTCGCCGTTGCAGGAGGGGTTCCTCTTCCACGCCTTGTACGACGAGGGCACCGTGGACCCCTACATCACCCAGTCGGCCATGAGGATCGAGGGACCGCTGCGAGCGCAGGACATGCGAAGGGCGGCACAGGCACTCGCACAGCGCCACGCCGTCCTGCGCACCGCCTTCCTCCAGCGCCGATCCGGCCAGACCGTACAGGTCGTCGCACGAGACATCGACGTGCCCTGGCACGAAACAGACCTCAGCACCCTGGACGACACGCACCAGCAGCAGGAACTGCGACGACTCCTCGCCGAGGACCAGACCCGCCGCTTCGACATGGCCTCGGCACCACTCCTGCGCTTCACCCTGATCCGACTCGCCGCCGACCACCACATCCTGATGATGACAAACCATCACATCCTGCTCGACGGCTGGTCCGTACCCCTCGTCCTCGACGACCTCTTCACCCTCTACGCACACCACGGCAACGACCACACCCTCCCCGACGTCACCCCCTTCACCGACTACCTCGGATGGCTCGCCGACCGCGATCCCCACGCAGCCCGGACAGCCTGGCAAGAAGCACTCGCCGGCCTCGAAGAACCCACCCTCATCGCCCCCGCCGACACCACCCACACCACCGTCACACCCGACATCGTCGTGACAGAACTCCCCGAAGACCTCACCACCCACCTCACCACCACAGCCCGCAAGGCCGGACTCACCCTCAACACCCTCGTCCAAGGCGCCTGGGCCATCCTCCTCGCCCGCATGACCGGCAAACAGGACATCGTCTTCGGCGCCACCGTCTCCGGCCGCCCCCCAGAGCTCCCCGGCGTCGAAGACATCGTCGGACTCCTCATGAACACCGTCCCGGTCCGCGCCCGCATCCACCCCACCGACACCCTCACCACCCTGCTCACCCGCATCCAGGACCAGCAGACCGCACTCATCGACCACACCCACCTCCCCCTCACCGAAATCCAGCAACTCACCGGCCACACCACACTCTTCGACACCTCCACCGTCTTCGAGAACATGCCG
>NZ_JBIVLH010000072.1:0-1034 GCF_044751185.1 Streptomyces sp. NPDC088733
GGGAGCGGTGGGTGCCGGACGGCAGCCGCTGGTCAGACGAGGTCGGCCTTCTCCAGGGCGGTGCAGCAGGTGTCGACCATGAGGCGGGTGACGGTGTAGGGGTCGACGTTGGCGTTGGGGCGCCGGTCCTCGATGTAGCCCTTCTTGTCGACCTCGACCTGCCAGGGGATGCGGACGGAGGCGCCGCGGTCGGAGACGCCGTAGCTGTACTCGCTCCACGGGGCGGTCTCGTGGGCGCCGGTCAGGCGGGCCTCGACGCCGGCGCCGTAGTTGCGGATGTGCTCGGCGGGCTTGTCGTCGCGGCCCAGGGACTCGGCGGCCTCGATGATCGCGTCGTAGCCCTCGCGCATGGCCTTGGTGGAGAAGTTGGTGTGGGCGCCGGCGCCGTTCCAGTCGCCCTTGGCGGGCTTGGGGTCCAGCGTCGCGGAGATCCCGAAGTCCTCGGCGGTGCGGTAGAGCAGCCAGCGCGCGACCCACAGCTGGTCGGCGACCTGGAGCGGGGACAGCGGGCCGACCTGGAACTCCCACTGGCCGGGCATGACCTCGGCGTTGATGCCGGAGATGCCCAGGCCCGCGGCCAGGCAGTTGTCCAGGTGGGCCTCGACGACCTCGCGGCCGTGGATCTCGTCCGCGCCGACGCCGCAGTAGTAGCCGCCCTGCGGGGCCGGGTAACCGCCCTCGGGGAAGCCGAGCGGGCGGCCGCCCTGGAAGAACGTGTACTCCTGCTCGATGCCGAACAGCGGCTCCTGCGCGGCGAACCGCTCGGCGACCGGGCGCAGCAGCGCGCGGGTGTTGGACTCGTGCGGCGTGCCGTCGATGTTGAACACCTCGCACAGCACCAGCAGGTTGCCCTCGCCGCGGATCGGGTCCGGGTACTCGGCCACCGGCTTCAGCACCCGGTCCGAGCTGTGGCCCACGGCCTGGTTCGTGCTCGACCCGTCGAAGCCCCAGACACCCGGCGCCTCGCCGTCGGCCAGGATCTTGGTCTTCGAGCGCAGCTTCGCGGTCGGCTCGGTACCGTCGATCCAGATGTA